>JAFUVO010000111.1 GCA_017477525.1 Oscillospiraceae bacterium | reverse complement strand
GTCTTGATGCGCCAGGGTCTGTACGGAGCCGAGTTCGAGCTTGACCGCAACCACATCAATGGAGTTTGAGCTTGATATGCCTTGAAAGCCAACACGTGCCAAACCGCCATAGTATCCAAAGTAGACCTTGCCATTGTAGCAAACGCTATGAAGTCCGCTCGGAACCGTCTGCGGCGTTTTCCCGGTAGCAGTATCCATATGTCCGTCTGCATACAAAGCGGAGACAGTAACGTATGAATCGAGCGGCACCTGGCCCGGCAGCATTCGGTTCATGGCTTCGGTGCAGGCAAATGTAACATAGCCGTCGTTTATCGTAACCCGGACATCCGCATCGTATCCTACATACCACCGATCAATCCCGTACCCAAGGCCGGTATAGCTCGTCTGCCCCCTCTGATTTATCGGGAACTGTCCACCGGCGAAATACCAGTTGTCAAGGAGGTTGGGATTCGAGTAATTCATCCCAACATACGCCCCCGTTATCGGAGAATAGGGCAGGCAGCGCAAATATTCCCGCTCGTAGTTGACCGGCTCATTGAGCACCCACGCGCCGTTTTCCTGATGGGCGAGGGTCTGAACGGAGCCAAGTTCGAGCTTCATAGCAACAATAGAGGCACTCCCTGACATATTGTAGATAGATGGCTGAGCGCGATATTCCAGTGCCGTAGTCCCTTCTGGGATAGTTGCTGTCAAAGTCACAAGCCCGCTGGACATAAATTCGCTTGTATACCCTTTAAATCCATCTGGGAATACTTCCCCATACGCGATGATCGAAAGACTAAATGTTCCTGACGATTCCGACACAAGTGCGGAAAATGTTAATTCTTTTCCAATAATTTTTTGCGGTTTTATTTCTTTTTGGAACAAGTAATGTCCTCCTGACTCGGAAGGAGTGGCCAGGGAGATGCTTTCATTATCGTTTATAGCCACATTCAAGCCCAGTCCGTACCAAAGATCAACAGTTTGGCTTCCGGGGGGATAGCTTGTCTTCCCTTGCCGGTTCACTGGCTTGCGGAAATCCGCGTTGATGAGGATATTTTCGCCCGCGCCGTAGACGGGGAGGGCGCCAGTTTCGGCAGCCGCCGGCGTTTTTGCCTCGATATTGGCGCCATTGCCGTAGAGATATCCCGTCAATTCCGTGGCGGTGCTGGCTCTGACGCTGTTGGGCCCCGGCGCCCCCTGCGGCCCCGGTTCGCCCTGCGGCCCCGGAGGGCCCTCCGGGCCGATTTCGCCCTGCTCGCCCATCAGGCTCTCAAGCCACTCCTCCGGTGTTCCGTCGAAGCCATGGTGGACGGCGAGGGCGTAGGCGGAGAGGTAGCGCCACTCCGGCGCGCCATCGCCGACCACGGTGACGCCGCTGCCGCCGGTGGCGCAGAAGGGGTCGGTGCAGCGCTGCCGCGTCCGCTGCACAAAACGGCGAAACTCCCCGAGGGCGGTTTCGGCCATGGTCCGTGCGTTGGCATAGCGGTCGTACTCCCCATTAGAGAAGTAGGTCATGGCCTCCAGATGGTGGACATAAACCCGCCCGTCCCAGGGAAAGGGGACAAGCAGTTGGCTTTGCATATCGTCAGCCGTATAAGGCTGCCAGACATCGGAATGGTACAGATCCAGGGCCAGCTGTCCGTCCAACTCGCTGAGCCAGCGCAGCAGGATACCGGTATCAACCGCCTGACCTGTCAGCGCCCGCGCCTGTGCAATGGCTTCAGCGGCAATCACAGCTCTGCCAGGGCTTTTTTACCCTGCTCCTGGGCGGCGCGGATGGCCTGGTAGGCGGCATATTCCTGGGTCTGGGCGTTGGCGAGCGCTTCCAGAAATTTCCTTTTGATGCGCACGGGAACGCCCCGCTGGATGCGGATATTCTCCCCGTTGACGCCGACGAAGATGGGGCGCTCATCTCCCCGGACGAAACGTGGGGCCATATAATCCACCAACTCGTCGCCCCGGTCAGGCGCCGCCGGCGTTTGCCGCGGCGAACGGCTGAGCTCCAGCTCCTGTTCCAGGGCGGCGATGCGTTTGCGCAGTTCCTCCGTGCTCTCGGACGTTTCTACCTTCGCCGCCTGATTCTTTTTTACATTTTCTGCCATGTCGGTTTCCTCCATTATATGGATTTCAGATGATTTCCCCTTTCCGGGGGAGAACTTGCGGTTTCTTGTGGCTTTTCACATTCAGAAGCTGATCAATTCCCCTTTTGCGGCGCGGCGGGCGATTTCGGCCCGTTCCTGCCGGGAGAGCCGCGACACATCTTCCCGGACGGTAAAACCGCCCTGGCCGGCGGCGCCTGCCTCGACCGGCCGGGCGCCACGGGCGCGGATATTGTCCACGATACGGCGCTCGGCAGCGGCGGCCGCGCTGTACATCCCTTCGCGCAGCAGTTCTTCCGTATGCAGTGCGCGGTAGGCCAGCTCCAACGGCACACCGGACCGGAGCATGGCGCGGAAGCGTCCGTCGCGGCTCTCCGCGGCCAGATCAAAAGCGGGGAGCTTATTTCTCAGCGCTTCCGCTTCCTCAGCCCAGCTGCGCAGCATTCGCGCCGCCGCAATTTCCGCGCCGCGGCGTTTTCGGGCCAGGCTTCGCGCCTGGACCGCCTCATCCTGGAGCGCCTTCTCGAGGGCCTTCCAGTCCCCTTCGCCGATCCCGTAACGCCGCGCCACGGCGTTGAGTACGCTCCGGTATTCCGGATGCAGCTCCGCCGGAACCTCCGCGCTTCCATCGGGAACAGCCGCCGCGTCCAGCGTCCCGCCAACTTCCGAAGCGCAGCCCTCTCCACCCCCGTCGGGGGGCGCTCCCTCCTCGCCGCCGTCAAAGAAACGGAGCAGCATGGCTTCTTGTGTACCTGTATCCATGTTGTTTCCCCCTTTATCCTTACGTTCCCCGTTGTGGAGCGGGGCTCTAAACGATAACAGCGTAACATGCGTTTTCCCGGATTTCGCCCCCGGTTCTGCAAAAAGATAAAAAAATAGCGTTCCCCACAGAGGGGGAACGCTATAAAAACACAACAGACTCTATCTTTTTCTATATTTCCCTCCCACCTTCGGGGGAGGGAAATACCCGCAACGAAATCGTTGCTTAGAAGACAAAGTTTCTACAGCAGCTCGTAGCTGACAAAAGCGAGGCGCCGGCTGTCAGCGCTCCAGGAGTTGACGTTGATGCTGCCCTGGCCGCCGAAGAGGGAGGCGATACGGTGCTGATTGCCGCCGTCGGCGTCCATGAGCCAGAGCTCCACAAACATATTCGGCAGATGCTCCCCGGCGTCGAGATCGCCCTTGCGGTAGCTGAGATAAACGACTTTTTTGCCGTCGGGGGAGACGTGGGCGAACCAGTTGTTGCGTTCGTTGTTGGTGATGAGGGTCTGTTCGCTGCCGTCGCGGCGCATACGCCAGATCTGCATCAGGCCGGTGCGGGTGGAGTTGAACCAGATATATTTCCCGTCGGGGGAGTATTCCGGACCGTCGTTGAAGCCGCCGCAGGTGAGGCGCTTTTCCTCTCCGCCCCCGGCGGGAATGGTATAGATATCAACTTCCATTTTGCCCTGATGCTCCCGGAAGGCGCAATAAGCCAGTTCGCCGCCGTCGGGGGACCAGCCGTGGAGGAAGCTGGGGGTGTTGGGTGTGACCAGCCGCGCCTCGCCGCCGCCCATAGGGATGACATAGACGCGGGAGACATATCCCTCGCCGGTGTCGCCGCCGTGGCTGACCGCGAAAGCGCTCTCGTCGGGGGCGACAACGTGGTCGTTGTTGCAGGCAGTACAGACGCCGGTATCGACCAGCTTCTCCGTATCGCTGTCGATGTCGTACTCATAGATGCGCCCGTCGGAGTTGTAGAGCATCACGTTCCGGCTTTTCAGCCAGTTCGGGGCCTCAATGACGCGGTCAAAACGGCGGAGGGTTTTGACCGCGCCGGTGGCGGTGTCGAGGATGTTGAGATAGCTGGCGCTGCCGTCCCGCCGCTGGCGCAAATCGTCCAGTGTTCCGAAAACAGCCCCAAGGTCCGCGAGGACGCCCGCATTCCAATGATCCTGGTCGACGATCTGGGGAATGCCCATGGCCCGGGCGAACTGGTAGCAGGAGAGTATGTCAAGCGTCCCCGCGCCGGGGACAGCCTCTTTTTTCTCCGCGTCAAAATCTTTGTAATGCAGGCTTTTCACGCGGTCCCGGTTGCGCCACAGCAGCGCCTTGGGGTCCGCTCCGGCGAACATGGCCCAGCCCACATCGACCTGGGCGTCCAGCTTGCCGAGGCAGAGGTCCAGCAGGTATTCGTAGGCGCTTTTGCCGCCGATAGAGCTTGCAATCTCCGCGGCCTCGTTGTGCAGGAGCAGCCGGGCCCCGGCGCCGGCGATGGCGTCGGCGGCGTGCATATAATTCAGCGCCGTCTGCTGCAGGTGCAGTTCATCCAGTTCCTTCGGGCACTTGACGACGAACTGTTTCACCCCGTAAAGCTCCGCCAGCGCCCGCAGCCTGCCGGTGTTGGAGCACAGGTCGCCGAAGATATGGATGGAAACGATATCAAGGCCGAGCTCCCGGATTTTCGGGGCCAGCTCGCGGAAGGTATCATAGGGCCAGATGCGCGTTTCAAAGCCGTCGATGGGCTCAAAGGAAACGCAGGGCTCGACGCACTGGTAGCCGAGGCTTTTCAGCCCGGCGAGGGTTTCGATCACGCCCGCGCCCCAGTCGGCGCTGACGCCCCACAAATTCACGCCGTACCGCATATCAGTACACCAGGCTCAGTTCCGCGTCGCCGCGGGCTTTGCCGCCGAACTGGGAGGAATAGCAGCCGGAGCGCAGCCCCTCCATGACGAAGCGGCTCTGAGGCTGATAAGTGGTCCCGGTCCGGGCGGCCTCGTCCATACCGAAAAGCACCTCCTGGCAGTGGAGGCCGTATTCCTTGCTGCAGCGGTTGTTTTTCCTGCCCTTGCGGATGGCATAGGCCATCTCCGCCACGCCGACGCCCCTGTGGCCGTAACCCTCGAAGGGGAAGTGCTCAAGGTAGTTTTTGCCGTCGTAGCCGTGGGTGAAGGGGATTTCCGCCTCGCCGGCCTCGGGGCGGATGAGGGCGGCAGGGGAGCCGAATTCATTGGGATCGCCCACCTTTAAGATGCCCTCCGTGCCGAACACGGTGAAGCCGTGCTGGCTGGCCCCGATGGTGTTGCCGTCGAAGAGGACGCTTCCCACCGCGCCGGAGGCAAATTCCAGCGAGGCCGTCAGGATGTTGTTTCCGGGAATGCGCCATGGCTCCGCGTCATTGTTGTAGAGCAGCTGCGCCTCATGCAGGGGGGCGGGAACGCCGAAAGCGCGGATGGCTTTGACGGGGCCCAGCAGCGTCAGGAGCGCGCCCACATAGTAGATGCCCACGTCGTAGGGCAGGGCGCCGCCGTCGCCGCGCAGGAAGCGGAAGGTTTCGCTGTTGAGGGCCTGGTTGCGGTTGATGTGGACAGACACGCTGGTCACGTCGCCGATCAGGCCGCAGTCAATCAATTTTTTCGCGGTCTGGATGCCGGCGCCCAGGACGGTGTCGGGGGCCACGCCGAGGTAAAGCCCCTTCGCATCGGCCAGGGCCACGAGCTCCCGGGACTGTTCGATGTCGGTGGTGAACATTTTCTCGGTGTAGACATGTTTTCCGGCTTCCAGCATCTGCTTGATGACGCCGTAGTGCGCGCCCGGCGGCGTGAGGTTCACGACCAGCTCGACCTCCGGGTCGGCGGCGCATTCGTCGATGCTCATGGTCCTGCCGGCGCCATAGGTTTCAGCCTTGGCCTTCGCTGCCTCAGGGTGGAGGTCGCAAACCGCGACCAGGTCCGTGATGGAGAACAGCTCCTTGAGGTTGCGGATATAGATATTGCTGATCATGCCGCAACCCACCACGGCGGTTTTCACTTTTTCGTACTGCATATTTGCCCCTTTCAAAAATACGGTTCAGTTCTTGATTTTATCGGTCATCTCCTCCGCAGCGAGAAGAATACCTCCTTTTTTGTAGAATTATAATGAACTTTATCCACCGTGTCAAGCCCTCGCGGACAGCGGTGAAACAGCAAAATATCCCCCGCCGGAGGCGGGGGATATCGCTTACTTCGCGCTGTTTTCGCAGCCCTGGTTTGCCACGCCGCAGCTGGTTTTGCAGGCGGACTGGCAGGAGGTCTGGCACTCGCCGCAGCCGCCGTTGGCGGCGCTGGCGCAGAGGTCGCGGGTTTCCAGTGTTTTGATGCGCTCCATTGCTGTTCTCTCCTTAGGATTTGTAATTGTCGGTTTCCGGCGCAGCTTCGGCGGAGATTCCGGCGGAATGCTTCCGTATCTCCTCGTTCATCCGGTGGACTTCCTCCATATCCCTGCACTTGTCGGTGGCGGTGGTGATCAGTCAGGCGATAAATTGCATCTGCTTGTCCGTCATGCGTTCATCCTCCAGGCAACCGGAAATTTTGTTTATTTTACCATAGCCGCAGGGGAAAGTCAAGCCGCGCTATCCGTTGGGGGTCCAGATTTCCGTGGTTGGTCCGCTGCCGCCGGCGTCCCCCGCGCCATCCCCCGCGTCCTCCTGGCCGCCGGGAACCCAGATCTCCGTCTGCGCCGGAGGCTCCGCCTGGGCCGGCTCCGGTTCGGGTTCGGGTTCAGGCTCCGGTTCAGGCGTGGGCTCCGGGGTGGGGGTGGGCTTGGGGGCGTTCTGCTCCGCCAGGGCCTGGGTCAGGTTGCCGAAGATATTGGTGGGGCCGGACACGTCCGGAGTGGGGAAGGCGCGGTATTCCAGTCCGGCGTGGACCTGCTCCATGATCGTGTGCCAGATGCTCACCGCCGGGTTGTTGTTGAAATACATCGTTTCGGGCTTGTCGTAGCCGGTCCAGACCGCCGCCACATAGTAGGGGGTGAAGCCCACGAAATAGCGGTCGTTGTTCTCAGCGGTGGTGCCGGTCTTTCCCGCGAAGGCCATGCCGGCGAAGCCGGCCCCCGCGCCGGTGCCGTAGGTGGCGGCGTTTTGGAGCATGTCGCACATATTGGCGGCGGTGTTGGGGGAGAAGGCGCTGATCTGCCGGGGCGCGTTGTCGATGACCACCTCGCCCTCGGAGTCGAGGATTTTCGTGTAGCTCCGGGCATAGGTCATGACGCCCTCGTTGACGAAGGAGGTGTAAGCCTGGGTCATCTCCCGCACTGTGGCCCCGTAGGTCAGGGCGCCCAGGGACATGGGGGCGTAGTCCGCGTCGGCCTCCACCAGGGAGGTAAAGCCCAGCCGCTGGGTCATGAAGCTGTAGCTCTCCTGGGGCGTCAGCTTATCCACCAGCTGCGCCGCCACAGTGTTCAGCGAGAGCTGGAGCGCGGTACGGATGGTGACGATGCCGCGGTAATAGCGGTCGGCGTTGACCGTGCTCCAATTGGTCCCGCTGAGGCGGACGTTGGGCGAGTCGTTGACCAGGGTGGTCTGGGTCACCAGCCCGTATTCCATGGCGGGGCCGTAAGCCGACAGGGGCTTGATGGAGGAACCCACCTGGCGCCTGGAGTCGGTGGCATAGTTCCAGGCAGCGTTGATCTCCTTTTTGCCCACGGCCCCGGCCACGGCCTTGATGGCCCCGGTGTAGGGGTCGACAATCATCATCCCGGATTGCAGCTGCTGGTCGGAGGGGAAGTAGGCTTTCGGGAGGTTTTCGGGATTTTCGTAATAGTTGTCGACGATGGCCTGGATGCGCGGGTCGAGGCAGCAATAGATTTGCAGGCCGCCCTTGTAGAGCCTCCGGGCCGCGCCCTCGTCGTTGTAGCCGAACACCCGCTTGAGGTCGGCCAGCACGTCCCGCTTGACCATCTCCACGTAAAAGCTCTCGATCTCCTGGGTATAGACCTCATTGACCGGGCGGATGAAGTTCAGCTCCTCGTTGACCGCGGCGCGGTACTCGCTGTAGGTGATATAGCCCTGATCGTACATCTCCCGGAGCACCAGCTCCTGGCGGTACTTGTTCCACTCCCGGCAGGTCAGGGTCAGGCCCAGGGAGCGGTCGGTGATGGTGTTGGCGATAAAGGGGTCATATTTTGAGGGGTTGTTGGTGATGCCCACGATGCTGGCGCACTCCGCCAGCGTCAAATCCCACACGTCCTTGCCGAAATAGGTCTGGGCGGCGGTGTAGACCCCGTAGCAGCCCTCTCCGAAATAGACGGTGTTGAGGTACCACTCAATGATTTCGCTCTTCTCGTAGGTTTTTTCCAGCTCGATGGCCTGGAAAATTTCCAGCAGCTTGCGGCTGACGAGGTCGGCCCGGTTGTCGGTGTTGTTTTTGATGAGCTGCTGGGTGATGGTGCTGCCGCCGAAGTCGTTGGCCATGCTGAAGAACATCTGGACCACCGCGCCTGCGGTGCGGTACCAGTCCACGCCCCTGTGCTCATAAAAGCGTTTGTCCTCAATGGCCACCAGGGCGTGTTCCATCATCTTGTCCTTGGGGAGGTTTTCGTAATCCACCCAGATGCGCTTGACAGAGCTGGAGAGCATCTGCAGCTCCCGGTCGTTGCCCTCGGCGTCGGTGTACCAGATGGTGCTGGACAGGTCCATCGAGGCGTCCTCCAGGGTGATTTTGAGCTTGGAGTTCAGCTCGGTCTTGACGTAGTAGGCGAAAATACAGGCGAACAGCAGCCCGGTGAGCACGGCCACCATGACCACGGACAGAATCAGGCGCGCGGCCAGCCGCAGCGCCCCGCCCACGGTCCAGTCCGCGGCCTCCGTCGCCGTATGGATGATCTGTTTTGCCCTGACCTTATCCAAAGGGCATGCCCTCCTTTTCCACGGCGTCCCGCCGGAAGGCCCGGCGTTTTTGCCCTGTCTCCCCCGGGGAAAGCGGGGGAGGCAGCCGCGAATCTGGAACGCGCTATTGTTTGCATAGTATACCACATCATGCCAGAGAAGTGTAGCGAAGTTGTAAAATTTTTGGGGGGACAGGGCATTTTTCTTTTTCAGCCTGCGCGCTGCGCTCCCATTGCATTTTTTCCCGCAAAATAGTATAATCATAAGGCCAAAGGGGCTTCCGCCATGCAGGACGAGCGCGTTCCATCGCGCGGGCGGAGCCAGAATATACCCGGGAGGAATCCGAACATGCCATTGGACAGCATCACCGTCAGCGCCCTGGCCGCGGAGTTGCGCAGCGGGCTTGAAAACGCGCGAATCGACAAAATACAGCAGCCGGCGCGGGACACAGTCCTGCTCAGCCTGCGCACCGCCGGGGGGAACCGCCGGCTCCTGCTCTGCGGAGGACCGGGGGAGGCGCGGCTGCATTTCACCTCCAGCCGCTTTGAGAACCCGGAGCAGCCGCCCATGTTCTGTATGCTCCTGCGCAAGCATCTGGGCGGGGCGCGGATCGTCGGCGTGGAACAGCCGGAGCGGGAGCGGGCGGTGGTTCTCTCCTTGCTGGGCCGGGACGAGCTGGGGGTTGAGGCCCCGAAAAAAATCGTGGTGGAGATGGTCGGACGGGGCGCCAACCTGATTCTGGTGGACGGGGAGGGCATCATCATCGACTGCCTGCGCCGGGTGGATTTTGACATGAGCGCGGCGCGGCAGGTGCTGCCGGGGCTGCGCTACCGCCTGCCGCCCCGCCCGCCGAAGCCGGACTTTCTCGACGTGCCCCCGGCGGAGCGCCGCGCCCTCTGGGAGCGCCGGGAAAAGGGGACCGAGGCCGCGAAATGGCTGCTGGACAGCTTCGCCGGCCTGTCGCCGCTGCTCTGCCGGGAGCTGGCCCACCGCTGCGGCGGCGCGGAGGACAACCTGCCCGCCGTGATGGACGCCTTCGCCGAGTCGGTCCTGGCCGGGGAGTTTTCCCCCTGGATGCTCCTGAGCGGGGGACAGCCCAAGGACTTCTCCTTCCTGCCGGTCTCCCAGTACGGCGCTGCCGTGGAGCGGGAGCGCTTTCCCGATTTTTCCTCGCTGCTGGACGCCTTCTATACCCGGCGCGGCCAGGCGGAGGAGATGCGCCGCAAAACCTCCGCGCTGCGCCGGACGGTCAAAAACGCCCGCGACCGGGCGCTGCGGAAGTACGCCGCCCAGACGGAGGAGCTGAAGCAGACCGCGAACCGGGAGCAAAAGCGCCGCTGGGGGGATTTGATCACCGCCAACCTCTACCGCGCTCCGAAGGGGAGGCCAGGCAGCATGACGGTAGAGGATTTTTATGAAGAGGGCAGCCCGGAGGTGGCGATTCCGCTGGACCGGCGCAAGACGCCGCAGCAGAACGCCGCGGCATATTATAAAGAATATACGAAGGCGAAAACCGCCGAAAAATATCTGAACGAGCTTTTGGTCAGGACGGAGCGCGACGCCGATTACCTGCAGAGCGTCCTGGATGAAATCGACCGGGCGGGGAGCGAGGCGGACGTGGCCGCCATCCGGCGGGAGCTGACGGAAACCGGCTATCTCCGGCAGCCCAGGGGCGCGAAAAAGGAGCGTGTGAGGGAATCGGCCCCCCTGCGCTACTATTCCACGGGCGGCTATGAGATCTGGGTGGGCCGGGGCAACGTGCAGAACGACCAGCTGACGCTGAAGCTGGCGCACAAGGGCGACCTGTGGTTCCACACGCAGAAAATCCACGGCAGTCACGTTATCCTGCGCTGCGCCGGAGCGGAGCCGGACGCGGAGAGCCTGAGGGAAGCCGCCGCCCTTGCCGCCACCCACTCCCAGGCCTCCGCCGGCGGGAAGGTCCCCGTCGACTACACCCGTGTGCGCTTCGTGAAAAAGCCTGCCGGGGCCCTGCCTGGAATGGTCATCTACACCAACCAGACCACCATCTCCGCTTCGGCGGACCCGGAGCTGGAACAGCGGCTGAAAATCAGATAACCGCTCAGAGATTACGGAAGGGAAGAGAAGCGAATGAAAAATATCAAAGGCTTCAAAATCGGCGGCCTGCAGCAGAAAATATGCAATCTGCTGCTGATAATTATCCTGGCATTGATTGCGGTGTATGTCGCGGTATCCGTCTGGCAGCAGCGGAACCTGACAGAGATCGTGCGCCAGTCCAGCCTGCGCCAGCAGGAATCCATTGCGGAGGTCTCCGAGGAAACGATGGAGTCCGTGATGAACACTTCCATGTCGCAGCGCGTGGCGCTGCAGGCGTATATCGCGGATGATCTGTTTGGGGATGTGCGCAGCGACGTGATGGCGCTTCAGGCTTTTGCCACGGAGCTGTTTGCACACGCGGACAGCTTTTCCCCCCACCCCTTTTCCGCCCCGTCCAAAGCCAACGACGGCATTCCCTCGGTCCAAATGCTGCACGAGCCGGGGGTGGACCCGGAGCGCTCGGAAACCCTGGGCCTTGTGGCGAATATGAGCGAGATCATGCTGGCGATGTTTGAATCCTCCGACAAGCTCAGCGGCATTTTTGTGGGGACGGCGGACGGGAACCTGCTGTTTGTAAACGACCGGTCCGGCTCCTATGTCTCCGCCGACGGGACGCCCATGACCCTGGACGTGCGCAGCCGCCCCTGGTACAAACAGGCGGCGGTGGCCGGGCAGCTGGTGTTCACCGGCGTGGAGGCGGACGCCTACACGGATATTTCTACCTTGGAGTGCGCCGCGCCGGTCTATCGGAACGGAAAGCTTGTGGCCGTGGTGGGCGCGGACATTTTTCTGACCGCCATCAGCGATTACGTGAACCAGTCCGCCGGCAGCGGCGGATTTCTCTGCGTGGTCAATGAGGACGGACAGGTGCTGTTCTCCCCGGAGCGGGAGGGCACCTTCCGGGTGGAGCGCTCCGAACAGGCGCCGGATCTCCGAGAGGATGAAAATGAGGCCCTCGCCCAATTTGTGACAAGGGCGCTGCGGGAGAACACGGGGCTGGAATGGCTCACCGTCGACGGGAAAGAATACTATATTACAGGCGCGCCGATGCCCCTGGCGGGCTGGGCGGCGCTGTCCGCGGTGGAGCGGGAAGTCATGCGCCGGCCCACCGCCGCGATGCTGTCGCGGTATGAAGAGATCAACGCCCAGGCCCTGGAAAGCTACGGCCAGGGGGCGCGGCGGAGCGCGCAGACGGTCATCCTGCTGACCGCCATAATCGTCCTGCTGGCCCTCTACTGGGCGCTGAGGCTGGCGTCCCGAACGGTAAAGCCCCTGGAAAAAATGACCCGGCGTATCAACGCCCTGCGGGGCGGGGACACGGTTTTCGAGATGGAGGACGCCTACCGCACGAATGACGAGATCGAGATTCTGGCGGAATCCTTTGCCACGCTCAGCAAGCGGACGCGGGAGTACATCGAGCTGGTCACCCGCATCACCGCGGAGAAGGAGCGCATCGGGGCGGAGCTGGCGCTGGCGACCCGGATCCAGGCGGATATGCTGCCGAACATCTACCCGGCCTTCCCCGAGCGCCCGGAATTTGACATCTACGCCAGCATGACCCCGGCCAAGGAGGTGGGCGGCGACTTCTACGACTTTTTCCTGATCGACGACGACCATCTGGGCCTTGTCATGGCGGATGTCTCCGGCAAAGGGGTTCCGGCGGCGCTGTTTATGATGATCTCCAAAATCCTGGTGCAGAATTACGCCATGACGGGCCGCGGTCCCGCCCAGGTGCTGCAGGCGGTCAACAGCCAGATCTGCTCCAACAACAGGGAGGAGATGTTCGTCACGGTCTGGTTCGGTGTCCTGGACACGCGCACGGGCAAAATCACGGCGGCCAACGCGGGACATGAGTACCCCGCGCTGATGCCGGCGGGCGGGAGGTTTGAGCTTGTCAAGGACAGGCACGGCTTCGTCATCGGCGGCATGGACGGGATGAAATACAAGGAGTACGAGCTTCAGCTCGCCCCCGGGGCGAAGCTGTTCCTCTACACGGACGGCGTACCGGAGGCGACGAGCGCGGAGAAGGAGCTGTTCGGCACGGATCGGATGCTCACGGCGCTCAACGAGGCCGCATCCGCCGCGCCGGAGGACGTGCTCAGGACCGTCCGCGGGGCCGTGGACGGCTTTGTGAGGGACGCCGAGCAGTTCGACGACCTGACGATGCTCTGCTTGGAATACAGGGGAAATCAGTAACGAAGAAGGGCTGAAATTTCTGTCATAGCCCGGACGCGGGGCGCATATACTGGTTTATATCCGCGTCAAGGGGGGAGAGAAATTTGGAAAAAGACGTCGACGACCTGATCTATGACAGCGCGGAGGCGCGGCCCAGCGAGCGCTGAAGCGGACGGGGCCGCTCACTGCCGGCGTACAGCGCTTTCAACGCGCGCAGGGCGCAGCCGTAGCGGGATTGCAGCGCCCGGATTTCCAGGATGCTGGCCTCCAGCAGCTCCGGGTCGGCGGTGTTGTTGAACACGGAGTAAGCGCACTCCATCCGCTCGTGGAGCGCGCGGACCTCCTGTTCCGCCGCCGCCAACGCGGCGCGGCGCTGGCGTTTGTCTGTCCTTGCCATAGCTTCCTCCGTTTCCCGCCGGCCCCGGAGGGGCGGCGTGTCCCCCCTCGCGGGGGAGGACGTTTTTTTGATACTGCTATGGTTTCCATATTTTATTAAAATAAACCTCAAAATTCCGCGTCTAAAACCGGTATCGGCGGCCATACTATAAACGGGCCCGGAAAAGGGCGGCCGGCAGGGCTCCGGCGACGGAGCTCCAGACCGGTATCGCGGCAAAACCGCGGTGAATGGTCACAGGTTCCGTATCCCGCGGTATGATAAACGGGAATACGGGGCCACAATACCGGCCGGGACGCCGAAAGGCCTGCGCGGCGGTGCGCGGGCCCGCGTCCCAGAACGCCCTGGGCCAAGTGCCGGCGGAATGAGCGGTCAAAGCATAAGTTTCCGGCGCGGCGGGGCCCGCGGTGCAGAAAAGCGCCGCGGGCCCCGCTTGATATATATGCGTCCGTCCCGGCTTCAGCCGGGACGGATTTTGTTTTTTTATGCCATCTGCTCCGGGTGGAATACACGGTCAAATTCCGCCGCCGTCAGAAAGCCCAGGCGCAGGCAGGCTTCCCGCAGGGAGATATCCTCCCGGTAGGCCAGCTTCGCCACCTTCGCGGCGTTCTCGTAGCCGATATGGGGGTTCAGGGCGGTGACGGTCATCAGGGAGCGAGCGAGATTCTCCGCCATTTTCTCCCGCCGGGGCGTCAGGCCGGCCAGGCAGCGCTCGTTGAAGGCGTCCATGCACTCGGCCAGCAGCCGCGCGGACTGCAAAAAGTTGTAAGCCAGCACGGGCAGGAACACATTCAGCTCAAAATTCCCCTGGGAGGCGGCGAAGCCCACTGCGGCGTCGTTGCCCATGACCTGGACCGCCACCATGGTGACGGCCTCGCACTGGGTGGGGTTGACCTTGCCGGGCATGATGGAGCTGCCGGGCTCGTTTTCGGGAATCGCGATTTCTCCCAGGCCGTTCCGGGGGCCGGAGGCCAGCCAGCGCACGTCGTTGGCCAGCTTCATCAGGTCCCCGGCCAGGGCCTTCAGCGCGCCGTGGGCGAACACCAGTTCGTCCCGGCTGGACAGGGCGTGGAATTTGTTGTCCTCGGACACAAAATTTTTCCCGGTCATGCCGGACAGCTCCGCGGCGGCGGCCTCGCCGAAGCCCATGGGGGCGTTGAGGCCGGTGCCCACGGCGGTGCCGCCGAGGGCGAGGCGCTTCAAATAGGGCAGCGCGGAGCAGAGCATCTCCCGGTCCCGGGCGGCGGAAGCCCGCCAGCCGCTGATCTCCTGGGAGAAGCGGATGGGCACCGCGTCCTGCAGGTGGGTCCGCCCGCATTTGAGCACGTCCCTGTTCTCCGCTTCCAGGCGCAGCAGCGTTTCCGTGAGCCGGTCCAGCGCCGGCAGCAGCCGGTCCTCGACCGCCAGCACCGCCGCGATGTGGAGCGCCGTGGGAAAGGTGTCGTTGCTGGACTGGGACATGTTCACATCGTCGTTGGGATGCAGCAGCGCCTTTCCCGCCAGGGCGTTGGCCCGGTTGGCGATGACCTCGTTGGCGTTCATGTTGCTCTGGGTGCCGCTGCCGGTCTGCCAGACCACCAGCGGAAAATGGGCGTCCAGCGCCCCGGACGCGACCTCCCCGGCCGCCTCACGGAGCCAGCGCAGCTTCTCTTCCGTCATTCTCTCCGGCGCCAGCGCCCGGTTGGCCAGGGCGGCGGCCTCCTTCAAAAGCCCGAAGGCGTGGATGATCTCCCCCGGCATTGTCTCCAATCCGACGCCGATGGGAAAATTTTCGATGCTCCGCTGGGTCTGCGCCCCCCAGAGCCGGTCCGCCGGCACCCGTACCTCGCCCATGGAGTCGTGCTCGATCCGGTAATCCATATCTGTTTCCTCCTGTCAGCAGCAATAAAAAAGCCCCGAAAACCCGGGGCGCGGCGCTTTTGCTCCTTCCGAATTATAGCTGACGCGCCATGCGCTGTCAAGAAAAAAGACGCCTTAAAATTTTTTTCTTGCACATTCTTAATAATGGTATATAATGGTATACGGATAAAAAATCAATGCCGCAGAAAAGGCAAATCATAAGCGGAAAGGGAGAGAGACAGGCCATGACGAATCCAAGCACAAAGAGGTTCCTTTCACTGCTCCTGGCGCTGTGCCTGTGCCTGGCGCTGCTGCCCGCGGGGGCGGCGGGAGAAAACGCAGAGGCTTTCGCGGAGGAAGCGGAGAACGCGGAAGAAGCGATGCAAATCGCGGAAAACCCGGAAAGTACTGAACCCCCTGAAATCACTGAATCCCCGGAGGGCGCGGAAGGGCCTGAATCGGAACCCCTCCTGGGTTCGACAAAGATCACGCTCAATCCCGCGTCGGATTCGGACCTGGAGCCCGTGTCGGGTTCGGACCTGGTGCCCGCGTCGGGTTCGGACCTCTATGCCCTGTTGTATTCCGACGGGGAGCTTGTGATCCAGACCGGAAGCAGGGTGGCCTCCGGGTGGTCGCTGCTGGACGGGACGGAGGCCTGGAATCTGCAGGACCTGGGGATACTGGAAAACGGCCTTCCGTCATATAACACCGCATGGCGCAATTTTGCTTCCAGCATCAAAAAAGTAACGATTATGGTGGCGATCGCGCCGGAGTCAACCGCATATTGGTTTTATGATTGCAGAAACCTTGCGGAGATCAGCGGTCTGAGCAGACTCAACACGTCCAATGTGACCGACATGCGCGACATGTTCTCTAACTGCAGCAGCCTCACATCCCTGGACCTCAGCGGCTTTGACACATCCAAGGTAACCGATATGAGCTACATGTTCTATAACTGCAGCAGTCTGACCTCGCTGAACCTCAGCAGCTTTGATACGTCCGGCGTTACCACCATGTACTACATGTTCTATAACTGCGGCAGTCTGACCTCGCTGAACCTCAGCGGCTTTGACACGTCCAGCGTTACCACCATGTACGAAATGTTCGGTAACTGCAGCAGTCTGACCTCGCTGAACCTCAGCAGCTTTGATACGTCCGGCGTTACCACCATGTACTACATGTTCTATAACTGCAGCAGTCTGACGTCGCTGGACCTCAGCAGCTTCGATACCTCAAAAGTAACCAGCTTTTACTATATGTTCTCCAACTGCTCCAAGCTTCGGACGATATCGGCGAGCATCCGCTTTGCCACGGGCAGCTCGAGTTCAAGCATGTTCTCTAACTGCACCGCCCTCGCCGGCGGGGCCGGCACCACTTTTGACAGCGCCCACACAAGCGCGGACTACGCCCGCATCGACGGCGGGGCCGCCGCGCCGGGGTATTTCACGGCGAAGGGCAGCGCCTCCGTAGGCGGCAGCGTCGGCAGCGGGCTGAGCTGGACGCTGGACAACACGGGCGTACTGCGCCTCAGCGGCAGCGGGGCCACCGGGAATTTCTACGAGGCAAACGACGCCAGCAAACGGATCAGCACCCCCTGGGAGCCGTACCAGAACATCATCACCGCGCTGGAGCTCAACGGCGTGACGGACATCGGCGACTTCGCTTTCTGTAATCTGGGATACCTGACGCGGGTGACGATCCCGAACACGGTGACGCGCATCGGGCGCTACGCCTTTGAGAGCTGCGCCAGGCTGAACTATGTGTTCATCCCCGCCAGCGTGACCACTGTGGCGACGAACCCCTTCGCCCGCTGCCCCTCGCTGGAGGCCATCAGCCTGGACAGCGGCAGCCGCAGCCTGAAGGTGCAGGACGGGGTGCTGTTCAACTATGGCATGACAAGGCTGCTGTCGTATCCGGCGGGAAAAAGCGGCAGCTACACGATCCCCTCCACGGTGACGGGCTTCGGCAACAACACCTTTGACGGCAATACGAAGCTGACAGAGCTCATTTTCCCCGAAGGGGCGACCGCGGTCGCCTTCGCCGCCTGCTACGGCTGCACCGCGCTGAAGAGCGTCACCCTGCCCGCCAGCATCCAGAGCGTCGGTAACGTCGCCTTTTACCAAACCGCCCTGACAGACGTCTATTACGGCGGCGACGAGAGCCAGTGGAGCGCCGTTTCGATCGGGGCGAACAATGAAAAGCTGACTTCGGCGACGTTCCATTACAGCTCCAAGCCAACTACCTACACCGTCACCTTCAACGCCAACGGCGGCAGCGGCACAATGGCCGCGCAGACGTTCACCGCCGGCGAGGGGATTATGCTGAACGCCAACAGCTTCACCCGCTCCGGTTACACCTTCAACGGCTGGAACACCGTCGCCAACGGCAGCGGCACAAGCTATGCCGACCGGGCCAGCGTAAGCCCCGGCGCCAACCTGACGCTCTACGCCCAGTGGACGCCGAAGCCCATCTATACCGTCACCTTCAACGCCAACGGCGGCAGCGGCACGATGTCCCCGCAGACGGTCACAGCTGGCGATGCGATTACGCTGAACGCAAACAGCTTCACCCGCTCCGGCTACACCTTCAGCGGCTGGAACACCGCCGCCAACGGCAGCGGCACAAGCTACGCCGACCGGGCCAGCGTAAGCCCCGGCGCCAACCTGACGCTCTACGCCCAGTGGACGCCGAAGCCCATCTATACCGTCACCTT
>JAFUVO010000110.1 GCA_017477525.1 Oscillospiraceae bacterium | reverse complement strand
TCGGCGATACCTTATCGAGAAAGCTCACCTTCGTGATATTTCCGGCGTACTTCCTCCATGCCGTCGAGGAATCCCAGTAGCCAAAGCCCTCGTTCCACGCCGAAAGCTTTGACAGGTTCCACGCCTGCGTCCCGCTCCACAGCGTCCGCCCAGCCGCCACGGCGTTCCCCGCCTGGAACACCAGCTCCCCGTCGGAGTACAGCAGCGCGTAAATATCCGTCGACGGCGTCTCCTTCTCACTGAAGTATCCCGGTCCCGCCGCCCCATCGTCGATCCGTGCGCGGCTCACGCCTGTATAGGAGCTGCTGTAGGCCGTCCCCGCTTCCCCCACAAGGGCTGAGCAGTCATAGAACATCCTGTATGAGCTGGACACATTGCCGGTCTGAAAAAGCGAACTGGCGTAAACCGTCTTCAGCTTTCCGCAGCTGCAGAACATATAGTCCATATTCAACACATTGGACGTATCAAACACGCTCAGGTCCAGGCTTGTCAGTGAGCTGCAGTTGTTAAACATATCCCACATATAGACCACGTTCGAGGTTTCAAAGCCGCCCACATCCAGCGCCGCCAGCGCGCTGCAGTTGTAGAACATGCCCCCCATGTTGGTCACGTTCGACGTGTCCAGATTCCCGTTCCAGTTGATCTGCGTCAGCTTCGTGCAGTTGTAAAACCAGTATTGTGTCGATTTCGGCGATACCTTGTCGAGAAAGCTCACCTTCGTGATATTTCCGGCGTACTTCCTCCACGCCGTCGTACTGTCCGATGATTCAAACCCGCTTTCCAGCACTGAAAGCCTCGACAGGTTCCACGCCTGCGTCCCGCTCCACAGCGTCCGCCCAGCCGCCACGGCGTTCCCCGCCTGGAACACCAGCTCCCCGTCGGAGTACAGCAGGGCATAGACGCTCCCGCTCCAATGGGCGTACAGGGTATGGGTGTCCAGCCTGCTTACGATGGTATTGCTGTCCACCAACGTGCCGCCGGTGCGGGAAGTGTACCAGCCGGAGAAGATAAGGTCGCCGGCGGCAGGCACAGGCAGTTCACCGTAGGTGCCGTTATATTTCACGGTCTGGGACGCGGTACTCACTGTGCCGCCGACTGCATCAAACTTTACCGTGACCTCCGCCGGCTCCCAGAAGGCGTAAAGCTGAAAAACCTCGTCTCCGCCGGGGTCCATCACGGGATCGCCCTCGGACACCTTTTGCGCATTGGCAGTAAAGTTGGAGGTATACCAACCCGTGAAATTGTAACCATACCGCGTCGCCTCTGGGAGGGCGGGATAGGTCCCGTTCAGCTGCTCGTCGTCGCTGTAATAGACCGTGATATCCTCCGCGCCGCACTCTCCCCCGTTGGCGTCGAAGCTAAGGGTATAGCCGGTGCGCTCCCCGGCGGCAAGGAGGCCGCCGTCGTCCAAATCGCTGCCGGTTTCCGCAAGTCCGGCCTCCTGCTCCGGAGCGCCGTCCGAAGATTCCGCCCAAACCTGGGCCGGCGGCAGCAGGGAAAAGCACAGGCACAGGGTCAAAAACAGACAGAGGCTCCTTTTCCACATCGCATTCATTCCAGTAGTCTCCTTTCAAATGCCGTCAGTTCCAATCCCAGCGCGGCGGCGCGGCGGGTTTGGGCCTCAAAATCATAGCACAGCGTTTCCGCGCTGTGGCTGTCGCTGGAGAGGACGAAACGCGCGCCCCGGGCGGCGAGGTAGCGCATAATGTCCTCCGCCGGGTAGGGAGCGGTCCGCCAGCCCCGGGACATGGCCCCGGTGTTGATCTCGAAGGGGACGCCGCAGGGCAGCAGCGCCTCCGCCGCGGCCTGCCAGGCCGTGATATAACGCGGGTCAGCGGGGTCGAAGAGCCGTTCCCGCTCGTTGAATTTGGAGATCAGGTCAAAGTGGCCGATGATATCGCAGCCCGTCCGGGCATGGACCGCCGCCACGGCCTCGTAATATGCCGCTGTCAGGGCGTACATGTCGCCGCCGAAAAAGCGGGCGCAGGTTTCCCGCAATATCTCCGGCTTCCAGTCCAGCGCATGATATTCCCCGCCCAGATACAGATAGTGTACCGAACCGATGACGTAATCAAAGCCCTCCGTCGGGGCGTCGGAGTAGAGGTCCTGTTCCACACCGCAGAAGATTTCGATCCGCCCCCGGTACGTTTCCCGCAGCGCCGCCACTGTCTCCCGGTAGGCGCTGACGCGGGCGCGGGGGATGCAGCAGTCCCCGTCATAGGCGGCATAGCCGTGGTCGGAGAAGCCCAGGCGCGTCATGCCCCGGTCCAGCGCGGCGCGGACGACGGCCTCCGGCGGGTCGGCCCCGTCGGAAAAATTGCTGTGGACATGGAAATCCCCGCGCATCATGGGTTCCCCTCCTCTTCCGCCGCGTCCCGCAGTTCCCGGGCCTCTTCAATGCGCTTCGCGCTGTCGCCGTAGTCCGCCAGCATTTCAAAGCGCAAAATCGCGCCGTCGTAATCGCCGGCCTGCAAAAGCAGCTCCGCGGCCCGGTACTGGGCCTCCTGCGCCCGGAGGGCGCTGTCGGCGTATTCGCCCAGCCGCCGGAAGCCCACGGCGGCCCTGTCGTAATCCCCCTCCCGCAGCAGGGCCTCCGCCTGCTCGTATCGCTCCTGCAGCAAAGACTGTCCGATCTGCTCGGCCCTTGCCGCGCTGTCGCCGTAGTCGCCGAGGGACCGGAATTTTTCCGCCGCCCCCTCCGCGTCCCCCGCGGCCAGCAGGGCTTCCGCCTCCTGGTAGATGGCCTCATGGGCGCTGTCGAGGGCTTTTTTCGCACTGTCCCGGTAGCTGCCCAGGGCGGCGTAGGCTTTGGCCGCGCCGTTGTAATCCCCGGAGACACGCATGGACTCCGCGGAGGCGTAGCGGATCTGTGGGAGGACCAGGCGCGACAAAAACAGGGACACCACCGCGCCGACGGCTACCACCGCCAAAACCCCGAGGGCAATCATTCTGAGCTTTTGGAGGCGGAAGCGCCTCAGCTTCCGGTTGGCAATGCGCTCGGCCTCCTCCTTGCAGCGCTGGGCCCGCTGGCGGCTGTCCCGGAATTTTCCCAGGGCCTCAAAGGCCTCCGCCGCCCGCTGCAACTCCTCCGGGCTGCCGCCGCGCTCCAGAATCGCGCAGGCGGTGGCGTAGTCGGCCTCCCGGCGCTCCATCGCGGCGTTGTGGCGGTCCCGGACCTTCCGCTCCATCGCGTCCATGCGGGCGTGGTAGTCCGTGAGCGCCTTTTCCGCCCGCTCCCGGTCCCGGCGCTCGGAGGCGGCAAGGCTGCGTTCCAGGGCTTTTTCGCTCCGCTCCCGGACACTGCGCAGGGTCACGGCCAGGTCGCCGCCCGCGCTGGCCGCGGCCCGGGATATGAGGGGGTCTGTCTCCCAGAAGGCCCGCTCCTCCGCCAGCCTGCGCCGCCGCGAACCGGTGACCGAGGGGTATTCGGGTACGCTGCGGCCAAACATCTCCCGTATCTCCCGCTCGCTGAAATAGCCCGGCACCCGGAAACGCTCGACGGCCTCGGAAATCCGCTCCTCCTCCGGCGAGCCGGCGGGCAGCATCCTCTGCCGTTCCTCCCCCGGCCTCTGGCGCGCGCGGGAAAACTCGTCCACCGACGCGCACTGCGCCTTGGCCAGGGCCAGGCCGAACCAGGCTTCCGCGCAGTCCTGGTCCTCGTCGGTGACAAAGAGGAAACGCTCCCTCGCCCGCTCCCAGTCCCGTTTTTCCAGGGCCGTATAACCGTCCTGCAGCGCCTCCAACAGCTCCGCCAGGCCGCTGTGTTTTTGAGCCTCTGTCTCGTTCATGGCTGTATACCTGCATTAGATTTCCGCCGTTGCGACAGCCTTGCTCTTCCATTTTCCGACGCGGTAGAACACCAGGGTAATTATGGCGCCGATGGCCCAGGTGATGACCAGGGAGACCTGCATCATGTAGCAGTTGCCCTGGGGATTTTCCGGGGTCCGGCTGAGCCAGACCATGCCGTAGGCCAGCGGGACGCGGATGATGACGGAGGAGATGATCGAAATCCACATGGGCGTGACCGTGTCCCCGGCCCCGCGCATAATGCCGCTGAGGCATTGGGTGATTTCCACGACGATGTAGCCCGGGGCCAGGATGGACATCATGCGGTAGCTGAGGTTGATGAGGTCCTCCGTGGTGGTGAAAATGCCCATGATGCTCCTGCCCACCAGCAGAATCAGCAGCGTGACCACGGCGGAAATGCCCATGGCGGTCAGGGTGCCGCTGCGGGCGCCGCTGAGTACGCGCTCCGGCTTCCCGGCGCCGATATTCTGCCCGGCGAAGGTGGTCATGGCGGTGCCGAAGGAGAAGGCCGGCAGCATCACGAACCCGTCCACGCGCATGACCATGACGTTGGCGGCGATGTACTGTTCCCCAAAGCTGTTGGTCAGCGACTGTACGATGATCAGGGACATCGAAAAGATGGCCTGGGTCACGCCGGAGGGGAGCCCAAGACGGATGAGCGAACCGGTGAAGCGTTTTTCCGGGCGCAGATATTCCTTTTTGAGGTCGAAAATCTCCGTCATCCGGGTGAGCTTCCAGATGGAGAGGACCGCGGAGACGGCCTGGGCAATGACCGTGGCCCAGGCCACGCCGGCCACCCCCATGCCGAAGCGGGCCACAAACAGCCAGTCCAGCACGATGTTCAGCACCGTCGCCACCAGCAGGTAAACCAGCGCGGAAACGCTGTCCCCCAGGCCCCGGAGCACGCCGCCCAGGATGTTATAAAAACCGCTGCCCGCGATGCCCAGAAAGATGATGACCAGATAGGAGGCGCACCAGTCGATGATGCTCTCCGGCGTGTCCAGCAGCCGCAGCAGCGGGCGGGAGATCAGCGGCCCCACCGCCATGATAATGACCGAGGCGATGGCGGTCAGGGTGATGCAGGCCCCGATGGAGCGGGACAGCTCCTCCCTCTGCGCCGCGCCGAAATACTGGCTGACAAGGATGCTGGCCCCGACGGAAATGCCCATGAACAGCACCAGCATCAGGTTCAGAATCGGCCCCGCGCTGCCCACGGCGGCCAGGGCGTTGTCGCCGACATAGCGGCCGACAATGATGCTGTCCACAGTGTTGTAGAGCTGCTGGGCCACATTCCCCAGAAGCATGGGGATCGTAAAGGCCACGATCTTCCGGACAGGATTTCCCACCCGCATATCCACGGGTTCAAATAATTTCATTGAAACGTCCTCCCTCTCCATAGCCGCGGACGGCTGGCTGCAATCTTTTTCTATTCTACTATTTCTATTCTACTATATATAATTTAAATCATTTTGTCAATCTTTCCGTAAAACCAGAAGCCGTCTTGTAAAGACGGACAAACTATGCTATGATGGATAAAACTCCCCGTGGGGGAGCCTGTCATACAATCGCCGCGCGAGGGGGAAGATGGATGGATGATATCCTGGAACTGGTCATGGTGGTATGCTTCGGCTTATCCTGGCCGCTGAATATCTACAAGGCCTGGAAGGCCCGGACGACAAAGGGCTTCAGTGTCGCGTTCTATTACTGCATTGTACTGGGCTACCTCTGCGGCATCGCAAGCAAGGCAATCAAGCTCCGCTCGGGCATTATCACGCCGGGGTATATCTGGTTTTTCTACATCCTCAACACCCTGATGGTCAGCACGGGAATCGTGCTGTACTACCGCAACCGCCGCCTGGAGCGGCAAAGAGAAAAAACAGTGTAACGAAAAGAGCGGCCCTGAAAGGGCCGCTCTTTTCGTTACATGCGTCAAAACAGTTTTTTTCGTTTCCCCCTGCCCTTGACGCCGCTGCCGCCGCCGGTGCTGTCGGCAAACTGGCGCAGCAGTTCCTTCTGCTCCTTCGTCAAGCCCTTGGGCGTTTCGATGTTGACGGTGACAAACTGGTCGCCCCTGCCCCCGCCGTTGAGGTTGGGGATGCCCTTGCCCCGGAGGCGGAAGGTGGTGCCGGTCTGGGTACCCTCGGGGATGTCGTACTTGACCTTGCCGTCCAGCGTCGGGACCTCCACCTCCGCGCCCAGCGCGGCCTGTGGGAAGGTGATCGGCATCTGGTAGAGTACGCTGCTGCCGTCGCGCTCGAACTGCGGGTGGGGCTTGATGCTGACCGCCACCCGGAGGTCGCCGGGCTCGCCGCCGTTGAAGCCGGCGTGGCCCTGGCCGCGGATGGACACCGCCTGGCCGTCGTCGATGCCGGCGGGAATGTTGACGCTGATGCTGCGCTGGCGGCGGAGCTTGCCCTTTCCGCTGCAGCGGGAGCAGGGGTTCTTCACGATCTTGCCCGTGCCGCCGCAGCGCCGGCAGGCCCCGGTGGAGGACATGACCCCGAAGGGGGTGCGCTGCTGGGTCCGCACCACGCCGCTGCCGCCGCAGTCGGGACAGTTCTCCGGGCTGCTGCCCTTGGCGCTCCCGCTTCCGCCGCACTCGTCGCAGTCCTCGATTCTGGTGACGCTGACCTCCTTGGTGCAGCCGAAGGCCGCCTCCTCAAAGCTCAGGGGGACG
The DNA here is from genome assembly GCA_017477525.1 of Oscillospiraceae bacterium. Classification (GTDB taxonomy): domain Bacteria; phylum Bacillota; class Clostridia; order Oscillospirales; family Oscillospiraceae; genus RGIG7114. The sequence goes on along the minus strand of JAFUVO010000110.1, from coordinate 1,886 downwards.
CGGACGCGCAAATTCTCCCCCCGCTGGGCAGCGTTCCGGCGCGTCGCGCCGCCACCGCCGCCGAAACCGCCGAAGCCGCCGCCAAAGCCGCCGCCGAAAATATTCCCCAGGATGTCCCCCAGGTCGTCAAAGCCGCCGAAGCCGCCTCCGCCAAAGCCGCCTCCGCCGAAACCGGCGTTGGGATCGAAGGCCGCGTGGCCGAACTGGTCATACTTCGCCTTCTTGTCCGGGTCGCTGAGCACCTCGTAGGCTTCGTTGAGCTCCTTGAACTTCTCCTCCGCCGCCTTGTCGCCGGGGTGGAGGTCCGGGTGGTACTGCTTTGCCAGCTTGCGGTAGGCTTTTTTAATATCGTCGTCCCCCGCGCCCTTGCTCAGGCCGAGGACCTCGTAATAATCGCGTTTATCTGCCATACTCTATGTTCTCCCATAGCCCGCCGCTGGCGGGAAAAGAACCGTGCTGCTTTCCGCCCCGTGAGGGCGGAAAGCAGCCTGTTTTTCATCACTTATCGTCGTCCACGACGGTGTAGTCGGCGTCATAGTACTGCTGTCCGCCGTTTCCGCCGCCGGGATTCCCGCCGCCCATGTCGGGGCCGGGGCCGCCCTGGGGACCGCCCTGGGCGCCGGGCTGCTGGTAAATCTTCTCGCTGGCCTTATAGAAGGCCTGGGTCAGGGACTCGGTGGCGGCCTTGATGGCGCCGCTGTCGCTGCCCTTGAGGGCGCCGCGCAGCTTCTCCAGCTCGCCCTCGATGGCGGCCTTGTCGCCGCTGTCCAGCTTATCCTTCATATCCTCAAGGAACTTCTCGGCCTGGTAGACCATTTGGTCGCCCTGGTTGCGGGTGTCGACCTCTTCCTTGCGCTTGGCGTCCTCGGCGGCATACTGCTCCGCCTCGCGGACGGCCTTGTCGATGTCGTCCTTGCTCATGTTGGTGGAGGAGGTGATGGTGATGTGCTGCTCCTTGCCGGTGCCCATGTCCTTGGCGGACACGTTCACGATGCCGTTGGTGTCGATGTCGAAGGTGACTTCGATCTGGGGGACGCCGCGGCGGGCCGGGGCGATGCCGTCCAAATGGAAGCGGCCCAGGGACTTGTTGTACTGCGCCATCTCGCGCTCGCCCTGAAGGACGTTGACCTCCACGCTGGTCTGGAAGTCCGCCGCGGTCGAAAAGACCTGGCTCTTCTTGGTGGGGATGGTGGTGTTGCGCTCGATGAGCTTGGTGCAGACGCCGCCCAGGGTCTCAATGCCCAGGGACAGGGGGGTGACGTCCAGCAGCAGGATGCCCTCCACGTCGCCGCCCAGGACGCCGCCCTGGATGGCCGCGCCGATGGCGACGCACTCGTCGGGGTTGATGCCCTTGAAGCCCTCCTTGCCGGTGAGCTTCTTCACCTCGTCCTGCACGGCGGGGATGCGGCTGGAACCGCCCACCATCAGGACCTTGCTCAGGTCGCTGGGACTCAGGCCGGAATCGCTCAGCGCCTGCTTCACCGGGCCGGAGGTGCGCTCCACCAGGTGGGCGGTCAGCTCGTTGAACTTGGCACGGCTCAGGGTCAGGTCGAGGTGCTTGGGGCCGTTGGCGTCGGCGGTGATATAGGGCAGGTTGATGGCGCTGGTGGTGACGCCGCTGAGCTCGATCTTAGCCTTCTCCGCCGCCTCCTTGAGGCGCTGCATCGCCATCTTGTCGCCGCGCAGGTCGATGCCGTCGGACTTTTTAAATTCGTCCAGCATCCAGTTGACCACGCACTCGTCGAAGTCGTCGCCGCCCAGGCGGTTGTTGCCCGCCGTGGCCAGCACCTCGATCACCCCGCCGGAGATCTCCAGGACGGACACATCGAACGTGCCGCCGCCCAACTCGTACACCATGACCTTCTGGGCCTGCTCCTTGTCCACGC
>JAFUVO010000009.1 GCA_017477525.1 Oscillospiraceae bacterium | reverse complement strand
TGAACATATGGGGTATTCAAAGCCCTCGGTGAGCCGCGCGATGGGACTGTTGAAAAACGGCGGCTATATCCTTGTAAGTCCCGAGGGCCATATCACCCTCACGGAGGCAGGGCGCGAGGTGGCGGAGACAATCTATGAGCGCCACACCGTTTTGACTAAGATTCTCAAGGACCTGGGCGTGGATCCGGAAACCGCCGTAGAGGACGCCTGCAAGATGGAGCATTATATCAGCGACAAATCCTTCCAGGCGCTCAAGCGGCATTTTGAGGGATAAGGCGGAACCGGCCGGTCCCGGACGCGGACACAAGGAGGCGGTCAAATGGATGTTCTCGGACTGGAAAAGCTGCACCCGGTCCGCGCCGCGCAGAACGCGGCCCTGAGCGCCGCGGCAGCGGAGAAGACGGAGGCGGCAGCGCCGGAAACGCCCCTTCAGGGGGACCGCGTCTCTGTGGAGGGGCGGACGCCGCCCTCCGCCGCCTCCGCCAGCGCAGAGCAGCTTTTAGGCAAGCTGATGGAAGAGGGCGTCGTCACCGGCGCCTCCCGTTCCATTTCCCCGCCTGAAATGCCGGGAGGGGAGTACGGTTCCGCTACTGTGCGCGTTGACCTTGGGGACGGGGAAGGGGCTGCTGAAGCCCGGGGGGAAATGGAAGAGGAATGGCGGCCCTATTTGCCGCCTCGGGCGGAACAGGCGCTGCCGCTGTCGGCGGACGGGCGGAGCCTGCTCCTGACCCTCTACGGGATGCCGGAGGGGGACGGGGGGCTTCTGGACCTCGGGGCGCTGGCCCTGCCGCTGAATCTGGACGGAATGCTGCTGGCCCAAATGCTGGATGGGAGCTACCGTCTGCTGAGCCTGGGGCAGGAGGCGCTGAGCGCGATGCTGCAAAACGGCAACGCCCGTATAGAATCCTTCATGCCTCCCGCGGCGGACCAGCCCCGGCAAAGCTCCGGCACAGAACCTGCCGCGCCAGAACCGGCGCCCTGGGCGGAGCGCCTTTCCCTGCCGGAAGCGCCCGACGCGGAGCGCCCCGGAGGCGTGGCCCGCTGGGCCAACGCCCAGGCGGCCGCCCGCTCTTTTGAGGACCTGACGCGCCGCTGGCTGGAACGCAGCCCGGACCCCATGCGCCCCGAGGCCCGGGCGGAGCTGCGGGAACTGCGCCGGGAATGGGCGGACACGCTGCGCCGGGAGGACCCCGCCGCGTTCCGCGCCCTGCAGTCCCTGGAGGCCCGCCCCTCCGTACTTTGGGACGGGTCGGTTGACGCGCCGCGGCAGACGGAAAGCGGCGCGGCGGAACACAAGCTTGCGATGCCGGGGGGCGCCCATGGAGTTTCGGAAGCGGCGGAGGAGCCCGGCCCCACCGCCCAGCGCTGGCTCAGGGAGACCTTTCCCCGGCTGTTCCCCCGGGAGGGCGGGGGAGAGGCGGAGCGGAACGCCGCGCCCCAGAGGATTGGCTACTACGCCTTCGGCGCGGCGGCCCAGCCGCAGGATGAGAGCAACGCCATGAACCGCCGCCTGGCGGACTATGTGCAGCAGCTTGTCTCAGGCCGTCTGCGTTACAGCGCCGGGGACACGCCCCTGCCCCAACGGCAGCCGGAGGCGGAAACCGGCGCGGGCGGCGGGGAACTGCAGGGGGCTTGGCGGCGGCGGCAAATCGGCCTCGAGGTGGACGGCGACTGGGCAAAACAGCTCCAGGGCTGGCTGGACCATGTGGAGGGCTGGCGCGTTTCCCGCTGCCGGGACTATGTGAACGCCCATGCCCGGGCCTGGGCCGGGGCGCTGCGGGACGAGCGCCCCGCCGGTTTCCGCCACTGGCTCTGCAGCCCCGTGCGCTATGCCGCCAGCACCGGCTGGTTCAACCGTGCCACGGGCTCTTTCCCCATCGAAACCCTCCCGGAGGGCTTTACCGGCGAGGATTTCCGCCGCTGGATGAGCTTTGACGTGCTGGATTACCTATGACAAAGGGAACTGTGAAAAAACGGGCGTGTTCCCCAAAAAGTATTTCCCCCGCCGGAGGCGGGGGAAATACAAGAAAATTGATTCTGGATCCTACTGATTTTAGAACACGCCAAAAATCAAATGCGGGAAGGGAAGAGTAGGGCATATGTACAGGCCACTGGCGGATGAGATTCGCCCCGCGTCGCTGGATGAGGTCGTGGGGCAGAGGCATATTCTCGGCCCGGACGGGATGCTTCGGCGCATTATCGAGAGCGGAAACGTCCCGAATATGATTTTTTACGGCCCCAGCGGCACGGGAAAGACCACGGTTGCGAACATAATCGCCCAGCGTACCAACCGCAGCCTGCGGCGGCTCAACGCCACCACCGCCGGCATCGCGGACGTGAAGGCCATCATCGACGAGCTGGGTACCTTCCTCGCCCCCGGCGGGGTGCTGCTCTATCTGGACGAGATCCAGTATTTTAATAAGAAGCAGCAGCAGAGCCTTCTGGAATTTATCGAGAACGGCAGCATCACGCTGATTGCCTCCACCACGGAAAACCCCTATTTTTATGTGTTCAACGCCATTTTGAGCCGGAGCACCATTTTTGAATTTAAGACCGTCGCCCCGGAGGAGGTCCTGCCCGCCGTGGACCGGGCCATCGCGCTGCTGGCCCAGAGGGAGAATCTGGAAGCGGAGGTGGAGGATGGGGTGCGGGAGCATCTCGCCCGCTCCTGCGGCGGGGACGTGCGCAAGGCGGTCAATTCCGTCGAGCTGCTGTTCTCCGCCGCCCGCCGGAGCGGGGGCGCGGTGTGCCTGAGCCTTGTGGACGCGAAAACCGTGGGACAGCGCAGCGCCATGCGCTATGACCGGGAGGGGGACGACCACTTCGACACGGTATCGGCCCTGATGAAGTCCATGCGGGGCAGCGACCCGGACGCGGCGCTGCACTACCTGGCGCGGCTGTTGGAGGCCGGGGACCTGCCCGGGGCATGCCGGCGGATCCTCTGCTCCGCCAGCGAGGACGTGGGCCTGGCCTACCCGATGGCGGTCCCCATCGTCAAAGCCTGCGTGGACAGCGCGCTCCAACTCGGCCTCCCGGAGGCCCAGCTTCCCCTGGGGGAGGCGGTGGTCCTGCTGTCGACCTTGCCCAAGAGCAACACGGCCTGCCTGGGCATCCTGGCGGCGCGGGCGGACGTCCGCGCGGGCAAGGCCGGCCCCATCCCCCGGGAGCTGCAAAACGTCCACGCCGACGGCGCGGGCTTCGAGCGGGAGCAGGGTTACAAGTACCCCCACGATTACCCCCATCGCTGGGTGAAGCAGCAGTACCTCCCGGACAACCTCGTGGGGACGCGCTATTACGAGTACGGCGACAACAAGGCCGAGCAGGCGGCGAAGAAATACTGGGACGCCATCAAGGGGGAGGACGCCTGAATGGATATCCGGGTAGGGGATACCCTGAAAATGAAAAAAAACCACCCCTGCGGCAGCGCGGAATGGCAGGTGCTCCGCATCGGCGCGGATTTTAAGCTGCGCTGCCTCGGCTGCGGCCGGGAGGTCATGGGGCCCAGGGGGAAATTTGAGCGGAATGTGAAGCAGATTATTCGATATGCGGGAGGTGAATCCGATGAGCGCCCGTGAAAAATGCAATTTAATTCTTGACACCTTTGACGAGGCACAGTTGGTCAACGCCGCAGCCCTGCTGGCGGTCATGCGGAAAACAATCGACGATCTGGAGGATGAGGCATTTTGCGAGAAAATGATGCAGGACTACGAAAATGACCCTGGCAAAGGCGATCCCATGCCGATTGAGGACTTTGCGGAGCAGTTGGGTATTGTGCTGTGAGCTACAAAATTTTCATTGAGAACCCAGCGCCCCGGCGTAGCCGGGGCGCTGGGTTGTATCACTCGCGAAAATGGCGGTGGTTATTGATGTGCTCGATGCAGAAGCAGTGGTAGCCCGCGCAGCGGGAGCAGTAGCGAAATTCCAGCTCGGGGTAGTCCGTATCGGTCCGCCCGCAGACCTCGCAGATGCGGTTGTAGGGCTTTTGCTGCTGCTCGTAGCGCATCCGGCGGACCTCATTTTGAAAATTGACGGTCCTGTGCCGCTGCTGCCGGGCGGCGGGGCGGAAGTAGGCGAAGAGCCATTCCCCGCAGAACAGCAGGTAGTTCAGCACCGCCACAATGGGAAGGAACTTAAAAATGAAGGGCTCGATGCGGATTACTTCGTAGAGGAAGAGAGCGGCGTCCAGAATCCCCAGCCACTTCATCTTGATCGGGATGAAGAAGAACAGGAGTACCTGCGTGTCCGGGTAGAGCGTGGCAAAGGTGAAGAACATCGACAGGTAGATATAGTAGGCGCTGACCAGGGAGCCGATCATCAGGCTGACGGCTTCGCGGTAGCTGGCGTCCTGGCCCCGGCCCAGGATGAAGTACACGATAAAGCCGTAGATTACGGTCAGCAACAGGCCACTGAGAAAATAAACCGTGAATTTTCCGCTGCCCCACTGGCGCTCAATGGTGCTGCCGATGAAATAGTAGAAGTAGAAGGCGATCAGGGCCAGAAAGCCGCTGGTGTGGGGCATCAGCGCGAAGCTGAAAATACGCCAGACCTGTCCCCGGAGAATGTGGTAGGGGGAGAACATCAGGGTCATGGCCAGGGTCCCCGTGGTGTCCATCATGCTGAACAGCCAGATCAGGGCGTTGGCGATGACGACGTACAGCATCAGGTTGGGAATGCCGAAGCGGGGGTGGCGGTAGCAGAAGCGGTCTACGGCGGAGACAAATTTCTTCATTTTGCCTGCCCCGCCATCCCGCGGATGATCTCGTCGATCCGGCCGGCAACGCGGACGAAATCCGCCTCCGTATAGCCTTTTGTGGTCATGGCCGCGGTACCGACGCGCACACCGGAGGCCTGCATGGGGGAGCGCTTTTCGTTGGGGACGCAGTTTTTGTTGAGAGTGATGCCGTGGCGGTCCAGCTCATCCTGCACGGCCTTGCCCGTGAGGCCGGTGTCCGTCAGATCCAGGAGGAACAGGTGGTTGTCCGTTCCGCCGGTGACCACATTGTAGCCCAGGCGCTGGAACTCCTGGCACATGGCTTTGCAGTTGCGGACGACAGCGTGGATATACTCCCGGTATTCTGGCGTCAGCGCCTCTTCGGCGGTGACAGCCTTGCCGGCGATGACGTGCTGCAGCGGCCCGCCCTGGGTGCCGGGGAACACGGCGCTGTCGACCTTTTTCGCCAGCTCCGGGCGGCAGAAGATCAGCCCGCCCCGGGCGCCCCGGAGGGTTTTGTGGGTGGTGGTGGTGATGATGTCCGCCAGGCCGAAGGGGCTGGGGTGGTCCCCGGCGGCCACGAGGCCGGCGATGTGGGCCATGTCGACCATGAAATATGCCCCGACCTCCTTCGCGATGGCGGCGAAGCCAGCGAAGTCGATGATCCGGGAGTAGGCGGAGGCCCCGGCCAAAATCAGCTTGGGCCGGGTTTCCAGCGCCTTTGCCCGAACATCCTCCATGTCGATGTAGCCGGCGGCGTTGACGTTGTAGAACACCATGTCAAACAGCTTTCCGCTGAAATTGACCGGGGAGCCGTGGGTCAGGTGGGCGCCGTTGTTGAGGTCCATCGACAGAACCCTGTCGCCGGGCCGCAGTACGCTGAAATAGGCCGCCAGATTGGCGGAGGAGCCGGAGTGGGGCTGGACGTTGACGTGGTAGTCCGTCTGGAACACCTGCTTCCACAGTCCGCAGCAGTATTCCTCCAAGTCGTTGACCACCTCGCAGCCGCCGTAGTAGCGGCCGCAGTTCCCGCTCTCCCGCTGTACCGGGTAGCCCTCGGAGTATTTGTTGGTCAGGCAGGAGCCGACGGCGCGCATCACGTTCTCACTGACAAAGTTCTCGCTGGCGATCAGCTCAATGTTCCGGTCCTGCCGCTCCTGTTCCCGCGCGATAAAATCAAATGTGTTCAATTCCATGAGGCCTCCTTTATAAAGCGGTTTCGCTTCTTCCCCGCGCGCCGGGCGAAAAAGCCGGCGCCATGGCCGAAATGGGCGGGGGAAAGGCGAAAAACGCTGTAATTATCCTTGTACAGTATAAATATGCAGGCCCGAAAAGTCAATGATAAATGACGACAAGAATTGCGGGGTATAGGCGGGGTTCTCTTTGCAAAGACTATAAAAAAGCAGGAGGGATACCCATGGACGAGTTGACAGGCGTACAGGCGCAGGAGCTGGGCGCGGCCCCGGCGGGCAGCATCCACTGCGTCACAGTGATCGGCCAGGTGGAGGGCCACCAGCTGCTGCCGGAGGACGCGAAGACCACGAAATACGAACACATCCTGCCGCTGCTGGCGGCGATCGAGGAAACGCCGGAGATTCGGGGCGTCCTTCTGCTGCTGAACACCGTGGGCGGCGACGTGGACGCGGGGCTGGGCATCGCGGAGATGATCGCCGGGATGAGCAAGCCGACGGCTTCCCTGATTCTGGGCGGGGGCCACAGCATCGGGGTCCCCATGGCCATCGCGGCGCGGCGGAGCTTCATTGCCCCCAGCGCGGCGGTGACGCTGCACCCGGTCCGTCTCACCGGCGTGGTGCTGGGCGCGCCCCAGACCTGGCGCTACCTGGAACAGATGCAGCGCCGGGTCGTGGGCTTTATCACCGGCCATTCCCGCATTTCGGAACAGCGGCTTCTGGACTATATGCTGGCTACGGACAGCCTCGCCACGGACATCGGCACCGTCATCACCGGGGAGGAGGCGGTGGCCTGCGGCCTCATCGACGCCCTCGGCGGCCTGCGGGACGCCCTGCAATGGCTCCATGGGCAGATTGGGGAGGAGGGGTGAAGATCCCCCCCCCGCCCCGGGGCCGGAGTCGGCGCTTTCGACGGCGGGAAGCGATGGATATCCGGTAAAATGTATAAAAATACTGATTGATTTTTGCCGGTTTTTTGCTTATACTTTATTGATATTACGTAAAAGGAAGTGATAATCCGTGGGTAAAGAAGAGAACGCGCCCCGGGCCAAACCCGGCGCTTTGGAGCGCGTGGCGGCCTTGATCGTGGACAAGCGGAAGGCGTTTTATCTGATTTATATCGGGCTTGCCATTTTCTGCGTGTTTTCCAGCGGATGGGTCAGGGTCAACAACGAGCTGACCGACTACCTCTCGGAGGATACGGAGACACGGCGGGGCCTGACGCTCATGGAGGAGCAGGTGGTCACATACGGCTCCAACCGCGTTCTTGTGGATAACCTCCCCTATGCCCGGGCCCTGGAGCTTGCGGAGCGGCTGGAGGCGGTGCCGGGGGTCAAAAGCGTCGAATTTGACGGCAGCGGCGACCACTACCGGACGGGCGCGGCCCTGTTCAGCGTTACATATGAAGACGTGACCGGCTCCGATGTGAGCCTGGGCGCCCTGGAACGGATTCGCGGGGAGCTTTCCGGCTTCGACACCTATGTCACCGGCAGCAACGGCAACTCCGAATCCGACCAGCTGGCGGGGGAGATGGGCACCGTCAAGCTCGTGGTGGTGATTATCATTCTCCTGGTGCTGCTGTTCACCTCCCAGACCTATATGGAGATCCCCGTGCTGCTGATTACCTTCGGCATGGGGGCGCTGCTCAATATGGGGACCAACTTTTTCTTCGATGAGATCTCCTTCGTGTCCGACAGCGTGGCCGTGGTGCTGCAGCTGGCCCTGGCCATCGACTACGCCATCATCCTCTGCCACCGCTATACCGAGGAGCGGGAGCGCCATGGGGCCCGGGAGGCCGTCGTCATCGCCCTGAGCAAGGCCATCCCGGAGATCGCCGGCAGTTCCCTGACCACGCTCTCCGGCCTGGGCGCCATGTGCTTCATGAAGTTCGGCATCGGCCTCGATTTGGGCCTGGTGCTGATGAAGTCCATCCTGCTGAGCCTGCTGAGCGTGTTCACCTTGATGCCGGGGCTGCTGATGAGCTTTTCCGGACTGATTGACCGGACGCACCACCGCAACTTCGTCCCGAAAATCACGGCGGTGGGCCGGTTCGCCGTGAAAACCCGCTTTGTGATCCCCCCGATCTTTGCCGTGGTCCTGGCGGGGGCATTTGTGTTTTCCAACCGCTGCCCCTATGTCTACGGCAGCAACACCCTGACCACCATCCATCAGAATGAAAACCAGATCGCACGGCAGAAGGTGGAGGGCCTGTTCGGACGGGAGAACCAGCTGGCGGTGATGGTGCCCGCCGGGGATTACGAGCGGGAGGGCCGCCTGACCCGGGCGCTGGAACGCCTCGACGGCGTTGAGAGCGTCCTGGCCCTCTCCGGCGTTGAAGCCGCGGACGGCTATATGCTCACCGACCGGCTGACGCCCCGCCAGTTCGCGGAACTGGCCGGCCTGGATGTGGAGGTTGCCCGGCTGCTCTACTCCGCCTATGCCGTGGAACAGGGCACCTATGGCCGCCTTGTCTCGGGCCTGGACAATTTCGGCGTACCGCTGCTGGATATGTTCCTGTTCGTCTATGACCAGATGCAGGAGGGCTACATCAGCCTGGACGCTGAACTGGCTGAGCGCATCACTGAGCTCCATGACGAGCTCATCGACGCGAAAAAGCAGCTCCTAGGGGAGGAGTACAGCCGCCTCGTGCTGAACCTTTCACTTCCCGAGGAGGGGGAGGAGACCTTCGCTTTCCTCGACGCGGTTCACAGTGCGGCGGACCCGCTCTACCCCGGAGGGGTGCTGCTGGTGGGCAACTCCACCAGTGACCGGGACCTCGCCTCCTCCTTTGGCAAGGATAATCTTTTAATCAGTATTCTGACCATTGTGTTCGTGATTCTGGTGCTGATTTTCACCTTCCAGTCCGCCGGATTGCCGGTGCTGCTGATTCTGGTGATCCAGGGCAGCGTGTGGATCAACTTCTCTTTTCCCTACCTGCAGGGGGAGGGCATGTTCTTCCTCAGCTACCTGGTGGTCAGCTCCATCCAGATGGGCGCGAACATCGACTATGCCATTGTCATCGCCAACCGTTACACCGAGCTCAAGCAGGTCATGGACCCGAAGGAGGCGGTGGTGGAGGCCCTGAACGAGTGCTTCCCCACCATTGTCACCAGCGGCACCATCCTGGCCTCGGCGGGCATCCTGATCGGCCTCCTCTCCTCCACGCCCTCCGTGGCCTCCATCGGCGTCTGCCTGGGGCGGGGCACCGTGATCTCGATCTTCCTGGTGCTCTGTATTTTGCCCCAGATCCTGCTGCTGGGCGATACCATCATTGAAAAAACCGCCTTCACCATCAAGGCGTGGCTGCCCCTGGAAAGCCATAACGGCACGGTGGCGCTCAATGGGCACGTCCGGGGCTATATCTCCGGCGTCGTGGACGCCCGCATCGACGGTGTGCTCCGCGGCTCCATCAACGCGGTTGTCAGCGGCGGAAAGGCGGAGGAGTTGGAGGAAGCGGGCCTTCCGGCGGGAAAGGAGACAGCAGATGAAGCGCATTGAAAAAATCATACCGCTCTTCCTGGCGCTGTTCCTGCTTGGGGGGCTGTTCCCCGCCCCGGTCCGGGCGGAGGAGGAGACGGTCATTGTCATAGACAGCGCGGCGGATTTCCTGCGCTTTGCCGGGCAGTGCTCCCTGGACACCTGGTCCCGGGGGAAAACCGTGCGCCTTGAGGCGGACATCGAGCTGGTGGGGCGGCAGTTTCGCGGCATCCCAAGTTTCGGCGGGCGCTTTTTGGGCAACGGGCACATTGTGTACGGGCTGGCGCTGGAGGAGTCCGGCAGCGCCATCGGGCTGTTCCGTTACATACAGTCCGGCGCCGTGGTAGAGCATCTCACCGTGACTGGCACAGTGCGCGGCGGCAGCGGCTCGAACCAGGTGGGCGGCATTGCGGGGGCCAACGCTGGGACCATCCTGGGCTGTACGTTCCAGGGGGAGGTCCGCGGGGAGAGCCTCGTGGGCGGCATCGCCGGCTTCAACGACGCCGGCGGCGAGATCGCGGACTGCGGCGTTTCAGGAACGGTAAACGCCCTCAGCGCCGCCGGCGGCGTGGCCGGTAAAAACCAGGGCAATGTGCGGGGCTGCAAAAATGCCGCGTCGGTCAACACGGAGCCGCCGGAGTTCCATCCCCTGGCATCCGGCCTGACAGAGGGGGACCTCCTGAGCGATATACTGAACGGAAACGGCGCCAGCCGGACCGAGAGCCTGCTCAATCTCAGCTCGGACGCCGGCGGCATCGCTGGACTGAGCTACGGCGGCATATACGACTGCGAAAACAGCGGCGAGGTCGGCTATCCCCATGTGGGCTACAACAACGGCGGCATCGCCGGGCGGCAGGGCGGCTATATCTCCGGCTGCGCCAACACTGGCGCGATCCACGGCCGCAAGGACGTGGGCGGCATCGTGGGCCAGGCGGAACCGGACATCACGGTCAGCGGCGGTTACAGCACCCTTTCCAGACTCAAGGGCCAATTGGATGAGATGAGCACGCTGATTGACCAGGCCATCGACCACACCGACGCCAGCCGGGAGGACATCCACCGCCTGCTCCAAGCTCTGTCCGGCAGCACCGCCGTTGCCAGGGACAGTGTACAGATCCTGATGGATGAGAGCGGAGCGATGGTGGACAGCAACCTGGACGCGGCCAACGACCTGGGGGAGGCGCTGAAGCCCGCGGCTGATCGGGCCGGCAACGCCATGGATGCGCTGTCCTCCGCCGCCGGCACCATGGATGAGGAGTCCGATAACCTCCAGCGGGCGGCGGAACGTCTGGCTGATGCGCTCAACGGCCGCGATGCCGCAACGCTGCGGACGGATATGGGAAAGCTCAACTCCTCCATTGGAGCCATGGAATCCGAACTTGACCGCATCCGCGCCGGGGTGGACGCGCTGAGGGCAGCGGCGGAGAACCGGGACCTGTCCGCTGCCGCCTCCGCGGCTGAGGAAGTGCGCACTGCCGTGTCAGCGCTGGCGCAGACTGTTTCGGATGTGCAGAGCGCTACGGCTGCCCTGCGCCAGGACCTCGACAAACTCCGGACCGGCAATTCCAGCCTCGGTACGCAGCTCTATCTGGACATGGAGGACAGCCTCAACCAGCTGGATGGCCTCTGGACCTCCCTTGACCGGATCGGCAGCGAACTCTCCGCCGCCGCGGACGCGCTGGGCGCGGCCGGCGATGTCAGCCCCACGCCCTTCAGCGACGCTGCGCGGCAGTCCTCCGCCGGCCTCTTTGCCGCGCTGACGGACATGAGCAGCCAGGCGGAGTCCCTCTGGAACGCGCTGGACGGCACCGGCGACGCCCTCAGCGATGATTTGCGAGCTGTCAACCGGCAGATCAACGCCATTTTCCACACCGCTACGGACGCGGCGGAGGACGCAGGGACCATCTCCGCCCCGGATGAGCTGATCGAGGACGCCTCTGATGTCAACATCGCGTCCATCGTTTCCGGGAAAATTGAGGGGAGCGGCAACGGGGGAGCCATTGACGGGGACCGAAATGCCGGCGGTATTGTGGGTTCCATGGCGATCGAATACGAGCTGGACCCGGAAAACGATCTGACCGGCAGCATACGCTACGGCGACGTGTTCCAGACCCGGGCAGTGGCGGTTGGCTGTGTCAACCGCGGCGAGGTCCGCACGAAAAAAGACTGCGCCGGCGGCATTGCCGGCCAGACGGACCTGGGGACGCTGTACCGCTGCGAAAACTACGGCGCGGTCGGCAGCACGGACGGCAGCTACGCCGGCGGCATCGCCGGCCTGTCCGGGGGCGTGATCCGCTCCTGCTGGAGCAAGTGTACCGTCTCCGCCGCCAGCTACGCCGGCGGCATCGCCGGAAAGGCGGAGCAGCTCCGGGACTGCCGCGCCATTGCCGCCATTGACGGCAGCGGAAGCAGCTGCTCTGGGGCCGTCGCGGGGGACGCGGCACTCGAGAATGCCAGAGGGAATCTCTTCCTCAACCTGGGTTTGGCCGGCATCGACGGCATCAGCTATGCCGGTATTGCCGAGCCGGCGGAGTTTGAAGCCCTGCGGAATGAGGCGGAGGTACCGGAGGAATTTTTGCGTTTCACCCTGTTCCTTCAGGCGGACGGGGAGACTGTGGGCAGCATACCCTTCGCGTACGGACAGGACCTGAGCGGCCTTGCGCTGCCGGACATCCCCGAAAAGGAGGACTGCTATGCCGTCTGGCCGGAATTTGACCGCACGGGAAAAGTTTCCGACCTGAGGGTAGAGGCGGTCTACACACCCTGGATCACCCTGCTGCCCAGCGCGGAGCGGGAGGGGGAGCGGGCCCTGGTGCTGGCAGAGGGGGAATTTACCGGGGAAGCCTCCCTCAGCGCCGTACCGGATCCGGCGGCTCCGCCCGACGGCGTGAAAAACGCCTCAGTGCTTCGGGTTGCCCTGCACGGGAGCGGCCTGGGCGCCTCCGAACCCCTCCGTCTGCGCTTTTTGAACACGGCTGCCCGGAGGGCGGCCCTCTGGCAGTACCTTGACGGCGGCTGGCAGAGGCTGGACGCGGCGAAAAACGGCAGCTATCTGGTGGCGGAGGTTGCCGGGACGGAGGGCCTGTTCTGCGTCAGTTCCGCCAACTCCCTCCCGGCCTGGGTCCTCCCCGCCGCTGGCGGTGGGGCGCTGTGCCTGGCGCTGGCTGTGTCGCTGGCGGCGCGGGCCCGACGGAAAAAACGCCGTGCCGCCGCCGCGGCAGCGGCTGAGGAAGCCAAGGTGGAGCAGCAAGCGTAATAATGAGGCCGTGCTTTCTCACCCTCATGGGGAGAAAGCACGGCCAAAACAGTACGCCCGCCGTGGTGTGCCGAAAAGTTTCTGAAAAGCTCTGGACATTTGCGGAAAATTCTGATAATATAAGAGCGTATCTCCGGGTGTTGCCCAGGGGTAGGGCGCTTGCCTTGGGAGCAAGAGGCCGCGCGTTCGAATCGCGCCACTCGGACCATTTGAGGATAATCCGAACATATTTCAGATTGGGGATGCGTTCGGATTCCTCATTTCTATCGACATTATCTTGTGATGTGATGTGAAGGGAGAGGCAATTTCGCCCCTCCCTCATATTTGGTCGAACATCGTTAGTTCTTGCAATTATGTGTTTTCGCCATTATAATCAACTATAAATGAGCAAATGGTAACTACTCATAAGGAACCTTTTGCGTAGTAATGGTGTCAATGCGCTTTCTCATTCAGCTTCTCGGCTTCCTGCCGAAAGTTCTATACTCCGGTGACAGCTCGATCTCGCCTATAAAATTATAATGCACATCGATCTGCTGTACACGGTGGCCGCTGGATTTGCTGGCTTCGTGAATGACGATTTTATCCACAAATTCATGTAACAGCGCCGGAGTCAGCTCTGTCGGTTCGGTGTATTTTTTGACCGCCCTCAAAAAACTTTCAATATTGACTGTCTCGGTTTCTTCTTCCGTGAGGATAGCCCGCAATTCTGCCGTAGATTTGTTGAGTTCCGCCTGCTCTTTCTCATAGCCTGCGGACAGCTTGATAAAGCGATCTGCCGAAAGCGTCCCGCTGATTTTATCTTCATAAAGACGCTGGATTATATTATCAAGCTCGACAATTCGACGTTCCTGTTTTTCCAGCTTTCGCTTGCATTTTTCCCGCTCTGCGCGTTTCGTGGACAATTTTGCACTGATTACC
>JAFUVO010000109.1 GCA_017477525.1 Oscillospiraceae bacterium | reverse complement strand
CGCGCCGTCTTGGCGGGTCTTTTGCCGCCATACTTCGTTGTTTTTCCTTGCCATACATACAGTATGGCTGCGTCAAAACGCCTCGTCTGACGTCAAAATCCCTCGCCAATCCGGCACGTTTCGACTGTGAATACAGCCTCTGAATGTGTTGCTTTCTCCCCCTCCGGGGGAGAAAGCAACACCAAAATATTATTCCATCCCCGCCAGGCACTCTTCGTCGAGCGCGCCGCGGGCGGCGACGACGGTGGGGCCGGTGAGCCAGAGGTTGCGCACGGCCTCCCCGTCAAAATCCACGTCCACCCGCAGGACGCCGCCGCGCATTTCCGCGTCCGCGCCGCCGGGGACTGCCCCGCGCATGGCCAGCACCAGCACCGTTGAGCCGGTCCCGGTGCCGCAGGCCCAGGTGAAGTCCTCCACGCCCCGCTCATAGGTGCGCAGAAATACGCGCTCCGGCCCGATCTGCTCATAGAAGGTCACATTGGCCCCCCGGGGAAAGGAGGGGTCGAAGCGCAGGGCCTTGGCCAGCGGCAGCAGGGCCGCCGGGTCCAGGCGGCGCAGCCCGGGCATTTCCATGACCGCGTGGGGGCTGCCGGGATGGCCCAGCTCCACGTAGGCGCATTCATTGACCGAGCCGTCCAGCTCCACGGGGTGGGACAGCTCCACCACCGTGGGGTCGTTGAGGCGGACCTTCCACCGGTTTCCGCCGGCGGGGTAGCCCGTGACCAGGCCGGCCCCTGTCTCGACCCGCTGCAGCTCCGGGGGTGCCAGGCCGTTCTCGGCCCCATAGCGGCACACGCAGCGGGCGCCGTTGCCGCACATCTCCCCGACGCTGCCGTCCTCGTTGAAGAACAGCATTTTAAAATCCCCGCCGCGCTCCGCGGGGCGCAGCACCATCAGCCCGTCGGCCCCCAGGGACAGCCGCCGGGAGCACAGCCGCCGCGCCAGGGCCGGAAGACGGGCGTCGGCGATGGAGCGGGACATGTCGTCGATCAGCACGAAATCGTTTCCCGCGCCGTTCATTTTCCAGAAATTCATGCCGCGCCTCCTTATTCGTTGCTGCTTCCCGCCCCGGTGGACGGGAAATTGCCTGTCACTGCTGGCTGAGCTTCTCCGTGTCCTTTGCCAGTTGCTCCGCGAACGCGTCCAGCCATTCGGCTTTGACGTCCTCGATGCTTCCCGCGTCGCAGGCGGCGGCGATGGCGGGGTCAATGGGGATCTGGGCGATGTTGAAAATGCAGTGCTTCGCCCCGGCCTCCCGGACGCGGCTGGGCCCGAAAATCTCATGCCGGGCCCCGCAGTCGGGACATTCATAATAGGCCATGTTCTCCACCAGGCCGAGGACGGGGACCTTCATCATCTCCGCCATATTGACGGCCTTCTCGACGATCATCCCCACCAGCTCCTGGGGGCTGGTGACGATCACGATGCCCCGGATGGGCAGGGACTGGAACACGGTCAGCGGCACGTCGCCGGTGCCGGGGGGCAGGTCGACGAACATCCAGTCGATGTCCCCCCAGACCACGTCGGTCCAGAATTGCTTCACGACGCCGGCCAGCACCGGGCCGCGCCAGATGACGGGGGAGGTGCTGTTTTCCAGCAGGAGGTTGATGCTCATGAGCTTCGTCCCCGCCGCGCTGGCGATGGGCAGCAGTCCGCGCTCATCCGCGTCGGTCCGCGCGCCCTCCGCGCCGAAGAGCTTCGGGATGGAGGGGCCGGTGATGTCGGCGTCGAGGACGGCGGCTTTGCCGGTCTTTTTCTGCATTTTCGCGGCCAAGAGCGAGGTGACGAGGCTTTTCCCGACGCCGCCCTTGCCGGATACCACGGCAATGACGTTTTTCACGCTGGAAAAGGCGTTCATGGGCTCCTGAAGGCTCTGGGGCTCCTGCCGAGAGGGGCAGTTCTCGCCGCAGGCGGAGCAGTTGCTGTTGCAGTCTGGCATAGTTGTGATTCTCCTGTATTAAGAAATATTATAATATGATATGTCCCCTCCCCTCCGGGGAGGGGACATATCGGTATATCAGTTCGCCGCTTCCTCAGCGAAGGGGAGGAAAACGCGATTTCAGTACGCGACGCCCCAATAGATCATTTTATCAGCCGGCTTCCCGCAGCAGGCGCAGGTGTCGCCCAGCTTCTCCTGGGCAAAGGGGATGCAGCGGCTGGACATGCCCGCCTGCTCCTTCATCGCCATCTCGCAGTCCAGGCTGCCGCACCACATGGTCTTGATGAAGCCGCCGTTTTTCTCCTGAAGCTCTTTGGCTTCCTCGATGGAGCGGGCCTCGAAAATGTGGCTGTCGAGGTTTTTCTTCGCCTTGTCGAACAGGCCCAGCTGCACGGTTGCCAGCAGCTCCGGGACCTGGCGCTCCAGCTCCGCCAGCGCCACGGTGTTTTTCTCGAAATTGTCCCGGCGGACGCAGACGCAGCGGTCATCGGCGATGTCCTTCGGCCCCAGCTCCAGGCGCAGGGGTACCCCCTTCATCTCCCACTGGGCGCACTTCCAGCCCATGGAGTTGTCACTGTCGTCCAGCCGTACCCGGATGCCCATGCGCCGGATGCGCTCGCAGACCTCCCGGGCCTTGTCCAGGACGCCCTCCTTGTGCTGGGCCACGGGAACCACCACCACCTGGATCGGGGCGATCTCCGGGGGCAGCACCAGGCCGTTGTTGTCGCCGTGGGTCATGATGAGGCCGCCGATCATGCGGGTCGACACGCCCCAGCTGGTCTCGTGGGGCGTCTGCTGCTGGTTGTTCTTATCCGCGAAGCTGATGCCGAAGGCCCGGGCGAAGCCGTCACCGAAATAGTGGCTCGTGCCGCCCTGCAGCGCCTTGTGGTCGTGCATCATGCACTCCACGGTGTAGGTGCGCTCCGCGCCGGCGAATTTCTCCTTGTCGGTCTTCATGCCCTTGACCACGGGCATGGACAGCAGCTTTTCGCAGCACTCGGCGTAGACCTCCAGCATCTGCTCCGTCTCGGCGATGGCCTCCTCCGCCGTGGCGTGGAGAGTGTGGCCCTCCTGCCAGAGAAATTCCCGGCCCCGCAGGAAGGGGCGGGTGGTTTTCTCCCAGCGCATGACGGAGCACCACTGGTTGTATTTCATCGGCAGGTCCCGCCAGGAGTGGACGACGTGGCTCCAATGGTCGCAGAACAGGGTTTCGCTGGTGGGGCGGATGCACAGCCGTTCCGGCAAAGGCTCGCTGCCCCCCATCGTGACCCAGGCGCACTCCGGCGCGAAGCCCTCCACATGGTCCTTCTCTTTTTGCAGCAGGCTCTCCGGGATCAGCATGGGCATCGACACGTTCTCATGGCCCAGTTCTTTGAAGCGCCGGTCCAGGTAGTTCATGATGTTCTCCCAGATCGCGTAGCCGTAGGGCCGCAGGATGAACAATCCCTTGACGCCGGAATAGTCCACCAGCTCCGCCTTGAGGCACACATCTGTGAACCACTGGGCGAAATCCTGCTCCATATCCGTGATCTGCTCCACCTTTTTCTCTTTTGCCATACTTGTTAAACTCCTTACAATATCTGTTTCAGGCTTACTCTCCCCCTTGGGGGAGGAAAAGCAATCTTTGATTGTGCTATCAGCTCAGCACCCAAAATGACAGCCCGTTGAAGGCCATATGGAAGAAAATCGAGGTCCAGATGCTGCCGCTGTACTCGTAGCACCAGGCCAGCACCAGGGAAACCGGCACATAGCGGAAGGCGTAGAGCAGCACCAGGGCGTCCCGCTGGGCGGCGGCGTACTGCCAGACGTGGCCCAGGCTGAACAGGACCGTCGAAACCGCGTAGGCCCAGAAGCGGCTGCGGGGGCGGAGGGAGCCAAAGGCCACGCCCCGGAACAGCACCTCTTCCAGCAGCGGCGCGAGGAAGATGTTGATGGCGGCGATAGCCCCCCAGTCCCGGGTTGCCAGCTCCATAATATAGCTGTCGTTGGGGTTCTCCGGCGCGGCGCCGATGCGGCGGAATATATAAACCACCGCAAGGCTCAGCACGTAGTCGGCGCAGAAGCCCAGCAGCATGGCCCGTACACAGCGGCCCGGCGCGTCTATAAAGGCGTCGAAGGAGCGGCGCAGGAAGGAGAACATCACCAACAGCGCAAAGCACCAGCCCATGCCGAGATAGGCCACATTGAGCGCCACGGGGCTGGTGTCCGGGGCGCGCCAGGCCACGTAGATGTTCAGCAGCAGGGGCAGCGCCAGCAGGTGCAGCGGGAAATAGAGCCAGCCCAGGGCGGTTTGCAGGGGGCTCATGGCGTTTTCAAAGCGCCGCCGCTCCGGCTTCACCCCTCCACCTTGCCCTTCAGCTCGCCCAGAAGCGTCAGGGCTTCCAGGGGCGTCATACTGTTGATGTCCAGGCGGCGCAGGGTGTCCCGCACCTCGTCCGCGCCGATGTCCGCCAGGCTGAGCTGCTCCCGGGGCGGCGGGGGCGCGACGCCCAGCTCCGCCCCGGCGGCCTCCAGCTCCCGCAGGTACTCCCGGGCCCGCCGGATGATTCCCTCGGGCACCCCGGCCAGGGAGGCCACCTCGATGCCGTAGCTGTCGTCGGCGCAGCCTCGGACGATTTTGCGCAGGAAAATCAGCTTCCCGCTCTGCTTTTTCGCGGTGATGTTGTAGTTGACCACCCCGGGCAGCACCCCTTCCAGCGCGCCCAGCTCGTGGTAGTGGGTGGCGAACATGGTCTTGGCCCCGAGGCGCTTTTTGTCCGCGCAGTATTCCAAAATCGCCCGGGCGATGGCCATGCCGTCGTAGGTGCTGGTGCCCCGGCCGATCTCGTCCAGCACCAAAAGCGAGCGGGGCGTGGCATATTTGAGGATGTTCGCCATCTCGTTCATCTCCACCATAAAGGTGGACTGGCCGGCGGAGAGGTCGTCGCTGGCGCCGATGCGGGTGAATACCCGGTCCACAATGCCGATGGCGGCGCTTTTTGCCGGGACGAAGGAGCCGATCTGCGCCATCAGGGTGATCAGCGCGGTCTGGCGCATGTAGGTGCTCTTGCCCGCCATGTTCGGCCCTGTGACAATGGCGACGAGGTCGCCGCCGTCGTTGAGCAGGGTGTCGTTGGGGACGAAGCGGCTGTCCGGGCGCATGGCCTCCACCACGGGGTGCCGCCCCTCCGTGATGCACAGGCTCAGCCCCAAATCCACCTCCGGCATACAGTAGCCGCCGCGCACCGCCGTTTCCGCCAGGGAGCAGAGGCAGTCCAGCTCCGCCACCGCGTCCGCCGCGGCCTGGACCCGCTGCACCTGGGCGGCCAAAGCCTCCCGGACCCGGGAGAAAATCTCAAATTCCAGCGTGTTGAGCCGGTCCCCGGCGGAGAGCAGCGTCTCTTCCAGCTCCTTCAGCTCCGGCGTGAAGTAGCGCTCCGCGTTCACAAGGGTCTGCTTGCGGATATATTCCGGCGGCACCGGCACGTCCCCGGCGGAGGCCGGCACGTCGATGTAATAGCCGAATACTTTATTATAGCCCACCTTGAGCTTTTTGATACCGGTCCGCTCCCGCTCCCGCTCGCCCAAGTCGATGACCATCTGCTTGCCGTTCTTCTTCACGTCCCGCAGGCGGTCCACCTCTGCGTCGTAGCCCGGGCGCAGAATCTCCGCCTCCCGGACGGAAAAGGGCGGGTTGTCGCAAATCGCCGCCGCGGCCAGGCCGGCCACATCCTCCACAGGGTCGACGGCGGCCAGATCCCGGAGATAGGCGCTGCGGACCGGGACCAGCAGCTCTTTGAGCTTTGGCAGGGCTGCGCAGTCCTCGCCGAGGGCCTTGACGTCCCGGCCATTGGCGGTGCCGTAGACGCAGCGGCCCGCGAGGCGGCGCATATCGCCGATGCCCCGGAGAATGTGCATCAGCTCCCCCCGGAGCACGCTGTCCCCCGCCAGCTCCGCCACGGCGTTGAGCCGGCGGCGGATCACCGTGGGGTTCAGCAGGGGCCGCTCCACCCAGGCCCGCAGCAGCCGCCCGCCCATGGGGGTCCGGGTCTTGTCCAGCACCCAGAGCAGGCTGCCCCGCTTTTCCCCCGTGCGCAGGTTCGCGGTCAGCTCTAAATTGCGGAGCGTGGCGTAGTCCAGCTCCATATATTTGCTGCTGTTCATCAGCTCGATGGCGCTGATGTGGCTCAGGTCAAACTTCTGCGTCTCCGCCAGGTAGTCCAGCAGCGCCCCGGCGGCGCGTACCGCGCCGTCCTCCCCGTCCAGGCCCAGCTCCGCCAGGGTCCCGGCAGAAAACTGGCGCAGCAGCCGCTGTTCGCAGCCGGGCTTTTCAAAGCGCGTTCCCCCGGCCTCCGGCATGGCCTCAAGGCGGCGGGTCAGAAACTCCCGGACGTTGTCGTTCTGCGCCGCGCCCAGGGACAGCACCGCCTCCCGGGGGGCGAAGCGCCCCAGCTCGTTGACGATATGCGTCTCCGCCCCGGAGGCGAAGCCCGCCGCGTACATCTCGCCCGTCGACACGTCCGCGAAGCACACTCCCCCCGCGTCCCCGTCCAGCCAGACGGCGGCGATATAGTTGCTCCTGCCCTCCTCGAGCATACTGCTCTCCGTGACGGTGCCCGGGGTGATGACGCGGATGACGTCCCGGGTGACGATGCCCTTGGCCAGGGCCGGGTCCTCCATCTGTTCGCAGATGGCCACCTTGTAGCCCTTGGCGATGAGCCGCCCGATGTAGGCCTCCGCGCTGTGGTAGGGGACGCCGCACATGGGCGTCTGTTCCTCGGCGGGCTTGCCGCGGTCCCGGGTGGTCAGCGCCAGATCCAGCTCCTTCGAGGCCGTTTTCGCGTCCTCGTCGAACATCTCGTAGAAGTCCCCGAGACGGAAAAACAGCAGACAGTCCTCGTACTGCCGCTTGAGGTCGTTGTACTGCTGCTTCATGGGGGTGATCTCCGCCATGCCTTTCCCTCTCTCTCTTTTGCGTTTTCTCCCGCCGCAACGAAATACGTATCCGGCGGGGAAGGGCGCCGCGCCATATGATAAGTTCCCATTATAATAGTTATAAGCGGAAAAAGCAAGGGAAACGCGGAAAATGTCGCCGTCCCGCCGTTTGGCCCTGCGTTGCGGGGCTGTGAAAAAAGTCAATCGCAAAAAACTTGCGAATCCGGTAAAATTACGGCAAAAATAATTGCTGTCATTGCTCACCAGTGCTCACACTGGTGAAGGCAATCCCCCAATCTGGAGGCAGGCGGTAAATGTTTCGTTCGTTGGGCGGTTGCGACCGGTGAGGGGATTGCTTACACCAGTCTGCGGACTGGTGTGCAATGACAGCGTTATTATTATCGTTAGCAGAGGCTGGCTTTTTTCGCAGCCCGCTTTTACAGAAGCGTGGACAAATCGGTATACGCGCAGCCGTGGGCGGCGGCTACATTCCGGTTGGTGAGATGGCCGCAGTAGCAGTTGACGCCGGAGGCGATGGCCGCGCTCTTCCTGCATGCATCCTCCAGCCCGCTCCCCGCGATTTGCAGTCCGTACTTCAGGGTGGCGTTGGTCAGGGCGATGGTGCTGGTCCGGGGGACGGCGCCGGGCATGTTGCCGACGCAGTAGTGGACCACGCCGTCCTCGATATACACCGGGTCGTCGTGGGTGGTCACATGGCTGCTCTCGCCGCAGCCGCCCTGGTCGATGGCCACGTCCACGAACACCGCGCCGTCCTTCATCTCGGGCAGGTATTTCCGCTTGAACAGCTTTGGCGTCGCGCCGCCGGGGATCAGCACCGAGCCGATGACCAGGTCGGCGTATTTCAGGACCTTTTCGATGTTGCTGTCGGTGGACAGCAGGGTCTGGATGTGGGCCCCGAACATGTTGTCCAGTTCCTCCAGCCGCCGCAGGTTCACGTCGAGGATGGTCACGTTCGCCCCCATCCCGACGGCTATCTTGCAGGCGTTCATGCCCACGGTGCCGCCGCCGAGGATGACCACGTTGGCCTTCGGCGTGCCGGGGACGCCGGCCAGCAGGATGCCCTCGCCGCCATAGCGCTTTTCCAGGTATTTCGCCCCCTCCTGGATGGAGAGGCGGCCCGCGATCTGGGACATCGGCGCCAGGCAGGGCAGGGAGCGGTCCTCCTCCTGGATCGTTTCATAGGCGACGGCCTTGACCTTTCCCGCCAGAAGCGCGTCCGTCTGCGCCCGGTCCGCCGCGAGGTGGAGGTAGGTGTACACGATGAGCCCCTCCCGGAAAAAGGGATATTCCTCCTCCAGCGGCTCCTTCACCTTGACCATCATGTTGACCAGGCTCCACACGTCGCCGGCGTTGTCGATCAGCGACGCGCCGGCGTCGACATACTCGTTGTCGGTGAAGCCGGAGCCGGCGCCGGCCCCCTTCTCCATATACACATGGTGGCCCGCGGCCACATAGGAGCGGACATTGTCCGGCGTGAGCCCCACGCGGAACTCGTTGTTCTTGATTTCCTTTACACATCCGATTTTCATAAAAATCGACCTCCGCTTTCACAAAATATCGTTTGCATCGCGCTTGCGGCCTTCCGCGGGCCGGGTTTGTTGCCTGACATTATACAGTCGCCGCCCCCGGACGTCAATGTGAAATGTTTTTGTTCCGCTTCCCGCGGGGCGGCGCGACCGCTTGACACGCTTCGGAGCACCGGGTATAATAGAAAATACAATGCGCCGCATTGGAAAAAAGACAGCCCCGTGCATTGGGGCGGCAAGGCGGGAGCTGTGAGAGAAAAGCAAAGGGGCCTCGCCCTTGGGGCGGCGGCGCTGCTGGCGCTGGCCGCGGCGCTGTATTTTTTACCCCGGGGCGCGGGGCGGGAAACGCGGCGTTATGAGGCCGTGTGGTACGACCTGTTCGACACCGTGACCACCCTGCGGGGCTACGCGGCGGGGGAGGCGGCGTTTGAACAGGAGGCCGGGCGGATTCATGACGCGCTGCTGGAATACCACCGGCTGTGCGATATCTACAACGATTACCCGGGGCTCGTCAACCTCAAGTCCGTCAACGACGGCGCCGGCGGCGCCCCCCTGCGGGCGGACCCGCGGCTGCTGGACCTTTTAGAGCTGTGCCGGAGCATGTATGAGGACAGCGGCGGGGCCGTCGACGTGACCATGGGGGCGGTGCTGGCCCTGTGGCACACGGCGCGGGAGAACGAAACGCCGCCGGACCCGGCGGCGCTGGTTGAGGCGGCAAAGCATGGGGGCTTTGCCTTCCTTGAGATGGACGCGGAGGCGATGACCCTCCGCCTCACGGACGCCGGGGCGCGGCTGGACGTGGGGGCCGTGGCCAAGGGCTGGGCCGCGGCCAGAGTGATGGAACACGCGCCTGAGGGGTATCTGCTCAGCGTGGGCGGCAACGTCTGCGCCTCCGGGCCGAAGCCCGGCGGCGCGGCCTGGGTCGTGGCGCTGGAAAATCCCGACGGCGGCTGGCTCCACACGCTGGAGCTCACCCGCGGCAGCGTGGTCACCAGCGGGGACTACCAGCGCTTTTTCCTCGGCCCGGACGGGACGCGCTACCACCACATCATCGACCCGGAAACCCTCCAGCCCGCCCGGCGCTGGCGGGCCGTCAGCGTCCTGCACCCGGACTCCGGCGTGGCCGACGCCCTCTCCACCGCGCTGTTCGTGCTGGACCGCCCCGCGGGCGAGGCTCTGGTGGAGCGCCGCGGCGGCGCGGCGCTCTGGGTCGCGCCGGACGGGGAGGAATACCGAACAGAGGGATTCCTGACGGTTTCTTAGCGCGGCCGCCGGCTTATGCGGCAACTTTGACGGAATTTTGTTGTATAAAAGCAGAGATTATCATCCCCATGCGGGGAGAGCGAAAAGGAGCGGGTGGCGTCCGTGTATCGAAAAGGACTTCTGGAAAAACTGAACGAATCCATCACCGCCGTGGGCCCCATCGTCGTGATCGTGCTGCTGCTGAGCCTGACGGTGGCCCCCATCCCCAGCGGGGTGCTGCTGGCGTTTCTGTTCGGCGGGGTGCTGCTGGTGATCGGGATGATGTTTTTCTCCCTGGGCGCGGAGCTGGCCATGGAACCCATGGGACAGCACATGGGCGCGGAGATCACGAAAACCCGGAAGCTGTGGGTCATTCTCTCCCTCGGCTTTTTGCTGGGCTTTATGATTACGGTTTCGGAGCCGGATCTGCAGGTGCTGGCGGGCCAGGTGCAGTCCATCCCCAATTCCGTGCTGATCTTCTCCGTGGCCGGCGGCGTGGGGCTGTTTCTCGTGCTCGCGTTGCTGCGGATGCTTTTGGGCATCCGGCTGCGGACCGTGCTGCTGGTCTGCTATATCCTCGTGTTTCTGCTGGCCTATTTCGCGCCGAAGGATTTTCTGGCCGTGGCCTTTGACTCCGGCGGCGTCACCACCGGGCCCATGACCGTGCCCTTTATCATGGCCTTCGGCGTGGGCATCTCCGCCATCCGCAGCGACCGGAAGGCCAACGACGACAGCTTCGGCCTGATCTCCCTGTGCTCCGTCGGGCCGATTTTGGCGGTGCTGGCGCTGAGCCTGATCTTCCGTCCCGACGGCGCGGCCTACGAGGCCGCGGCGGTGGAGAACGCGGAAAACTCCGTGGTCATGGGGCGCTCCTTCCTGGCGGGCTTCCCGGTCTACGCCAGGGAAATCGGCGTGGCGGTGCTGCCCATCGCGGCCTTTTTCGGCCTGTTCCAGATCATCCGCCTGCGCCTTCAGAGGGGTCCGCTGATCCGCATCGGCGTGGGCCTGGTCTATACTTACGTCGGCCTGGTGCTGTTCCTCACGGGCGTCAACGTGGGCTTTATGCCCGCCGGCAGCTATCTGGGGGCGACCCTGGCGGGGCTGAGCTACCGCTGGATCATCATCCCCCTGGGGATGCTCATCGGCTATTTCATCGTCAAGGCCGAGCCGGCGGTGTATGTGCTGATGCGCCAGGTGGAGGAGCTGACCGACGGCGCGGTGCAGGGGAAGACGCTGCAGGCCTGCCTCTCCATCGGCGTCGCCGCTTCCATCGGCCTGGCCATGACGCGGGTGCTGACGGGCATCTCGATCCTCTGGTTCGTGGTCCCCGGCTACGCCATCGCCCTGGGGCTGAGCTTTTTCGTGCCGGACATGTTCACCGGCATCGCCTTTGACTCCGGCGGCGTGGCCTCCGGCCCGATGACCGCCACCTTCCTGCTGCCCTTTGCCACGGGCGCCTGCGTCGCCCTCGGGGGCAACGTGGTCACGGACGCCTTCGGCGTCGTGGCGATGGTGGCCATGACGCCGCTGATCGCCATCCAGTTCCTCGGCATCGCCTACCGGCTCAGGAGCGCCGGAACCGAGGCGGCTCCGGCCTCCGTCGAGGAAAAGCTGGACTGGTTTGACGACTATGAGATCATCAATCTCTGACGCTTCAGCGGCGGGCAGAAGGGGGAACATCCATGTCTGAATTATATATGCTGACCACGATCACGGACCGCAAGCAGCTCCCGCGCTTTGTCGCCCTGTACCAGATCCAGAGCATCACCACCAGCCTTGTGGCCCTGGGCCACGGCACCTATACCGGGGGGACGGGGGATTACCTGCTCAACCATTCGGAGAAGGCGGTCTGCTTCTCCGTCGTCACCGGGCCAATCTGGCAGAAGGCGAAACGGGTGCTGCGCTCCACGCTGCATATCGACGCCCCCGGCGTGGGCGTGGCCTTTATCGTGCCCATGAGCAGCATCGGCGGGCGGCGGGAGCTGGCATTTTTGACAGAGGGACAGAATTTTCAACGCGGGGAGGAGAGCACCATGCAGGGAACCAACCGGGAGCTTCTGATTATCATCAGCAACCAGGGCTACAACGACCTGGTGATGGACGCGGCCAGGGCGGCGGGCGCCCACGGCGGAACATTGATCCACGCCCGCGGCACCGGCATGGAGCGGGCGGAGAAATTCCTCGGCATCTCCCTGGCCTCGGAGAAGGATATGACCTTCATTGTCTCCCTCACGAAGGAGAAGGACAAGATCATGCAGTCCATCATGCTCAAGGCGGGGATGAACAGCCCGGCCAAGTCGATCGTCTTCTCCCTCCCCGTCGCCGACACCGCCGGCCTGCGGCTGCTGGACGAGGAAGAGGAAGAGGCGGCGGCAAAGCCGCCGGATCCGGCACCGTGACTTATCGCCCCCCGCCGGGGGAGATATGCTGTTATTTCGCAGCCTTGTGTTTTCTCCCCCGAAGGGGGAGATAACAGAAGGGAAATTTATCATTTTCAACATTTCCCTCCCCCTCGGGGGAGGGAAATGCCGCGACCGGAGATAAGAGAGAAGAATGAAGCAGAATGTTGTCAGGCATGTGATATTTCCGCTTTTGGCGGCGCTGATCTGGGGGACGGCCTTTGTGGCGCAGAGCATCTGCGCCCGCTATCTGCCGCCCTTCGCGGTCAACGCCCTGCGCAGCGCCATCGCGGTGGCGGTGCTGACGCCGCTGTCCCTGGGCTTTGACGCCCTGAGGGCGCGGAACGGGGAGAGGGCAAAAACCGACTGGAAGCGCCTGGCGCTCGGCTCGCTGGTCTGCGGGCTGTTCCTCGCCGCCGGGACCAATCTGCAGCAGGCCGGCCTTGCGGACACCAGCGCGGGGAAGGCCGGCTTTATCACCGCCTTCTATGTGGTCCTGGTGCCCGTGTTCGGCATCTTCCTGAAAAAACCCTCCAATCTCCGCATCTGGATCAGCATCGTCCTGGTGGCCCTGGGGCTCTATCTCCTGTGCATCCCCGCGGGGGAGCGCTTCGCCTTGGAGCGGGGCGACACCTTCCTGATCCTCTGCGCCGTGTTCTACGCCCTGCAGGTGCTGTCGGTCGACCGCCACGCCCAGCGCGTGGACGGGCTCAAGCTCTCCATCGGCCAGTTTTTGGTGGCGGGGACCATATCCGCCCTGCTCAGCGTCTGCTTTGAGCGGGGGGCCTGGAGCCTGCCGGGGCTGCGGCGCTGCGTCCTGCCCCTGCTGTATATTGGCGTCATGTCCAGCGGCGTGGGCTACACGCTGCAAATCCTCTCCCAGAAGGGCGGCAACCCCACGCTGGTCAGCGTCCTGTTCTCCCTGGAGAGCGTTTTCTCCGTCCTGGCCGGCGCGGTGGTCCTCGGCGACCGCCTCAGCGGGAGGGAATACCTGGGCTGCGCGGTGATGTTCTGCGCGGTGATTCTGGCCCAGCTTCCCGGGGGAAAAGGGACGGAAAACGGCTCCACCGGCGGATTCTACGAAGCGTAGAGCCGGAAAAACCCGGACTATCGCAGGCGTAGCTTGCCTTTTGGCGGCCTTTTCGTGTATGATGAAGTACGCGGGAGGGCCGCTTTCCTCCCGCGGAAAAACTTGCCAAGGAGGACGAAATGCCTTTTACGATTATCACCGATACCAGCGCCAACCTGCCGACGGAATACCTGGACCGGGAGGGCGTGGCCGCCATTCCCTACGGCTGCCGCTACCGGGGCGCGGAACATATGTTGACCGACACCGCCCGCTTCGACGGGCGAGGCTATTACGAGGCCATGCGCGGCGGCATGGCGGTCAAGACCTCGCTGATCAGCCCCCAGAGCTATACCGAGCGCTTCCGGGAGCGCCTGGCGGCGGGGGAGGATATCTTGTTCATCGGAATGAGCTCCGGTATCAGCAACTCCCACCACTGCGCCGTCCTGGCCGCGGAGGCGCTGGCGGAGGAGTTCCCCGAGCGCAGCGTCCGGCTGGTGGACGCCCTCGGCGCCTCCCTCGGGGAGGGGCTGCTGGTCATGGAGGCCGTGATGGCCCGCCGGAAGGGGGCCTCGCTGGAGGAGACGGCGGAGCTGGTCACGGCGCTGCGGGCGCGGATGTGCCAGATCTTCACCGTGGACGATTTGATGTACCTGCGCCGGGGCGGCAGGCTCAGCAACGCCGCCGCCATCATAGGGACGGTCCTGCAAATCAAGCCCCTGCTGAAGGGCGACCCGGAGGGGAAGATCGTGGCCACAGCCAAGGTGCGCGGACGCCGCCGCGCCATTGAGGCCCTGGCGGAGCGCTATACAGCTTTGGTCAGCGCCCCGGAGACCCAGACCGTCGGCATCGCCCACGCCGACTGCGCCGAGGACGCGAAATACCTGTCCTCGCTGCTGTGGAAGTCCCGCCCGCCAAAGGAGATCCTGACGGTCATGTACGAGCCCGTCACCGGCTCCCACGTCGGCCCCGGCGCGCTGGCCCTGTTTTTCCTGGGCGGCGAGAACGCGCGGGAGCTGTGACAGGGGGGCCGCCGCGCATAATATTTTAAAAACCGCCTTGATTTTCCCAGAGAATCCATTATAATATCAAGGTATAGGTTCCTGAAACCAAAACTTGATTTGGAGGAAATCAGACATGACTTACGAGATAGACATCGCCGGAATGAAGCGCGATCTGCCGCTGTGCAGGGTCTCGGATGAGCTGTATATCGGCGCGTTCGTGATTTTCGGCGACGTCGAACTCACTGTCCACTGCGCGGCGGAGCTGCTCAAGCGCGCCCCCGATTACGATTACCTGATCGCCCCGGAGGCCAAGTCGATCCCCCTGCTGTACGAGATGGCCCGCCAGAGCGGCGCGGAGACCTATTTCCTGGCGCGCAAAAAAGCGAAGGCATACATGAAAAAGGTGTTTTCCGTGGACGTCACCAGCATCACCACCCAGGGCGTCCAGACGCTGGTGATCGACGAAGCGGATGCCCTGCGGATGCAGGGCAAGCGGATGCTGATCCTCGACGACGTCATCTCCACCGGCGAGAGCATCCGCGCCACGGAGGAGCTGGTGAAAAAGGCCGGCGGCATTGTCGCGGGGCGCATGGCGATCCTCGCGGAGGGCGACGCGGCGAAGCGCGACGACATCATCGTTCTGGCCCCGCTGCCGCTGTTCAACGCCGACGGCACGCCCAAGGCATAAAAACTTTGTATCATCCTCCCCCTCCGGGGAGGATGATACAAATTCGCGAACATGAAATTTCAGTGAAAGGAAGGGATCACCGTGAACAAAATCATCACCATCGGCCGGGAGTTCGGCTCGGGGGGACGGGAGCTGGGCGCGCGTCTGGCCGGCGTCCTCGGCGTGGCCTACTATGACGGGGAGATTGTCAGCGCCATCGCCCAGCGCAGCGAGCTGGCGGAATCCTATGTCAATCAGGTGTTGGAAAAGCGCATCCGCGCCTACTACCCGATCACGGTCGCCAACACCCTCTCCACCCACAACGGCGACGCGGTGTACGCCGTCACCCGCAGCATCTACACCGCCCAGACCGAGGTCCTCCGGGAGATCGCGGAGAAATCCGACTGCGTCATCGTGGGGCGCTGCGCGGGCTATATCCTGGCGGACTACCACCCGATCCGCATTTTTGTCTACGCGGACATGGAGGCCCGGATCGCCCGCTGCCGCGAACGCCACAAGGCGGAGAACAACGGCGAGGACATCAGCGACAAGGCGCTGGAAAAGCGTATCCGCGAGGTGGACCGGGAGCGGGCCCAGTATTACCGCTTTTACACGGGCCAGACCTGGGGCGACCGGAGCAACTACGACATCTGCGTCAACACCACGCATATTCCCATTCCCAAGCTGGCCGAGCTCATCGGCGCCATCCGCAAGGTGGACCCGCCCCCGGGCCTGCTGGACGGCCCCGCCGCCGGCGCGAAGCAGAAAAATTGAGTTTAATTTATAACGCCGGAAAAGTCCGAAGGGCTTTTCCGGCGTTATTCCTCTTCCTTTTCGTCGTCGGTTTCTTCCCAATCCTCGTCCTCCGCCAAATCCTCGGCCAGGAGGAAGCGGCGGAAGGCCAGGGAGAGCAGGGCCAGCGCCAGCAGGCAGGGGAGAAGGTTCAGGCAGGCCCACAGCAGCTCGTGGAGGGCGTAGAAGGTCTCGGGGGTGTTCATGCGCAGATTGAGAAAGCGCTCCGGCGTTTCCTCGGGGAGCAGGAGCGCCCCCGCCGCCGCCTGGACGGCGGCCCGCAGGGGGATTCCCGTGAGCGCGCCGTAGAGCGCGCCCCAGCGCCGGCCCCGGAACAGCCCCGCCGTCCCGAGGGCGGCGCAGGCCAGGGCCCGGCCCAGGCCGATGGGGATCCAGTCCCAGCGCAGCAGTGCGCCGAGGATGCCGTAGGCCAGCCCCAGCAGCGCCCCCTTGCCCACGCCCCAGCGCAGCGCGAAAACGATCAGGGGCACCATGCCCAGGCTGACGTCCCCGCCCTCCGGGAGCGTAAACACTCGCGCATAGCCCAGCACCTGGGCCAGCGCCAGCGCCACCGCCCCCTCGGTCACAGGGCGCAGCACGGGATAGGATTCCATATCCAAAGCGATATCCCCCTTCTCGTATGATGATGAAGGCCCCGCCCTGAGGGCGGGGCCTTCAATATTACGCGATAGACTGCATCCGCGCGTAGACGGCGCTGTTGGGCAGGACGCGCATGATGGGCAGGGCGAGGATCAGCATGACCGCCAGCTCCCCCGCGCCCACGGAAGCGCCGTTGACCGCGAAAGCGGTCCAGAAGGCCGCGCCGGAGAAGGAACCCACCTCAAACCAGGCGATCATCGCGCCGACAATCACCGCGTTGAACACCACGGGCATCAGGCAGGCAAGGATATTCGACAGCCAGCTCCGGCGGTTACCCCGCCCCAGCGCCGCGGCGGCCAGGCAGCTCAGAAGCGTGGCGAGGGTGCCGAGCACCACGTCCGCCGGTCCATAGGCGCTGATGAGGTTCGCGATCAGGCAGCCCGCCGTGACCCCCCAGGTGGTCCAGGGGAAGAAAAAGGGCAGGATGCAGAGGATTTCCGCGACGCGGAACTGGATCGGGCCGTAGCTCATAAAGCTCAGGCCCATGGTGAGGGCGGCGTAGACGGCGGCGATGAGCGCCGAGACCGTCAGGCGGCGGACGGAGCGGATGTTCATGTTCAGTTTTCCTCCATTTTCTTGTTTATACTCCGGCGGAAGAGTATGATTTTTTCCGCCGGAATAAAGGCTGGGTGTGGAAACCAGCCTTTATCGCGAATTTATAGTCGATTGCGAAACTGCGTTTCGCAATCGAGGTTACGCGCGCTTATCGCGCGTCACGCCCTCCGGGCGTCCCGCTTGGTCGGTGCGCGAGCTCGCTTTGCTCGCTTTAGGGTGTTTTTGCCACGGCAAAGCCGCGTCAAAAACGGATTGAAATGCCGCTTCGCAGCAGACCGGAGAGCTTTGCAATTACCTTGTGGTTTATCTTATCATAAGAGGCTGCTTTTGTAAATATCTCCCCCGTGAAAAAAAGCTGTTATTTTGTCCCGGGATGTGGTAGAATTTCCACATGGGGTTTCAGACACGGAAAGGCGGCGGAAAACATGAAGGTACGGCGGCATATATATTTCTCCGGCCAGGTGCAGGGCGTCGGCTTTCGCTACCGCTCCGCCGGACTGGCCCGGAGCTTCGGGCTGAGCGGCTGGGTCAGGAACCTCGCCGACGGCCGGGTGGAGATGGAGGCGCAGGGCGAGCTGTCCGCGATCCGGCGGCTTTTGACACAGCTCAAATTCCAGCGCTTCATCATCATCCGGCGCATGGATGTCGCGGAGAAGCCCCTCGTGGAGGGCGAGCGGGGCTTCTCCGTGACGGATTACTGAAAAAGCAATTCCTGATTGCGTTTGCTCCCACTTAGGCGACTTATGGTCGAGAATCTTCGCAAAATGGCAAAAAGTCCAGCGCTGTACGTAAATCATACAAAACAAAAACACTGTCATTGCTCACCAGCGCGCACGCTGGTGAAGGCAATCCCCCATCATTTGCAACTGCCTTTTATACGTAACATATACCGTCAGCCCCTATATTGGGGGATTGCCTTCACCAGTCTGCGGACTGGTGAGCAATGACAGCGAATTTGTTGCGGCATAGAAGCGATATGCTTTTCCGCTTCATGCGGGTTATGGGGGAGAAAACGCCGATACTGAAATTTTTGGAGGAACACATGAAACAGGAGATCAACTACCAGATATACGACCCGGAAAAGACGCTGGCGGAGAACTGCGCCGGGAAAAAGGCGCCGCTGCTGCTGATGGAGCATCTGCGGATGCTGGACTACCCCATCAGCCGGGGCATCTCCTATGAGCGGACCGTCGATGAATTTTTGCTGCAGCTGGCGACCAACGACTCCCTGCGCCCGCTGAAGGACTGCCGGGACGCGGCGATTTTGCTGAACGAACAGGGGGCGCTGCTCCGGCAGGGCGGGCGCTGGGAGCTGCTGTTCACGCCGGAAGCCGTGGAGGGTCCGGCCTTGGCGGAGGATACGGATCTGCACGGCGCGCTGAAAAAGCTGCTGGCGGAGGAGAAAAAGCAGACCGTCTGCCGGGTCGGGGTGCCGGAACGGAGCTTGAAGGAGCTGGTGTCCGGCATCGCGCCCTTCTCCATCCTGGACGAGTATTGCAAGGCCCAGCCGGGACGCTACCTGGCGGTGGCGGAGCGGATCGTGTACGAGGGCGTGGAGGTGCTGTCCCGCCATGTGCCCGTATGCCGCTACGGGATGCTGGTGACGGCGGACAAGGAGGAAATCGAGAACTACCACACGGTCAAGGCCCTGCTGGACGACTACATATACCAGTTCGACCACCTCAGCGGCGAGGAAAAGCTTCAGCCGCTGTCCGTGGCGGTGTTCGGCGCTCCTGGCTGCGGGAAGTCCTTCGGCGTCAAGCAGATCGCCGGCAGCAGCGGCCGCTTTACGGTGACGAGCCTGAACCTCTCCCAGTACCACTCCCCGACGGAGTTTTTCGAGGCGCTGCGGGAGGCCCTGCAATATAAGAACAACCAGATCCCCCTGGTGTTCATCGACGAATTTGACTCCGACCTGGGCGGTACGCCCCGGGGCTGGCTCCGCTACTTCCTGGCCCCGATGCAGGACGGGGAATTTACCCTCAACGGCAAGCGCTGTGAGATGGCCGCCGCGGTGTTCGTGTTCGCCGGGGCCACGGCCTCCACCTTCTCGGGCTTCCTGCCCCACACGCCGGAGGAAGAGGACGCCTTCCGCCTGGTGAAGGGGAACGACTTCGTCAGCCGCCTTAAGGGCATCCTCAACGTCAAGGGCCCAAACCCCACCCGGGTCACGGACCGCAGCGCGGTGATCCGCCGGGGGATGCTCCTGCGGGAGCAGATCGTCCGCAAGTGCCCCGGCATTTTGTCCGAGGACAAAACGACGGTGAACATCTCCCGGAGCCTGCTCTCCGCCATGCTCAGCGTGTCCGAGTACCGCCACGGCACCCGTTCGCTGGAGCTGATTCTGGCCATGAGCTGCCTGTCGGGCGTGAAGCGCTTCACCCCATCCTGCCTGCCCATGGAGGGGCAACTCAACCTGCACTTAAACGCCAAGGATTTTAAGCAGAAGCTGGAATTTGAGCAGATCATGGGGGACATGGTGGAGCGCTACGCCCAGATCGCCCACGAGCACTACCGCGCCAAGCACGCCGAAGAGCTCAAGCTCAGCGGCAAGCCGGAGGCGGAGCTGCAGCAGGAACTGGAAAACCCGGAGATGGCCCCCTGGGAGGAGCTGGACGAGTACTACAAGGAGGGCCACCGCTCCCAGATCCGCTATCTGGGGGAGCGGCTGGAAGCCTACGACATGAGCATCGGCCTGCGCCCCGTGCTGCCCAACACGGCGGACGCGATCCAGGAGCTCTACGGCCCCGCGCTGGAAAAGCTCTGCGAGATCGACCACGAACGCTGGATGCGCGACAAGCTGGCCGATGGCTGGCGGCTGGGCAAGGACGACCGGGAGATGAAGCTCACCAGCGAGCTGGTCCCCTACGCCGAGCTGGGCGAGGAAACAAGGGAGTTCATCCGCAAAGCGCTCCGCTCCCTGCCCATGTACCTGAGGGAAATGGGCTACGAGCTGTATACAAAATCCTTTTAACGGGAGGGCAGACCCATGGGCATATTCCGCAAAAAAGAGCCGCCGCCCATTCCCTACAACCCGGAAACCCAGCGCCCGGCCCTGCGTTCCAGCATCTGCACCGGGGAAATGACCCTGGGCTTTGTAGACCGGGAGACAGGGAAATTCCACGCATATGAGCTGGCCCATGATGAAACCGACGTCGAGCGCTTCTGCGCCCGCGCCGGCATAGCGCCGGGGGATATCCGGCGGATATACTAATATAGCGCACTCTCCCCGCCAAAGGCGGGGAGAGTGCTTTTGCCCTCATCGCGCCGCGTATCCCATTTGCAAGGCAAAAAGTAACTGTTCAGATACTCCCGTTGCCTCGCAGAGTTCGCGCCCGCAGGCGCGAATAAAGTCCAATCATTTTCGACGGAAACCGCGTTTTCGCCGAAAATTCTTCTCGCGGAGCGAGTGTGCCCTCCCCCGCGGGGCGCGCTCGCGTAGCGCAACTCTCTAACTGTTTAGAACCCATAGGGTTCTAAACAGTTACGGCAAAAAACCTTTTCCTATATGGCCTTTTGGAGACGCCAACATAATTCCAGACGATCAGCAAAAGAAATGAGCTGTATGGATAATAAACCCAGACAACTCATTTCTTTTTGCACCTGGAACCGATGGGACATGGTGCGGGAATATCGCTGATACCAATTAAATAATCGGCTGATAAATTATAAAATTTACAAAGAATAATCAAATCGTCAATTTTCAGTTCGGCGCGGCCTTTTTCAATATGATTATAGCCTTGCTGCGATTTACTTAACAGTTTTCCGATTTCAGCCTGCGTATAATCCAAATCTTCCCGAATGTTTCTGATTCTTGTATGATAGTCCACTTAGAACCGCCTCAATGCTGTACTCTTAATCAACTTTATTTTAACATACTCAATATCTGAGTATTGACAAAAACTCAGATATTGAGTATAATAACGACAGGCAGTTCTGAAATACAGGAAGATAATGTGAAGCGACTTCGCAGGATGAGCTGTCCTGTGTAGAGAGGGGGAGGGAGGCGGGCTGAGCGCCCTTCGCATCCGGCGACTGGCGACAACGCTGTATAGGGAAAAATAGACAAGTATGAATGCACTCTTGGACAGTTACTTTCACCCTGCAGACCTTGAATATCAAACACAAGGAGAAAAGAAATGCCAAAAGTTGAATATGTCGAAACAACCATTGCTCGTATTGAAAAATTTCCACGGGTAGCTTTTGTGAAGAACGGAGTAGATGTCAAAGGAAATAAAAAAGACATGCCGCAATATCCATTTATCGTTGCTGCTCCTTCCGGCTGGACGGTTGCTCTTTGGAAGCAGAACCGTATAGGGACAAAATATCCTGGATATGACATAAAGGTGTTTTTGAGCAATGGAATGGAAGCTGCCGGAAATATGAAGTTATCAACGGTACGTGGGGAAAGATAAAGGGAGGAATTTCAAATGGGAATGAACGATCAGAAAAATAATGCTGAAAAAGCAACGCAGGTTTCACAAAATATGCAAAATACAAGCCAGATTATGAGTACAGTAGGCGCGGTTGTTGGTGGAATCGCTACGATCATTGCCGTTATTGCCGGAATGGGAAACGACAATAAATAAGTAAATGGAGAATGTTATCAATTACTAATATAGCGCAACCTCCCCGCCGAAGGCGGGGAGGTTGCGCTATAATCGCACACCCGTGCCTGACAATTCCTTATTCTCGGAAAAGATCGTTGTGTGTCCCGGTACGCATGAGAAGAAGTTCAAGTTCATTCTCGTTCACGCGATAAATCAGCAGCCAGTCCGGCTGTATATGGCACTCCCGATATCCAGACCAATTCCCCGAAAGGGAGTGATCGCGGTTTTCCCGCGGCAGCGGCTTTTGATTTGCGAGCATGGTAACAATCTGATCGAGCAACTCCAAATGATATCCACGCGCCCTGATCCGCTTATAATCTCTCCGGAATTTCGTAGACGGATTGATTTTAAGCATCCTGTTCCATCTCTTCCATGAAATCGCGGAACGTGGAGTAGCGCTTATAATTTTCCGGGTGCAGAATCATTTCCTCGCCCTCTTTCAAGGCTTCCATGGTTTCATCATTGGGGATTTCATTTTGGATTCGCCAGGCTTTCAAAACCTGATGAAGCAAATTTAACGCCAGCACTTGCCCAGACTCCGGCAGCTCTTCCATAATGCGGATCGCTTCCGCGGTATTGTTGGACATAGAATCGCCTCCTCAACGTATAATTGCGCATAAAAATTCCGAAGCCGCTTTGATCCTGCAATTATTTCTGTTCGCGTGCAGAAAATCGAAGCGAATCCAGTTCCAGACTGCCGCTGCCCCGGAAGCGCAGATACAGGGCGTGGACGCCGTCGGGGACGTTGAGCGGTACGGAAAGCTCCGGCCCGGCCTGCCCGGCGAGGGCGGCGCGGCCAAATTCCTCCTGCCCCTCCGCGTCCCCGCAGACGGATACCGTTCCGTCGAAGCTGCCGCGCAGGGAGAGGGTCAGCGCCGTGACGCCGCGGAAGTCGAAATACTTGAAGCCGACGGCGCTGCCGTCCCGTATCCCGGTTACGTACTGCTTTTTCCCGCCGGGGACGGAGGTGATCCTCGTCTGCTCGCGCATGACCGGGCTGCCGTAGTCGATGGAAGAGCGCGTGGTGGGGTCGGTGATGTGGCAGGCGATATAGGCGGGGTATTCCCCGGCGGCGGGCAGGGGGCCGCCGTTGAGGCCGCAGCTGGTGATCTCGACCTGCTCGATGCTGCCGTCCGGCAGGATTTCCAGCCGCTCCGCGCAGCCCTGCCGGGAGAACTCCGTCCCGTGGGTTTGGCGGTGGTAGAAGATGTACCAGTTCCCGTTGGCCCGCACCATGCCGCCGTGGTTGTTGCCGAGGACGTTCACCGGCTCCGTCCGCCCGTCCAGTCCGATATCGCCGTTGGAGACAAGGGTGCCGCCGAAGGCGAAATCCCGGTCCGGCTTGTCGCTGACAGCGTAGCAGAGCTCATGGCTGAGGTGGCTGGAATAGACGAAATAGTAGCGCTCCCCTACCTTGCGGATGGAGGATGCCTCGAAGAAGCCGTGGCCCTCAAAATCCGTGCCGTCCTCGTGGTGGCCGCCGGGAATCAGCTCCCGGGGCTCCTCCTTCAGGGTGAGCATGTCCGCTTCCAGCTCCGCCACCATGCTGTACTCGCTGAACTGCTCCCCGGCAAAGCGCTCGGCGATCTTCCGCAGCCGCCGCTTCTCCTCCTCGGGGATGTCGAGGCCCTCGGGGTCGGGGACGGACATCTCCTTGCCCTTGGCGGGGGCGAAGCCGTAGTAGAGGTACACCCGCCCGTCGTCGTCCGTGAGCACCGCCGGGTCGAAGGGCATGTGTTCCCGCAGCACCGCGCCGCCCCGGATGGAAGCCGGGTATTTCACATGGCCATAAAATTCAAAGGGCCCCGCCGGGCTGCCGCTGACCGCCACGCCGATTTCGTGGTAGAAGGACAGGCAGTAGTAGAGGTAATATTTTCCGTCCGGCCCCCGCGTCACATCCGGGGCCCAGAGCTGGTATTCGTCATTGGCGTTGGAGGGGTCCTGGGTCCGGCGGTAGCTCACGCCCTCATAGCGCCAGTCGGACAGGTCGTCCTCCGGCGCGGACCAGACCACATAGTCGTCCTCGCAGTATTTTTCGCCGAAGGCCCGGTCGTGGGAGCCGTAGATATACACCCGCCCGTCAAAGAGGTGCGGCTCGCCGTCCGGGACATATTCGTATTCCGGCAGATAGGGGTTAAAGGCTGGCTTTTTCATGAAATCCTCCTTATCTCACATATGGCGTCATGATGATGGTCCCCGCCGGCGCGTCCGCCGTCAGCGTCAGCGCAGCGCCCATGGTTTCCACGGGGCCGAAAACGGCTTTTACGTCGCGGATGTGGGCGATTACGTCATAGCCGCTGCTGTCGGTGCGGTAGTGCATCAGCACTGCCGCGCGGGGGGAGATGGCGCGGACGAGGGCCGCGGCCTCGGCGGCGTCGATGGTGTAGTGCCCGCCCACGGGGACCAGCGCCAGGTCCAGACCGGAGAGGAGCTTCACTTCCTCCGCCGTCAGCGGGCGGCCCAGGTCGCCGAAGTGGGCAATGCGCAGCCCGCCGAAGTCAAACACGCGGATCATATTTTTCCCCCGCCGGCTCCCGCCGTGGTGGTCGTGGTCGCTCGGGACTTCCGTCACGGTGAAGGCCGGAGCGCCGTGGGGCAGCAGCGTTACGCAGTCTGTTGCGCTGTGGTCCCCGTGGCCGTGGCTGCAAAATACAAACTCCGCCTCCGTCCGCAGCGGCCCCAGGCCGGGGACGCTGCCGTCGGCGAAGGGGTCGAGGACGACGCGCTGCCCGAGGCCCGTCAGACGGAAACAGGAATGGCCGAAATACTCGATCGTGACTTGGTTCATGCCGGACACCTCCATAAAATGATTTTACTCGGCTGCGAAACAGTTACACTGATTGTATCTATTTCGCAGCCTTGTGTTTTCTCCCCCGAAGGGGGAGAAAACACAAAAGAAATCTTTTTTTGGTATTTCCCTCCCCCTTCGGGGGAGGGAAATACCCGCAACTAAATAGCTGCCACTGATTATAATATTATAATATTTCTCGCACGGTTTGTAAAGGAGAAGCGCGGGCCGGAAGGGCAAAATCAGAAATACTTCTTTGCCACATCAAATCTGGCCGATTGATTTATTGACATTCCGCCTGTTACCGTATACAATAGACAACAGTATTCTTGCAGAGAGAGGGAGGACTTATGGATTTTACAAAAAAGAGATGGATCACCCTGGCGGCCTGCTGCTTAATCAACCTGTGCATCGGCTCGCTCTACGCCTGGAGCGTGTTCGCCACGCCGCTGGCGGAGCACCTGAGCGGGCTGACCGGTACGCAGATCACCTCCGGGACGCTGGCGATCGTGTTCACCCTGGCCAACGCCGTGGGGCCCATCACCATGATTTCCGGCGGCTTTATCACCAACAAGCTGGGTCCCCAGCGGGTGATTCTGATCGGCGGCGTGCTGTACGGCGTGGGCATGTTCCTCAGCGGCTACGCCACCAGCCGGGGGATGCTGCTGGTGACCTACGGCCTGTGCTGCGGGCTGGGGCTGGGCCTGGTCTACGGCTGCACCGTGGGCAACGTGGTCAAATCCTTCCCGGATAAGCGCGGCCTGGTGGGCGGCCTTTCGACGGCCAGCTACGGCCTGAGCAGCGTCATTATCCCGCCCATCGCCAACGCGCTGATCCACGCCTCCGGCGTGACCGGGGCCTTCCGCGTGTTCGGTATTGTGTTCCTGGTGGTGATCGTGGCGGCCTCCTTCCTGGTGCTGCCCACCCCCGCCAACTTCGTCCCGGCGGGCTGGAAGCCCGCGGCGGCCGGCGGCCCCAAGCGCCCGGACAAGAACTGGAAGCAGATGCTGGCCGACCCCGTGTTCTACCTGATGATCGTCATGATGACCTGCGGGGCCGTGGCGGGGATGATGAACATCTCCCAGGCCCGCGCCATCGCCCAGAACATGTTCTCCATGTCGGACGCCGCCGCCGCCACCGTGGTGTCGGTGCTGGCCCTGTTCAATGTCTCCGGCCGGATTTTGGCGGGCACCGCCTCCGACAAGTTAGGGCGCATCCCCACCCTGACCTGCTCCTTCGCCCTGAGCATCGTGGGCCTGGCGCTGATGAGCTTTTCCGCCTCCGGCGGCGTGGTGCTGTTCTACATCGGCATCGCCCTCGTGGGCATCTGCTTCGGCGCGCTGATGGGCATTTTCCCGGGCTTCACCTCGGAGCAGTTCGGCCTGAAGTACAACAACATCAACTACGGCATCATGTTCATCGGCTTCGCCTTCGCCGGCTACATAGGCCCGGTGGTCATGAGCAGCATCTACGCCTCCTCCGGCGTCTACACCGGCGCGTTCCTGTTCGCCTCCGCCCTCAACGTGGTCGGCCTCGCGCTCACCATCGTCTGGCGGGTGTTTGTGGACAAGTCCGCGAAGAAAAAACATTAAACCGGTATATCTATCCTCCCCCGCAGGGGAGGATAGATGCGAAAAGGGGATCATGCGGTTCCCCTCCCCCGACGGGGGAGGGGATTGTTTCTGGATAAGGGGGAAGGAATATGACCGCGGAAGAGGCAATCGCCTATCTCAACCATTACAGTTGGAGCGCCACGCGCCTGGGCCTGGGGCGGACGCGGGAGCTGCTGGCGCGGCTGGGCAATCCCCAGAAGGGCCTGAAATTTATCCACGTCGCCGGGAGCAACGGGAAGGGGAGCAGCTGCGCCATGTTTGAGTCCGTGCTCCGCGCCGCGGGCTACCGCACGGGGCTGTACATCTCCCCCTATGTGGAGCGTTTCGAGGAGCGGATACAGAGCGGCGGGAGGCTGATTCCCCCGGAGCGGCTGGCATCGGTCACGGAGCGGGTGCGCGCCGCCGCTGAGGCCATGGAGGACCATCCCAGCCAGTTTGAGCTGATTACCGCCGCGGCGATGCTCTATTACGCGGAGGAGCGCTGCGATATCGTGGTTTTGGAGGTCGGCATGGGCGGGGAGAAGGACAGCACCAACGCCATCGACGCGCCGGAGCTGGCGGTGGTCGCCAACATCGGCCTGGAACACACCGAGTACCTGGGGAACACCATCGGGGAGATCGCCGCCACCAAGGCGGGGATCATCAAGCCCGGCTGCGCCTGCGCCTGTTACGACGGCCCGCCGGAGGCCACGGCGGTGCTGCGCCGGGTCTGCGCGGAAAAGGGCGTCCCGCTGCGCCGCGCGGACCTCTCCCGGCTGGAACAGCTTGAAAACAGCCTGGACGGCCAGCGCTTTCGCTGGGACGGGCGGGAATACCGGATTCCGCTGCTGGGGCCCCATCAGCTCCACAACGCCGCCCTGGTGCTGACGGGCCTGGAGCTGCTGCGGGAGCGGGGCTGGGAGCTCCCGGAGGACGCGGTGCGGGACGGCCTGGCGCGGGTGCGCTGGCCCGCGCGTCTGGAAGTGCTCCGCCGCGAGCCACTGTTCCTGCTGGATGGGGGCCACAACCCCCAGTGCGCGGAGGCGCTGGCCCAGAGCCTGGACGCGCTGCTGCCCGGCCAAAAGCTGGTATTCCTGACCGGCGTTCTCGCGGACAAGGACTATGGGCGCATCTACGAGCGCCTTTTGCCCCGCGCGTCGGAATTTATCTGCGTCACCCCCGACAGTCCCCGCGCCCTGGCGGGGGAGGCGCTGGCGGCTTACCTGCGCTCCCGGGGTGCGAAGGCAGAGAGCCGCGCCGACGTGGGGGAGGCCCTTTCCCTGACGCTGGAACGCGCCCGCAACGGCCCCGCGGCCGCCTTCGGCTCCCTCTACCTGGCGGGACAGGTGAGGACGCTGTTTCGTAATTTTTAATTTTCAATGTATTTCACCCCGTTTTCCGGGCATACTGAAAAACGAGGTGATTGATATGACTCCGAAAGAACTTCTCTACGTCGAGGACGCGCTGGGCCATGCGCAGTTTTTGACCCAGCAGACGCAGACCGCCGCCGGAATGCTGCGGGATGAGGCGCTGCGCCGCCAGGCTTCCCAGTTGGAGAGCAAGAACCGCCAGATTTTCCAGCAGTTCTATTCGCTGGTGTAAGGAGGGGCAGACATGGACGACAGACAGATCATGGAGAACATTCTCCTGACGACGAAGGGCGCCTGCGACCTGTACCTGCACGGTACGATCGAGTCCCCCACCGCGAAGGTGCGCCAGGCCTTCAGCACCGCGCTGAACAACACCCTCGGGATGCAGGACGAGGTGTACAAGCAGATGGCCGCGAAGGGCTGGTACCCCAGCGAACAGGCCACCCAGCAGAAGCTGACCGAGGTACGCCAGAAATATTCCGCCCAGTGCTGAATATGTAAAAATCCGCAATGGGGCTGTGAAAAAAGTCCAATGAAAAACAAAGAGCACTTTCAAGTCACAAGGGCTTGGAAGCGCTCTTTGTTTTTGGCATACTTAACTTGCAATGAAAAAGAATACCGAGAGATATTATAACCCCAGGCAAGGCGTATTACCAGTGTTTTTTGCAGATTGCTTAAATATCTGCGATCCGGTAATCGTATTTGACAGGATTATGGAGGAGATCGAAATCGAACAGTATCTAAAACCGGCAAGTTATAGCAGACTTGGGCGGCCAGGATACAGTCGGGTCAATATGTTAAAAACGGTATTGTTTGGGTTTATGGAAACAGGATATGCATCGCTGCGGGAATTAGAGGACAGGTGCAGGGTCAATATTCGCTATATGTATTTGATGGACTACGAAATGCCGAGCTACCGCGCATTCAGTTACTTTACTCAAACTTCGCAGGAAGAAAGACGGAAAAAAACAGAAATAGTTAAGCTTTTACTCGATGCAGTCTATTGAAATCAAGCAGAGCAGCCAGGTCAGCAGGCAAATCAGCGATAAATTCAGCGATCAGGGCGCAAATATCCACCGTGAGCCCATTAAACTGCTGGGACAGTTTTTCCAAAAAAAGTTCCAATTTCCCTAAAGCGTCCTCAAACGTAATATCAGCGATTT
>JAFUVO010000108.1 GCA_017477525.1 Oscillospiraceae bacterium | reverse complement strand
GGACCTTCAAGGAGAGACACAGCGATGACACAAGAGAGCTTTGTCCGCGCCGCGGAGCGCTACGCCGACACCGTGTTCCGGGTGGCTTACAGCCAGACGCGCAGCCGCGAGGACGCGGACGACGTGACCCAGGACGTGCTGCTGAAGCTGCTGGAAACGGAAAAGGACTTTGAGGGCGACGCCCATTTAAAGCACTGGCTATCTGGGGACCTTAGAGCGCGTGGCCCGGGAGCTGGAGGTGGAACAGACGGACGAGCTCATCACCGCCGGGGATTACGAAGGGCTCAACACCTTCATCGACTGGGGCGTCGGATAAAAAGCAGGCATAAAACGGCATTCGTCGGCAAGGTTTACGGACTTTGCCGGCGGTTTTTGCTGCTGCGGGGCGGCCGCATGTGGAAAAACATTGACAAGAGGCCAATTTCTGTTAAAATACCGACGTAAGGCAAGGGGAAACTACCCCGGACCATATGAAATATGAGGGCGGAAGAATATGAAAAGACAGTGGAAGCTGTGGCTCTGCCTGCTTTTGGCGGCGCTGGCGCTGTTGGGCGGCTGCGGCGCGGCGGGGCAGCAATATGGGGACGCGGAGCCTGGCGGCGAAGGGCTGACCGTTATTACGCTGCCCCCGGAGGCGGGCGCGGATGCGCAGGCCGCGCCGCGCGCCTCGGCTCCGGCCACGGCCAAACCCAAGCAGACGCCGTCCCCGACACCCGCCCCGGAGGTTCCGGCCCCGGCGGCCGAAACCGAGGCCCCGGCGAAGATCGGCGAGGACGGCGAATACAGCGCCCCGGAGGATGTGGCGGAATACCTCCACCTGTACGGGCGCCTGCCGGGGAACTTTATCACGAAAAACGAGGCTCGCGCCCTGGGCTGGGACAGCCGCGCCGGAAACCTCTGGGACGTGGCTCCCGGCAAGAGCATCGGCGGGGACCGCTTCGGGAACTATGAAGGGCAGCTGCCCAAGGGCAGCTACCGGGAATGCGACGTCAACTATTCCGGCGGGTATCGGGGCAGTGAACGTATCATCTACGGCGCCGACGGCAGCATCTGGTACACCGGCGACCATTACCAGAGCTTTACGCGGCTATATTGACGGGTTTTTCCCCCAAAAGGCAGGGTATCTATTTCGCCGCGGGCATTTTCCTCCCCCCGAAGGGGGAGGAAACACGGGGCTGCTAAATAGATGCAAGGCAGGAAAAATGTATCCGACGAACATGCAAAAGGGTGACAT
This sequence comes from Oscillospiraceae bacterium, assembly GCA_017477525.1. GTDB lineage: Bacteria > Bacillota > Clostridia > Oscillospirales > Oscillospiraceae > RGIG7114. Next base: position 3,234 of record JAFUVO010000108.1, on the reverse strand, counting down.
GGATTGAGAACGGCATATTTGGACGGCGGGAAGATCGCCACGAAAGAGGGGCTGCACAGCGCGCTGGCGGAGCAGCTCGCCTTTCCGGCCTGGTACGGGCGCAACCTGGACGCGCTCTACGACCTTCTGAGCGTTGAAAGCGAAGGGGTCTGTATTGTTCTGCGGGACCGCGCCGCTCTGGAGGCGGCGCTGGGGGGCTATTTCCGGGTGTTTCTCGGCCTCCTGGGGGACATCGCCGCCGAGGGCCGCGCCGTCAGCGTCCGGGAGGAGGAGACATCGGAGAATCCCGCTTGCGCCGGCGGGCAGGATTTGGTATAATGGCGGAACACGGCAAAGCCCTGGACGCCCGGGGCCTGCGGGCCTGGATGGAAGGGGAGGGGATGCTCCCGCCCCCCGGAACCGGCATACTTGCCGCCTGCTCCGGCGGGGCGGACAGCGTGGCGCTGCTGCACCTGCTCCATCAGATGGAGGATCTGCGCCTCGTCTGCGCCCACTTCAACCACCGGCTGCGGGGGGAGGAGAGCGACCGGGACGAGGGCTTTGTCCGCGCCCTCTGCGCGGATTGGGGCGTCCCCTTTGTCTCAGGCGGGGAGGACGTGGCGGCCTATGCCGCGCGGCAGGGCCTGGGGGTGGAGGAAGCCGCCCGGGAGCGGCGCTACCGCTTCCTCCGCCGGGCCGCGGCGGAGCGGGGCTGCGCCCTGATTGCCACGGCCCACAACGCCGGCGACAACGCGGAGACCGTGCTGTTCCATCTGCTGCGGGGCTCCGGGACCCTGGGCCTGTGCGGGATTCCCCCGCGGAGGGGGGGCATCATCCGCCCGCTGCTGAACGTCAGCCGCCGGGAGATCGAGGACTACCTCAGCCGCCACGGTCTGCCCCATGTGGAGGACAGCAGCAACGCCGACCTGCGCTACACCCGGAACAGCCTGCGCCGCCAGGTGCTGCCCATGCTGGAAGCCCTGCGGCCCGGCGCGTCCGCCCGCATCTGCGCCGCGGCAGCGCTGCTGCGGGAGGACGAGGACTACCTCGGCGGCCTGGCGGAGGAGTTTATCAAGGCCAACTGCCGCCCGCCGCTGCTGCCCCTGGAGCCCTTCCGGGCGCTGCCCAGGCCCGTAGCCATGCGGGTGCTGCGGACGCTGGCGGGCAGCCCGGGCCGGGCGCATTTGCTCCGCCTGTACGCACTCTGTACGGAAGGGGAGGGGCCGGGCGCGCTGGAAATACCCGGCATGAGGGTCCTCCGGGAGGGCGCTTTTGTCCGTTTCGGCGCGGAAGAACTGCCGCCCCCGCTGGAAAAGCGGCCCATTTCCCCCGGCGAAACCCTGCTTCTGCCCGGGGACGGGCGGAGCCTGCGCTGCTTTGTGACAGAAAATACAAAAGAAATTCACAAATCATTCAACACTTTTTACTTCAAAAGTGAGAATATATGTGATAGACTATATGTGGCGTTCCGCGCGCCGGGCGACAGCATCCGCCTGGCGGGCCGGGGCTGCACCAAGAGCCTGGGGAAGCTGTTCCGCGAGGCGGGGCTCTCCGGAGCGGAGCGGGCGCGGCGGCTGGTGATTTCGGACGGGAGCGGCCCGGTGGCCGTGGAGGGCTTCGGCGTGGCCGAGCGCTGCGCCGCGGAGCGCGGGAAGCCGGCCCTTTGCCTGGAAATCCATTCGGAGGCGGACGGCGTTCCTCCCCCCGCCGGGGAGGAAGCGTTTCCCGGCCTTTGAAAATTATGAGAGAGGGATGGAGATTATGGCGGAGACAATGCGGGACGACATTCTCAGGGTGCTGCTGGATGAACAGCAGATCCGGGCGAAGGTGGAGGAGCTGGGAGCGCGGATCTCGGAGGATTACCGGGGCAAAAAGCCCTTTTTCCTCGGTGTGCTCAAGGGCTGCTTTGTGTTCATGGCGGACCTGATGCGCAATGTGACGGTCCCCTGCATGATGGACTTCATGGCCGTGTCCTCCTACGGCTCCGGCACCAGCACCACCGGCGCGGTGCGCATCACGAAGGACCTGAGCCGCAACATCGAGGGCCTGGATTTGATTATCGTCGAGGATATCCTCGATTCCGGCCTCACGCTGAGCTACCTGACAAAATACCTGTCCAGCCGCAGCCCCGCCTCCATACGCATCGCGACGCTGCTGGATAAGCCCGAGCGCCGCCGCGCCGACATCCACCCGGATTATTTCTGCTTTACGGTGCCGGACGAGTTTGTCGTGGGCTACGGCCTCGATTTCGCGGAAAAGTACAGGAACCTGCCCTATATCGGTATATTGAAGCCGGAAGTATATCAATAATCAGACCGCTTTCCTCCCGTGTGGGAGATCAGCGCGATACTGATGCAAAAATATATTTCGCCGCCCTCCGCGCTCACGGGGAGGGAGGGGCGAAGGACGAAATGGAAGTGATTTGCGTTTGAACACAAACAAACCGAGGCGCAACCGGGCGCGGGACATCGGCTTCTACGCGCTGCTGATCGTGATTCTGCTGGCCACAATCATCACGATGAACTCCACCGGGCGCAGCAACAGCACGTCGGCCCCCTATTCGGAAGTGCGGCGGATGTTCATCGAGGGCGATGTGGCGTCCTTTGTCGCGCAGGGGAACAACCTGACCCTGACGCTGCGGGACGGCTCCGTGGTGACATGCGAGCTGAGCACCATCAGCATCTTCTACAATGACCTCTACGCGGACCGCCAGCGCATTGGGGACGACGGCAAGGTCGAAATCTACAACATCATCCAGGACCAGATCGAGGCCGGGACGCTCAAGGAGCACAATTTCCCGCCCGAGTGGCAGGCGCCCTGGTGGGCCTCGTTCCTGCCCTACCTGATTGTGATGATTTTGTTTGCCGTGGTCTGGTTCATCGCCATGAACCGGATGCAGGGCGGCGGCGCGGGGGGCGTGGCCCGGTTCAGCAGGGCCCGGACCCGCCTCGGCAGCGAGGAAAAGAAAAAGACCACCTTCGCCGACGTGGCCGGCTGCGAGGAGGAGAAGGAGGAGCTGCAGGAGATCGTGCACTTCCTCAAAAACCCCAAGCAGTACACGGAAATCGGCGCGCGCATCCCCAAGGGTGTGCTCTTAGTCGGCCCTCCGGGCACCGGCAAGACATTGTTGGCGAAGGCCGTGGCCGGGGAGGCGGACGTGCAGTTCCTCTCGATTTCCGGCTCGGATTTCGTGGAGCTCTACGTCGGCGTCGGCGCGGGGCGTGTGCGCGACCTGTTTGAGCAGGCGAAGAAGCT
>JAFUVO010000055.1 GCA_017477525.1 Oscillospiraceae bacterium | reverse complement strand
GATCGACCAGATCGACTACATCAAGCTGAACTTCAAGACGATGAGCGACGTGTCGCTCCATAATGTCATTGAGATCGCCACCAGCATGGGGAAGCGCTGCATCGCGACGCAGATCGACGACGACGCGCTCTACCAGAAGGCAGCGGGGATGAACGTGTTTGCCCTGGAGGGCAACGCGGTGGCGGAGCGCCTGGCCTCCCCCGCATACAACAGCAGCTTTTTACAGAGCAACTTTTTCCGACTGATGGTGGCGGTGACGCGGGACGAGCCGGATGTGGAGGAGATCGAACAGATCATCTCCGTGGACGCGGCCCTGACCTACGCCCTGCTGCGGGTGTCCAACTCGATGGCCTTCGCCACCCGCAACCGCACCACCTCCGTCCGCCAGGCGATCATGAAAATGGGCATCGAGCAGCTCAAGCAGTGGATTTACCTTCTCAGCTGCAGCAACAGCCAGGGGGAGGTCGACCCCTTCTTCGAGGAGTTCCTCAAGCTGTCCTACACCCGCGCGGAGCTGTGCAGCGAACTGCTCAACTACACCCACGCCGTCCCGATCTCGAAGGGCGACGCCTATCTGCTGGGCATGTTCTCCACGCTGGATTATCTTATCGACGCCCCCATGTCCCAGATCCTGTCGGAGATCCCTGTCTCCCCGGAGATCAAGAGCGCCCTGCTGTACCGGGAGGGGCCAGCCGGCGCGCTGTATGACCTGGTGCTCAGCTATGAAAACGCCGCTTGGATGCGTGTGAACCAACTGACGGACATGCTGGGCATCCCCCCCAATCTGCTCACAACCCTCTACTTTGAGAGCATGGAGGGGGCCAACCAGCTCTGGAACAGCATCAGCAAGTAACCGGTTTTTCTCCCCGCCGGGAGTGGACCGTTTGATTCAGGAAAGGAGGACAGAGAATCATGGAAGAAATGGTACAAATGTTTATGGGCGTGAAGAGCGCGCAGATCGCGCAGCAGTATGCCTTTTCCGTGCAGAAGCTGGCGATGAACAGTTCGGAGCAGGCGCTGGGGGCCATCGAGGAGATGCTGCCTGAAGACCCTCCCGTTGTTCCCAAGGGCGAATTTCTGGACGTGTTCGCCTGATTACATCCGCTTTCCTCCCCTTGCCGGGAGGAAAGTATGCTGTTTGTCCGCTTGCGGCGCGTTTTTCCCTTCAGACAGGGGGCTGCCGCGGCAATAGATCAACCGTTCGCCAAAGGGCGAAACACAAAAGAGGGAGGACTCTGTAAATGATTCACAATCAGGACATTCTGGACCGCCTGAAAAAGGGCAACGCCGCCTATCTCACCGCCGCGGCCAATCCGGGCAACGTTTCCCCTGAGATCCGCAAGGACACGACGGTCAACGGCCAGCACCCCTACGCCATCGTCATCTGCTGCTCCGACTCCCGCGTGGTGCCCGAGGCGATTTTCTCCACCGGCATCGGCGAGATTTTCACGATTCGCGTGGCGGGCAACGTCATCACGGACAGCCAGCTCGGCAGCATCCAGTATGCCGCCGGCCACCTGGGCTGCAAGGTCATCCTTGTCCTGGGCCATACCCATTGCGGCGCCGTCGGCGCCTCCCTCCAGGGCGGCGGCCACGGCTATGTCAAGTTCCTGACGGATGAGATCATTGCGGCGATCGACGGCGAGAAGGACGAGTACAAGGCCAGCTGCATCAACGCCCAGAAGGGCGCGGACAAGATCAAAGCCGCTCTGAAGGACGACGAAGAATCCCTCACCCCGACCACGGACGTCATCGCTGCCGTCTACGACATCGAAGACGGCCACGTCGACTGGCTCTGATACAATTATTCCTCCCCCCTTTGGGGGAGGAATCGTATTATTTGTCTTTCCTCCCCCCGCCGGGGGAGGAAACTACGTTTAAGGAGGCGGCACTATGAGCAAAATATCGGAAATGACCCGGGAAAAATGGATTATGAGCACCTTCCCCGAGTGGGGGACCTGGCTGGTGGAGGACATCGAACATGAAGTCGTCCCCGAGGGCCAGGTGGCCATGTGGTGGCTGGGCTGCACCGGCATCTGGTTCAAAACGCCGGGCGGGGCCAACCTCACCGTCGACCTTTGGTGCGGAAACGGCAAACGGACCCACGGCGACGGGAAAATGGCTGTGGGGCACCAGATGGCGAACATGTGCGGTGGACGGGCCATGCAGCCCAACCTGCGCAACGTGCCCTTTGTGATCGACCCCTTCGCCTTCCGGCATGTGGACGCCGTGCTGGCCACCCACTACCACCAGGACCACATGTCCGCCGAGTGGGCCGCCCATGTGCTCCACAGCGGCATGACCACCGTCGATGAAAGCGGGAAGGAAATCCCCGTCCCCTTCATCGGCCCCAAAAAATCCGTGGAAACCTGGGTCAAGTGGGGCGTCCCCCCGGAGCGCTGCGTCACCGTGAAGCCGGGGGATACCATCCGCGTGAAGGATATCGAGATCGTCTGCCTCGACAGCTTCGACCGCACCTGCATCGTCACCACGGACTCCACCGGCCCCGACCGGGAGGAATTGACGGGAAAATGCCCCGACGATATGGACGAGAAGGCGGTCAACTACCTCCTAAAGACCCCCGGCGGGAACATCTACCACTCCGGCGACTCCCACTTCTCGATCTACTTTGCCAAGCACGGAAAGGACTACGACATTGACGTGGCCTTCGGCTCCTTTGGGGAGAACCCTATCGGGATGCAGGACAAGATGACCAGCGCCGACATCCTCCGCATGGCGGAGAACCTGCGCTGCAAGGTGGTAGTGCCGATCCACTGGGACGTATGGACGAATTTCCAGGCGGACTGCGAGGAGATCCGACTGCTCTATGACTTCAAGAAGGACCGGAACGAATACAAATTCCACCCCTTCTTCTGGCAGGTGGGGGGAAAATATGTCTATCCCCAGGACAAGGACAAGATCTATTACCACCACCGCCGCGGCTTTGAGGACTGCTTCGAGGCCCCGCAGAACATTCCCTTCCGCTCCTGCCTCTGAGCGCTATGAATATCCTGGTGCTGGACGTGGGGTCCAGCGGAATGCGCGGGACGCTGTTCAACGAAAGCGGGGAGGCGCTGGCTTTTGAGGCCCGGAGCTACGGCCCCCGCTTTCTCGACAACGGGTGGGTGGAGCAGGCTCCGGAGGACTGGGAAGATGCCATGTACGCCATCCTCTCGGCCCTGGCTTCCACCGCTGCGGAACGCGGCTGGGGCATTGACGCCCTGGCCCTGACCTCCCAGCGCTCCTCCGTGATCTGCGCCGACGCGGCGATGGCGCCCATCGGCCCCGCCATCATGTGGCAGGACCGCAGGACGGAGGCGGTTTGCGCGGCGCTGGAAGGGGAGAACGATACCGTATTTTCCCGCAGCGGGGCCAGGCTCAATTCCGTCTACTCCGGGCCCAAAATGGCCTGGGTGCGCCAAAACCGCCCGGAGCTCTACGCCCAAACCGCCAAATTTCTGACCGTCCCGGAGCTGCTGCTGTACCGGCTGACCGGGGAGGCGTATCTTGACCACAGCTACGGCGGGCGCTCCCATCTGATGAACCTGCGGGAAAGACGCTGGGACAGTGTCCTTCTGGACCTGTTCGGCGTGGAGCGGGAAAAACTGAACGGGCTGGTCCCGCCGGGGGCGGTTGTGGGGCGGCTGACCCGGAGCACCGCCGCGCGCACCGGCTGCCCCGAGGGGATACCGGTTGTTACCGCCGGCGGGGACCAGCAGTGCGGGGCCGTGGGCCAGGGCGTGGTTTGCGAGGGCGCGGTTTCCATCACTGTCGGGACCGGGGGCTTCCTGCTGGCCGCGGCGGAGCGTGTTCCTGAGGCGCGCGGCGCGGACGTGATAATCACTCCCGCGTCGATCGCGGGGCAATATGTCCTGGAATACAACCTCCTGACCTGCTGCGCCGCTTTTGACTGGTTCCGGCGGGAGTTCTATCCCGGAGACGGCGATTTTGAACGGATTGAGGCGGAGCTCCGCCGCTCCCCCGCCGGGGCGAAGGGCTGTCTCTGCCTGCCCTATTTCCAGGGCAGGGCGACGCCGGACTATAACGGCAGCGCCCGGGGCCTTTTTGCCAACCTGGACCTGGGCGCCCGCCGCTGCGACCTTCTGCGGGCCTTAGTGGAGGGCCTGTGCTGTGAGCTGGGCAACGGCCTGGAGGCCATGGGGCGCTATGTGGAGGTCGGGAGGGTCCAGGTCAACGGCGGCCTGAGCAACAGCCCCGTATTCCGCGAAATTCTCGCCGCCGTCTGCTCCCGTCCGCTGCTCTGCGGCGGGGCGGAGGACGCCACGGCCTTCGGAGCCTTTCTTGTGTCGGCGGCGACCCTGGGGCTCTACCCGGACGTGCCCGCGGCCTACGCAGCCTGCGGCGGCTCTGATGGTCTGCGGCTCTGTGAACCGGACCCGGCCGCTGCGGCGCTGTACGCGCGGCAGCGCGGGCGCATGAACGCGCTGTACCGGGAGATCGCGCCATAACTCGGATGAACCGGAAAAGAACGTCGCTTCCGAATCGCAGCAAATTCGCTGTCATTGCTCACCAGTCCTCAGACTGGTGAAGGCAATCCCCCTATATTGGGGCTGGCGGTAAAATGTTACGTACAAAAGGCAGCTGCAACCGGTGGGGGATTGCCTTCACCAGCGTGCGCGCTGGTGAGCAATGACAGCGTTTTGGTTTTTGTTCGCAAAGACTGACTTTTTTCACAGACCCGGTTATCACAGGATCGCCAAATAGATACGAATGGAGACACAAAACATGGAACTACTGCATGGTTCGCCGAAGGATATGAGCGGAAGGGAGGAGCGGGAAAAGCGCTGCTACGCCCTTCTGGACCGCCTCGGGGTGGACTTTGAACGCACCGACCACCCGGAGGAACCGGCGACCACGATGGAGGTCTGCGCGAGGGTGGACGCGATTTTGGGCGTACACATCTGCAAAAACCTCTTTCTCTGCAACCGCCAGAAGACGGACCACTATCTGCTGATTATGCCGGGGGAGAAACCCTTCAAAACAAAGGAGCTCTCGGCCCAGCTGGGGACTAGCCGTCCGTCCTTTGCCGGCGAGGAGAGCATGGAGCGGCTGCTGGATGTCCACCCGGGCAGCGTGTCCGTGCTGGCGCTGATGAACGACACGGCCCACGAGGTCCGGCTTGTGATCGACGAGGACGTTCTGCGGGAGGAAAAGTTCGGCTGCCATCCCTGTATGAACACCAGCTCCATCCGATTCGCGACAAGGGACCTGACGGAAGTGATTTTGCCGGCCCTGCAGGTGGAGCCGGTGGTGGTGCGCCTGGTTGGGGCGGAATAAAACCTTATGATTGATATTTCCATCAAAAACCTGAAAAAAGCCTATGACGACGGGGTGGACCTGTTTGACGGGCTGAGCTTTGACGTGCAGGCGGGGGAGCATATCGGCATCCTGGGGCGCAACGGCTGCGGGAAGACCACTTTGTTCCGCATTCTCTCCGGGGAGACCGGCTGGGACGAGGGCAGCGTCACCGTGGCCGGCGGCAAGCGCCTGGGGCTGATCTCCCAGATTCCCGTGTACCCGCCGGAGTACAGCACCGATGACGTGCTGAAAACCGCCAACCGGCGTGTGGACGCCATTGCGGCGCGGATGGAGGCCCTGACGGAGCGGATGGCCTCCGACGCCTCGCCGGAGGTGTTGCGGGAGTATGACCGCCTCAGCGCGGAATTTGAGCGCCTCGGCGGCTGGGACGTGGACCATATGCGGGACCGGGTGGCCAACGGCCTCGAAATCCCGCCGGAGATGCGGCAGCGGCTGTTCTCCCAGCTCTCTGGCGGCGAAAAGACCCGGGTGAACCTGGCGCGGCTCATCCTGGAGGATACGGACATCCTGCTGCTGGACGAACCGACGAACCACCTGGACCTCCACGCCACGGAGTGGCTGGAGGATTACGTGCTCCGCTTCCACGGCACGGTGCTGGCCATCAGCCACGACCGTTGGTTCCTGGACACCGTGGCCCAGCGCTGCATTGAGATCGACGAGGGGAAGGCGGAGTTTTACGCGGGCAATTACAGCTTTTACGTCACGGAGCGGCAGCACCGCTTCGCGGAGAAGCTGAAGAAATACGAGAAGGACCAGGCCAAGTATGAGCAGCTCAAAAAGGCGGCGGAGCAGATGCACCTCTGGGCCTTCATGGGCAACGACAAGCTGCACAAGCGGGCTTTTTCGATGGAAAAGCGCATGGAAAAGCTGAACGCCTCGGAAAAGCCCCACGTCCAGAAGAAGATGAGCGTCCGCTTCGCGGAGCGGGACTTCTTCGGGGACGAGGTGCTGGTGGTGGAGGGCGTGGGCAAGCGCTTCGGGGAGAAGCAGCTGTTCCACGACCTGGAACTGCTGGTGCAGGGCGGGGAGCGTATCGCCCTGTTGGGGGACAACGGCGCGGGGAAGTCGACCTTCCTGAAAATTATCATGGAGGAAGAGCTTCCCGACACAGGCTGGGTCCACCTCGGCCCCTCGGTCAAGACGGCCTATCTGCCCCAGATCATCCGCTTCGATCACCCGGAGCGGACGCTCTACGACACGATGCTCTACGAGGAAAAATGTACGCCCCAGCAGGCGCGGGACCGGCTGGCCCAGTTCCAGTTCACGGGCGAGGAGGTGTTCAAGCCCGTGTCAGCCCTCTCCGGCGGCGAGCTGAGCCGCCTGCGGCTGTGTATGCTGATGCGGCACGATATCAACTTCCTGATTTTGGACGAGCCCACGAACCACCTCGATATCGCGTCGCGGGAGTGGATCGAGGACGCGGTGGCGGACTACGGCGGGGCGCTGCTGTTCGTCAGCCACGACCGCTGGTTCATCGAGCGCTTCGCCAACCGGATTTGGGAGCTGCGGGACGGGGAGATCACCGATTACAAGGGCAGCTTCAGCCAGTTCCGGGAATACCGGGAGCGGCAGCAGTCGATCGCCCTGGCCGCGGCCCACCGGGAGGAAAAGACGAAGGCAGAGAAGCCGCAAAAAAAGAACGCCCCCAGCCACGGGCGAAAGCTGGCGCTCATCGAGCGGGAAATCGAAAAGACGGAACAGCGCGTCGCGGCCCTGGAGGCGGAGGCGGAGGCCAACGCCAGTGATTACCAGAAGCTGATGGAGCTGGAAGAGCGGAAGGCGGCGCTGAATACGGAGCTGGAAGGGCTCTACGCCCAATGGGAGGCGCTGAGCGAGGCATGAGAATCGTATGGTCTTCCCCAGAGGCGCGTGCCCTGATCGCGGCGGGTCTGAGCTTTGCCTTGGCCGCGCTGTTCTATTTTGGCATGACCGGCTACAGCACCCTGGGGCTGATGTTCTCCGGCATCGGGCTGGCGATCATCCTCTACCTTCTGCTGCCCCCCGCTTTCAAAGTCGCGCTGACGGTTGTCCTGTGCCTGGGCGTCGTCCTGTTCGTTGCGGTGGAGATTCCCATCATCCGCGCCGCCTCCGGCAGCGGGGACAGGGAGGCCGGCTATGTGATCGTGCTCGGGGCCGCCGTCAACGGCACGGAGCCCTCCCCCACCCTGGTCAACCGGCTGGAAACCGCCTTGGGCTTCCTGACGGAGCACCCCAGCTGCACTGCCATTGTCTCCGGCGGGCAGGGGAGGGGGGAGGCCCTCAGCGAGGCGGAGGCCATGTCCCGCTGGCTCCTGGACCACGGCGTGGCGGAGGGGCGCATCCTCCTTGAGGACCGCTCCACCAGCACCTGGGAGAACCTGGTCAATTCCTACAAGCTGATACCTGACCCGGATACGGCGGCGGTGGCCGTGGTCAGCAACGAATACCATCTGTACCGGGCGCAGCTCATGGCCCGGCGTCTGGGCCACAGCGTTTCCACCGTCCCAGCCACGACGGCACGGCCCCTGCTGATGGTGAATTATTTCATACGCGAGGCGCTCTGCGTCGTGCATTTTTGGATGTTTGGGAACTAAAAGGGACAGGAAATGATGGAAAAGGAAACCGTGGTGACGCTTGCCGCGCCGAGGAAGAAGGGGCTGCTGCGGCTGGTGTTCAGCAGGCTGTTTTTGATCGCCGCCCTGATCGTGCTTCAGATCATTATCGTTGTGGCGGTCTATCTGCGCTTTCGGGAGTATATACCGCATTTTGCCGTGCTGCAGTTTGTGTTCATGGGCGTGATGGTGCTGTATCTGATCAATAACGGCATGGATTCCTCGGCCAAACTCACCTGGTTCATGATGATCGCCCTGCTGCCGATTCCCGGCACGATTTTCCTGGCATATACCCAGACGAACCTGGGCCACCGGCTCCTGAAACGGCGGGTGGAACAGACGATCGCGGAGACAAAAAACGCCCTCCCGCAGGACGAAGCGCTGCTGGAAGAGCTGGCGAATGACGGTTCCGGGACGGACGACCTCCACCGCTACTGCAACCGCAGCGGCTGTTTTCCGGTCTACGGCAATACGGAGGTCCGCTATTTCCCACAGGGGGAGGATAAATTCGCCGCCATGCTTGAGGAACTGGAAAAGGCGGAAAAATTTATCTACATGGAGTATTTCATCATCCAGGAGGGCTACATGTGGGGCCGTATCCTGGATATCCTGATCCGCAAGGCTGCGTCAGGCGTGGATGTGCGCGTCATGTACGACGGCATGTGCGAGATCACCACCCTGCCCCATAACTACCCGAAGCTCCTCGCGGAAAAGGGCATCAAGGCCAAAAGCTTCTCGCCCATCACGCCCTTTGTGTCGACGCACTACAATTACCGGGACCACCGCAAAATTCTGGTCATCGACGGGCGCGTGGCCTTCAACGGCGGCGTGAACCTCGCCGACGAGTATATCAACCGCAAGGAGCGGTTCGGCCACTGGAAGGACACGGCGGTCATGCTGCGTGGCGAGGCGGTGCGCAGCTTTACGCTGATGTTTTTGCAGATGTGGAATGTGGAGGGCGGCAGCATGGGCTTTGCCCCCGTGGAGATGCTTCCGGAGCCGGTCAGGGCGGAGGGCTATGTCATGCCCTACGCCGACGAGCCGCTGGACGGCGACAAGGTGGGGGAGAACGTCTACATCGACATCCTCTACCACGCCAACCGCTACGTCCACATCATGACGCCCTATCTGATTTTAGACGGGGAATTGGAAGCGGCGCTGAAATATGCCGCGGAGCGGGGGATCGAAGTTTGCCTGATCCTGCCCGGCATCCCGGACAAGAAGATGGCCTACGCGCTGGCGAAGTCCCACTACCGCGTCCTCACGGAGGCGGGGGTCAAAATCTACGAGTACAGCCCGGGCTTCGTCCACGCCAAGGTCTTTGTGAGCGACGATATCAAGGCGGTGGTGGGGACGATCAACCTCGATTACCGCAGCCTCTACCACCACTTTGAGTGCGCGACCTTTCTCTACCGCTCGCCCTGTATCGCGGAGATCGAGGCCGATTTCCAGGCGGCCCTGGCCAAATGCAGGGCCGTGACGCCAGAGACAATCCGGGGGGAAAAGCTCTACTACAAGCTCCTGGGCAGCCTCCTGAAAATCGCGGCGCCGCTGATGTGAAGAAATAAAAAACTCCCCGCCCCCTACGGGGGCGGGGAGTTTTTTATTTCTCTGTTTTGGAAACCAGCCGTTCTCCGACCTTGTAGATATCCCCCGCGCCCACGGTGAGGATCAGGTCGCCGGGGGCGGCGGTCCAGGAGAGGGCTTTTTCGATCTCGTCGAAGTTTTCAAAATACATTGCGTTGGGGATTTCCCGCGCGATATCCTTAGAGGAGATGCCGATGGTATTCTGCTCCCGCGCCGCGTAAATCTCAGCCAGTACGGTCATATCCGGGCGGCGCAGCTCCCGCACGAAATCATCGAACAGCGCCTTGGTACGGGAGAAGGTGTGGGGCTGGAACACCACGACGCGGCGCTTGTAGCCCAGGTTTTCCGTGGCGTCCAGCAGCGCGTGGAGCTCGCTGGGGTGGTGGGCGTAGTCGTCGTAGACGTCCGCGCCGTTGAACTTGCCCTTGAACTCGAAGCGCCGCCCCGCGCCGTTGAAAGCGCCGAGGCCGTATTTGGCGGCCAGAGGGCCGCAGCCCAGCCGGATTGCCCCCGCGCAGGCGGCCAGGGCGTTTTTGACGTTGTGGATGCCGGGGACGTGCAGCGTGACATGGGTGAACAGCTCACCCCGGTACATCACATCGAAGTCCGTCGTCGGGCCCAGACAGCGGATATCCCGTGCCCAGACCTCCGCCTGCTCCGTCAGGCCGAAGCTCATGTACTTCCGGCCCAGCGGGGCCAGGGCGTCCAGCACGTTGGGGTCGTCCATATTGGCGATGATGGTCCCCTCCGGCGGGACATGGGAGGCGAACTCCCGGAAAGAGGCTTTGATATCATCGAGGTCCTTGAAAAAGTCGAGATGATCCGCGTCGATATCCAGAATCACGGCGATGGTGGGATAGAAATTGAGGAAGGAGTTGCAGTATTCGCAGGCATCCATAATGATGGTGTCCCCGTGGCCCACGCGGTGGCCGGCGTGGAGCAGCGGCAGCGTCCCGCCGATCATGACCGTCGGGTCCATCTCCGCCGCCATCAGGATATGCGTCACCATGGAGGTGGTGGTGGTTTTGCCGTGGGTGCCGGAGATGCAGATGGAGCGGGGATAGTCCATCATGATCGTCCCCCAGGCCTGGGTGCGTTCAAACACCGGAATCCCCCGGCGGCGGGCCTCCGCGACCTCGGGATTGTCGTCATGCACCGCGGCGGTGCGGACGACAAATTCCACCCCTTCGCTGATGTTCTCCGCCCGGTGGCCGATGGCGACATCAATACCCTTCGCGCGCAGATGCGCCACGTTCTCCCCGTCGTTGATATCGGAGCCCTGGATCCGCAGGCCCATATCCGACAGCACCTCCGCCAGCGGCGACATCGAAACCCCGCCCACACCGATCAGGTGGCCGTGTTTCCCGGCCTGCATATAAGCTGAAAATTGCTCCATTCTGACATCTCCCACTCAGTTTGCCCGCCCCGCCCGGAACGGAAAAGATTGCGCCCATTATACCGCCTTTTTTTGGAAAAGACAAGCGGAATCTGCGGAGGCGAAACAGCCTTGCGGCGCCCGGGACGGGACCGCGGAGGCTTATGCCGTAGTATTCCGCCGTACATATAACGAAAAATCGTTTCCCCCGCAGCGGGTACAGCGGATGTTTTTTCCCTTCCCGCGGCGGAACATGCGGATGATTTTCCCCTCCCGGAGGTACAGCGTCTCCTGTCCGCAGCCCTTGCAGACCAGGCGGTATTTGGCATTTTGCTCCCTGGCCTGCCTGGCCTGCTCATCCGCTTCCGTGGTGGCCCTGGGCGTGCAGCCCACCTCCAATGCCGCGGCCTTCCACACCGCGTCGTGGCCGTGGCGCTCCCCGGGGTGGCGCAGATGCACCAGCGCGTGGGCGTACTCGTGGCGTATTGTGTCCCAGAACTGGGCCTCGTCCTCCATCACAAAGGAGGAGATCACGATCTGGGGCGGGGGACCTGGGCGAAACAGCCCCAGGCGCTTCACCGCGCGGCTGCTGATGCTCAAACGGATGTTCCGGGTGTCCGCCCCCGTCAGGGCGTCAAGGCGGTCATACTCCCGCCGGATATCTTGTACGGTATGCTTCATAGAATCTCGCTTTGAACTCTTCCCCGCCCCCAAAGGGGAGCGGAGAAAATAGATTATATGTAACTGTTTAGAACCCAAAGGGTTCTAAACAGTTACGATTATGTCCTGACCGCGTAGCTCTGCTTGTTCGGGACAAAGGCGGTGCAGATGGGGAAAATCCGCTCGTCAGAGGAGCCGCCGAGGGCGTTGGCGAGGGTGCCGTAATCTGTCTCGTAGCTGGCCGACTCCGCTTCAAAGGCGACGCGGTCAAAGATGCGGAAGAAGGCTTCCAGGTCCTGCCCGTAGAGCCCCGTGCCGCCGGAGCGCAGGGTGGCCCCCTCCGCCAGGGCGGAGAGCAGCACCCCGTCCGCCTCCGCCTGGCGGCGGAGATAGACCGACAGGGAACTGACCGCGCTCTCCGTGTCCGGCGTGACGGTCATGTTGGCGGAGAACTGCAGCGACGCGCTGCTGGGGCACCACAGCCCCGTTAAAAGCACCTCGTCAAAGCCCATGTCCGCCATCTCGTCGATCAACGCCGAGAGGTAGGCGCGGGTGGAATCGCTGTAAGGGTCCAGCCAGGCTTTGCCCTCGCTGATGTAAATGCTGCCGGTGGAGGCGTCCTTCAGGGCCACGGCGCTGTTGCGTACCGCCATGGTCGTGTCCTCCAGACAGCTGATGACCCCGATCAGGTAGACGTTCTTCTCCTTGAGCTTCTGGGTGTAGGGCTTGATATCAAAGCTGCCGTTGACGCCGAAGCTGTTGGTCAGGGGCACGCGGCTGGCGTAGGACAGGACCCCGGTGACGGGCTTCAATTCCAGCGCGATGGCGTTGTAGTCGCCCATGCTGCTGATGTAGATATCCAGCGCGGAGCCGCTCAGGGAGGCGGCGGGGACGTAGCGGGCCCGCACGTTCCGAACCGACTGCCCCGCGGTGGTTTCCACCTGGGAATAGTCGGTCTTGTCCACGACGATCTCCACCTCCGGCAGCAGGGCCAGCTGGCGGCGGGAGGCCGCGGCGCTGGACTGGGACAGGGCCGCGCTCTCCTCGCCGGACAGCACAAGGCGCAGCCCGTCCTTCTCATAGACGAGGTTGTCCTGCAGCCGGTAGAACAGGTAGCCCAGCAGCAGCACCAGCGCCACGGCGATGGTGACGGCGAGGGTCAGCCCCCAGTGGCTCCGCTGGTCCCCCCGGTAAAAGGCTCTCGGGCGGGCCATGGCTCAGGCCCGTTCCCGGGCTTCGAGGTCGTCGATCAAAGCCAGGCGGCGGGCGTGGCGGCCCCCCTCATAGGGGGTGGTCAGGAAGATGTCGACGATGCGCATGGCCAGCGCGTCGCCCGTGACCCGGGCACCCAGGGCCAGGATGTTGGCGTCGTTGTGGCGGCGGGTCAGCTCCACGCTGTAACAGTCCGAACACACGGCGGCGCGGATGCCCCGCACCTTGTTCGCCACGATGGAGATCCCCGCCCCTGTGCCGCAGATGACGATGCCGCGCCTGGCCTCCCCCGAGGCCACGGCCCGCGCCACTGCCTCCCCAAAGACGGGGTAGTCGCAGCTGCCGGCGGTGTAAGTGCCGTAATCCTTCCATTCCAGCCCCAGCTCCTTCAGATGCTCGATCACCTTCTGCTTCAAATCAAATCCCGCGTGGTCGCTTCCGATGGCTATCATATCTTTCCCCTCCTGTTTTTCTTTGAGTTGTTTCTATTTCCTGACATTTCCTACCCCGAGGGGGAGGAAATGTCTTTAAAACGGCCATGTGGGCATCCACTTCAAAAAACTCCGCCCGAACCAGTCCGCAACGGGAAGCCCCCGCAGGGCGGGGTAGAACAGGGCGAACAGCGCCGCCGAAACGCCGGTGAAGCTCCACAGCCCCCGCCGCAGGCCGGTGTTCAGCTCCATATCCCGGAACACATAGCCCAGGGCCAGCAGGAGGAACACGGTGCTGGGGAAATAGTGGTATGCAAACACCACCCGCGTGACAAAGAGCCAGGGCAGCAACTGGGCGAAGTAGCCAACAATGATGAACAGCGCGGTCCGGTCCCGCCACCGCAGGGCCCGCCACAGCACACAGAGCAGGGCCAGCAGCCCGCCCCAGCACAGCGCCGGATTGACCCAGGCCCCGAAGGAGACATGCCCTCCCGCCCCGTCGCTGTCCAGGTAGTACAGAATGGGCCTGATATCCAGGAGCCACTGCCACCAGACGGAGGAATAGGGGTGGGTGGCCGTGACGCCGGAGTGGTAGGAGAACATATAGCTCTGGTTGTCCAGCACCAGCTTCAAATAATCCCGGCTGAACAGCGTCCCCGGTCCCGACATGCCCCTGGCCGTGCCGTAGGGCCAATAGCTGACATAGTAGACCAGCGCCGGGACGGCGATGAAAAACAGAATGCACCAGAGCACGTTTTCCGCTGTCTCCCGGATATAGGCGTCCTTCCGGCCGTCGCGGCATTGCCCAATGCCCCGGAAGATCCGGTCCAGCAGCCAGAGCAGCCCCAGTCCGGCCCCGGCGTAGATGCAGACCCACTTCGCGGCCGCCCCGAGGCCGAAGCACAGCCCGCTGAGGGCCAGGGGCGGGAGCCAGCTGCCCCGCTTTTCCCGGGGGGCTTCCCAGTAGAGCCAGAAAAACAGGTACATCAGCAGGATGAAAAACACCGCGTAGCTGTCGATCGTGGCGATACGGGTCTGGACATAGTGCATAAAATCCGTGGCGAACACGGTGGTGCAGCAGGCCGGGACCGCCGTCCCGCCGAACATCTTCTTCAAAAACAGATACATGGCGGGCAGCATCAGAACCCCCGTCAGGGTCCCGGAAAAGCGCCAGCCGAAGGGGCTCAGCCCGAACAGCCGGATGCCGAGGCTGAGAATCAGCTTGCCCAGGGGCGGGTGGCTGATCTCATAGGGGTGGACATTCTCAATGTGTTCCAAGGCGGTCCGGGCGTGGTAGATCTCGTCGAAATAGCTGCTGTTGCGGTAGTCGTATTTCTCGGGAATCCGTTCCTGCTCGTCGAACAGCGCCGGCGCGTCAGGCTGGCCGTCAAAAGATACCGGCGCCAGCAGCGCCCCGTCCGGGCCGAATAAGGCCAGCTCGCCGAGACAGAGGAAATCCGAGGCGCGAAGGCGGAGGTAGCGCGCCGCCGGGCGCTCCGGGGCCAACTCCGCCGTGTTCCATTTGAGGATTTCCACGTAGCTCTGCTCCAGCTTTCCGGCCTCGGTCCAGGAACGCCCGTCCGGTGAAAACTCCAACTGGTATTCCCCTGTGCCCAGGACGGAAAAATATCGTACCGCGCTGATTTCCGACGGCTCCGGGAGCTCGATGGTCAGCTCGTCCCGCCGTTCAAAACGGCAATAGCTCCGCGCCCCGGCGGTGTTGCCCAGGCCCAGAAAGGCGACAATGGCGTAGGCGAGGGTGATGCCCCCCGCCAGGACGCTGTCCCGCCGGGTCCAGCGCCGCGCATCCCTCGGAAAAACACCGGGGGCGCGGAGCCGTGGGAGATACTCGATAAAAATCAGCAGCAGGAACAGGACCAGCGCGCCGGGGAACACCAGGGTCAGGCGGTCCATGCCTCAATCCAGCCAGCGGCAGGCCGCCAGGGCCGCCGCCGCGCCGTCCCCCACCGCCGTGGCGAGCTGGCGCACGGCCTTCTGCCGCGCGTCCCCCGCCGCGAACACGCCGGGGACGCCGGTGGCCGTATCCTCCCCGGCGAGGATGTAGCCGTCCCCGTCCAGCTCCACCAGCGGCGCGAAAGCCGCCGTGTTCGGCTCCTGCCCCACGGCGAGGAACAGGCCCTCCACCGGCAGCGCCGTTTCCCGGCCCTCCCGCCGCAGGACGAGGCCCCGCAGATTGCCCGCGCCGTCCCGTTCCAGCCCTTCGACCGTGGTTTGGAACAGGACTGTGACATTTTCCCGGGCCATGAGCTGCCGCGCCCGGAGCGCCTCGCCCCGGAAGCGGTCGCGCCGCACCAGTACCCTCACGGAGCGGCACAGCCCGGCGAGGAATAGGGCGTCCTGCAGGGCGGTATCCCCGCCGCCCACGACGGCGACGTCCTTCCCGGCGTAAAACGCCCCGTCGCAGACCGCGCAATAGCTCAGGCCGTTCCCGGTCAGTTCCTCTTCTCCTTCCAGCCCCAGGCAGCGGTGGCGGACGCCGGGGGCGAGGACCAGGGCGCGGCAGTCATGGGCGCCGCCGTCCGTGGTGACGCGGAAGCCCGGCCCTATTTTTTCCGCCCTGACCGCCTCCTCATACAGCAGCTCCACACCCAGGGCCTCCGCCTGGTTCTGCAGGGCCTCGGCGAAGTCCGCGCCGCTGACATGGGGGAGGGCGGGGTAGTTCTCCACCAGCGGGGCGTTGATAATCTGCCCGCCGGGGGCGGCCTGTTCCAGCACCGCGACGGATTTTCCTGCCCTGGCCGCGTACAGCGCCGCGGTCAGCCCCGCGGGCCCGCCGCCCACTACAAGGATATCGTACATTGACATGCTCCCTTTCAAAAACAGCGGCCCCGTGGCACGGGGCCGCTGTCGCTATTATACGTCAAAAGACGCGCTGTATCAAGTGTTTGCGCCCTTCCGGCTGAGAATAAATTTCCGCACCGCGCCGATGCCCACGAGCTTGTCCCCATCCGGTCCCAGCAGGGTGGGGGCCTGGCGCACGTCGTGGCTCCGGGCCAGCTCGGGATTTTCCTCCACCAACACCTTCTTGTAGGCGATGCCGTTCTCGTTCAAGAGCTTTTCCGCCTGGCGGCAGTTGGGGCAGGTCCGGGTGGCGAACAGCAGCAGGCCGTCGCTTTCCTCCGCCATAGGTTCCGCCGGCGCTTCCTCCGCCGGGACAGGTTCGGGGACGCGCTGCGGCATGTTCAGCGGCCCGCGATGGCTCAGGTGGCTGCGGCCGATATCGTAGACCCGCCGGTCCCGGAACTCCTGGGCCTTGCCGTCGTTCCAGTTCTGCACCGGGCGGTAATAGCCCGTGATGCGGCTGTAAATCTCCGCCTTCTTCCCGCAGTGGGGGCAGACTGCCTGTTCCCCGGCCAGGTAGCCGTGGTCGGCGCAGACGGAATAGGTGGGGCTCATGGTGTAGTAGGGCAGTTTATAATTCTCCGCGATCTTCCGCACCAGGTTTGCCGCGGCCTTCCAGTCGGGCAGCTTCTCGCCCAAAAAGGCGTGGAACACGGTGCCGGAGGTGTAGAGCGTCTGCAGCTCGTCCTGGATGTCCAGGGCGGAGAACACGTCCTCGGTGAAGCCCACCGGGAGGTGGCTGGAATTGGTGTAGTAGGGGGTGCCGTTCATGTTGGCGGTGATGATATCGGGGTAGAGCTCCTTGTCGTGTTTGGCGAAGCGGTAGGTGGTGCTCTCCGCCGGGGTGGCCTCGAGGTTGTAGAGGTCGCCGTACTGCTCCTGGTAGTCGCTGAGGCGGGAGCGCATGTGGTTGAGCACCTCCCGGGCGAAGCGCTGGACCTTCGGGTCCGTCAGATCGGCCCGGAGCCACTTGGCGTTGAGGCCCACCTCGTTCATGCCGATGAGGCCGATGGTGGAGAAGTGGTTGTCAAAGGTGCCGAGATAGCGCTTGGTGTAGGGATAGAGGCCCAGGTCGAGCAGCTTGGTGATGACGGTGCGCTTGGTTTTGAGGCTGCGGGCGGCCACGTCCATCAGGCGGTCCAGGCGCTGGTAAAAATCCGCCTCGTCCTCCGCCAGGTAGGCCAGGCGGGGCAGGTTGATGGTGACGACGCCCACGCTGCCCGTGCTCTCGCCGGAGCCGAAGAAGCCGCCGGACTTTTTGCGCAGCTCCCGCAGGTCCAGTCGCAGGCGGCAGCACATGCTGCGCACGTCGCTGGGCTCCATGTCGGAGTTGATATAGTTGCTGAAGTAGGGGGTGCCGTATTTGGCGGTCATCTCAAACAGCAGCTTGTTGTT
>JAFUVO010000054.1 GCA_017477525.1 Oscillospiraceae bacterium | reverse complement strand
GGCAGGAGCCGCCAGGATATGGAGGCCATCAAGTCCAGCGGCGTCCGCGGCACTGAAGGGATCAAGGAGTTTACGGTGGATTAAGAGAGCCCTACCCTCCGGATCGCCCTGTTCAGTGGCTTGGCTAACGCCGATATCCTGATGCAGCGGGTCCGCTCCGGGGATGAGCACTACGACCTGATCGAGGTCATGGCCTGCCCCAGCGGCTGCGTCAACGGCGGCGGCCAGCCCGTGGGCGCGGTCAAGTCCAGCACGGACGCGCGCATGAACGGCCTGTATAAGGCCGACGTCAACTACCAGATCCAGCGCTCCAACGACAACCCCCTGGTCGTGGCCCTCTATGATGGGATGCTCAAGGGGCGGGAGCACACGCTTCTGCACCGTAATTTTTCGCATAAGCGCGTGTAAAACAGCTTCCGCGTTCCAGAACGTCCAAAAAACATTGTATCATTTGCATATCTCCCCCGCCATCGGCGGGGGAGATACTTGCAGATTCACAAAGGAAAACAAAAGCTTGCATTTGCATAAATATTAGGATATAATAACGTCCATCCCAACTTTGGAGGAAACAGATTATGAGCTATAAACGGGTCCTGACGGTACAGGACATCTCTTGCGTCGGCCAATGCTCGCTGACCGTCGCGCTCCCCATCCTCTCCGCCGCGGGAGTGGAAACCAGCATCCTGCCCTCCGCTGTCCTCTCCACCCACACGGCGGGCTTTACCGGCTACACCGTTCGCGACCTCACGGAGGACATGCCGGGAATCATCGCCCACTGGAAAAAAGAGAACATCCGCTTCGATGCCATCTACACGGGCTATCTCGGCAGTACGCGGCAGATTGCCCTTGTGAAGGAAATGTTTTCGACACTGGGCAAGCCGGGATTTGCCAGCATCGTCGACCCGGCCATGGCAGACGGGGGAAAGCTGTACCCCGCCTTCGACCAGGGCTATGTAGAGGAGATGAAGGGCCTTGTGGCCGCGGCGGACATTATCCTGCCCAATATCACCGAAGCCTGCTTCCTGACGGGCCTTGACTACCGGGAGGATTATAACGAGGATTACATCGAAGAACTGATTGCACGGCTGCGGGGCATTGGGGCCAAAACCGTTGTTCTGACCGGGGTGGGCTATTCCGCCCAGACCACCGGCGTCGTCACGGCGGAAGGGGAGCTGACGCGCTATTACAGCCACCGGCGCATCCCCAAGGGCAGCCACGGCACCGGAGATGTATACGCTTCGGCTTTTGCCGGCGCGTTCCTGCGGGGGAAAAGCGTATATGATGCCGCCGCCCTCGCCGCAGAATACACGGTGCGCTGCATTGAGAACACCGCCGGCGATCCGGAACACTGGTATGGGGTGAAATTTGAACCCGTGCTGCCGTATTATATCGAGCAGCTATGAAAAATAACAGAAGATTATGGGTACATGCGCTTGCCTTGGCGATTGTCGCGTTGCTTTGCATCCTCTCAGCGCTCTCCGCCGGCACGGAACGGGACGGGCCGCCCGAGGCGGTTTACAGCAGCGCCCTTGCGCTTTTACCCCCGCTGGTGGCGATTGTCCTCTCCCTCGTGACGAAGGAGGTCTACAGCGCCCTGTTTGTCGGCGTCGTCGTGGGCGCGCTGCTCTACTCCGGCGGCAACGCCGAGCTGGCGCTGAACACGCTGCTTTTCCATGAGGAGGGGGGACTCGTCACCGGCCTGACGGACATGTCCCACGCCAGCGTCCTCGTGTTTGTGACGCTCTTAGGTACATTTGTGGTGTTGGTCAACCAGTCCGGCGGGGCGGCGGCTTTCGGACGCTGGGCGGAAAAACACATCCGCAGCCGCGCCGGGGCGCAGATTGCCACCATTTTGCTGGGGCTGCTGATTTTCGTGGACGACGGTTTCAACTGCATGACCGTCGGCTCTGTCATGCGCCCCATGACGGACCGGCACCGCGTTTCCCGGGCCAAGCTGGCCTGGCTGCTGGATTCGACCGCCGCGCCGGTGTGCATTATTGCCCCGATCTCCTGCTGGGCCGCGGCTGTCAGCTACGCCGTGCCGGCGGAATATGAGATCAACGGCTTCCGTATGTTTTTACGCACCATCCCTTATAACTTCTACGCCCTGACCACGATTGTGATGCTCTTCGCCGTTGTGCTGCTTCGTGCGGACTACGGCCCCATGCGCCGGCATGAACAGAATGCCATCGCCGGC
The DNA here is from genome assembly GCA_017477525.1 of Oscillospiraceae bacterium. Lineage (GTDB taxonomy): Bacteria > Bacillota > Clostridia > Oscillospirales > Oscillospiraceae > RGIG7114. The sequence continues at coordinate 5,103 of JAFUVO010000054.1, read as the reverse complement.
GACCTGTTCACCTCTGGGAAGCGGGCCTATGAGGAAGAGGAAAAGGCCAGCCAGTCCCAGGAAGGGGAGGGTGCATTATCCAACCTCGTTATCCCCGTGGTTGTGCTGATTGCCGCCTGCATCGCCGGCATCGCCTACACTGGCGGGCTGTTCGAGGGGGCGGGAATCGTGGATGCTTTCGCAAACGCGGACTCTGCCCGCGGCCTGGTCATGGGCAGCATGGTGGCGATGCTGATCACACTCTGGCTCTATATGTCCCGGGGCATCGTATCCTTTGAGCAATTTATGGGCGCCTTTGCGGCGGGTTTTCGAAGCATGTGCGCGCCGATGATTATCCTCATCCTCTCCTGGAACCTCTCCGGTATCACTGGTCTGCTGGGCGCCGCGGAGTTTATCCACGGCATTGTCGAGTCCTCAGCGTCGGCGCTTCAGATGTTTGTGCCCTTCGTGGTGTTCCTGATTTCGATTTTCCTGGCTTTTTCCACCGGGACAAGCTGGGGGACCTTTTCGATCCTGATTCCCATCGTCTGCGCAGTGTTCCCGGCTTCGAGCGAAATGCTGGTGATTTCCACCGCCGCCTGCCTTTCCGGGGCGGTGTGCGGAGACCATTGTTCTCCGATCTCGGATACCACGATCATGTCCTCCGCCGGGGCCCACTGTGACCACATCAACCATGTCAGCACCCAGCTTCCTTACGCAATGACCGCAGCGGGGGCCAGCGCCGTGGGCTATCTGTTAGCCGGGATTATCGGTTATCAAAGCAACAGCCCCGCCGCTCTGATGGCCGCGCCTGTGGCCTTTGTGGTGCTTTTTGTAATGATATGGCTGCTCCGCCGCCGCGCAGTATGAAACTTAAAGCCGCCATCCCAATAGGGGAGTGCGGCTTAATTTATAAAATGGCATTGCTCAAAAATATCATGATGAGGCCGGCGGTAAGGATGCCGAGAAAAATGGCAGGAAGCGCGTTCTTCATGCGCAAATTCAGAAACGCGGCTACAAGAGCGCCGGTCCAGCCGCCGGTGCCGGGCAGCGGAATTGCCACAAGAAGAAACAATCCCAGGGGACCATATTTTTTTACATTCGCCCCCTTAAGGTGTGCTTTTCGCTCCAGGGCGTCCAGCATCCGCTCCAGCCATGGCAGACGCCGGCGCAGCCATTGAAAGATCCGGCGGATATAGACTATGATAAACGGAATTGGGAACATGTTGCCCAGCAAACCCGTAGCCAGCGCCTGCATCGGCTTTAGTCCGAGCGCAATCCCGATGGGAATCCCACCCCTCAGCTCCAGGACGGGTACCATTGATACCATGGCGGTCACAAGCATCTTGCCCCAAAACCGCTCCAAAATGCCTTCAATCATTTCCAAACCGCTGTCACCCCCTTCATTCTGTGTCTCAGTAGTCTAACACGTTTTCCGCTCCGCGTCAATCAACAGCGGCACAGAAAAAACTGGAGCTTTTTTCCGTGGAGAACACGGTTCTTTTTTATAATGGTGTTACTCAAGAACCGTGTTGGTAAAATCCCTCTGATCAAGGTCATGTTGACAAAAGCAGGCCGGCCCCGGAGGGCCGAAACCGCCCCTTGCGCCACTGATTGCGGATTCGTTTCTTAAAGGAGTGCTTTGCGTGAATATTGTAGGTTAAGTTGTCTAAATTGCGATTGCGGCGAATTTCGAGCAGTTTTTCTTCTTGCCAGAGGGAGCGTCATCCGTTATAATAATCTGGCAAGTCATCCCCTGCAGGCAGGCCTGCCGCATTTTTCTGTTCAGGAAGTGAAAACCCATCATGTCCATTAAAATTGTCTTTGCTGTCGCTTTGTGCAAAGCGCTCCATTTTGCCGCTCGGATTTTGCACCGTGGCGGTACCGCCATGCCGGGACGTTGGGCACTGAAGCTGTGTCCGGAGCTGCCCTCGGCCCTGGCCAGGGGGGTAAATATCCTTGTTATCACCGGTACCAATGGGAAGACCACGTCTTCCCATATCGCAGAGGAAGCATTAAAGGCCGCAGGGGTCGACTGCCTCTCCAACCGCAGCGGGGCAAATTTACTCAGTGGTATTACTACGGAGCTGGCCATGAACTGTACGCTCACCGGTGTCTGCCGGAAAAAGTGGGCGGTTATCGAGTGTGATGAGGCGGCGGCGCGGCGCGCCATCGGGTTGCTGCAGCCCAGGGCGGTACTTGTTACGAATCTTTTCCGAGACCAGCTGGACCGTTACGGCGAGGTGATGCATACGCTGGAGAACATCCGGGAGGGCATAAAAAACGCGCCGGACGCAACGCTGGTGCTCAACGCGGACTGCTCCCTGACCAGTTCCCTGGCGCTGGAACTGCCCAACCGAGTGCGTTGGTACGGCATGGATGCCGGCGCGGCAGCTCCCTCTGCCGGCAAGCCGCAGCTCTCCGATGCCAGCCGCTGCATCCGATGCAAAACGGAATACGTTTACGATTATGTGACCTATGGGCATTTGGGCGCTTTTCGCTGCCCTCGCTGCGGTTACTCCCGCCAGCGTACCGACGTGGCCATTACGGCCATTCGCGCACAGGACGCAGACGGCAGCGAAGTCACACTGCGGGATGGGGACGACCTGTTGGAGGCGCGGATCAACCTCCCGGCGACGTATAACATTTATAACGCGGCCGGGGCGTTTGCCTCGGTACGCGCCCTCGGTTTTGACGCCGCCCCGGCGCTGCAGGCCCTGGGAAGTTTCCGCTGCGGATTCGGGCGTATGGAGAAATTTGACCTCGGAGCAGGGGGGACGCGGGTTATGCTGGTGAAAAATCCAGCCGGCTGCGATCAGGTGCTGCACTTCCTCTCATCTCTCCAGGATCGCGCGGAACTGGTGCTGCTTCTCAACGACAGGGCCGCCGACGGTACGGATGTAAGTTGGATTTGGGATGCGGATTTTGAAACTTTGGCGGAGGAAGCCGTAAAGCTTGAGAGGGCTGTTCTCGGGGGGACGCGGGCCTGGGATCTTTATCTTCGTCTGAAATATGCCGGTGTCCCGGAGGACAAGCTCGATGTCACGCGGGATTATGAAGCGCTGACTGAACGCATCGCGGCGGCGCGCGTGCCGGTGTATGTGATGCCCACTTATACCGCCCTGCTGGAATTTCGCCCCTATCTGTTGAAAAAATGCGGTGGTACGGACTTTTGGGAGGGCTGAAGAAATGGAACTGCGGATATGCCATCTCTACCCCGACGTGCTGAACCTCTACGGCGACCGGGGGAATATCCTCTGTCTGCGCCGGCGGCTGGAATGGCGCGGCATCGGCGTGTCGGTGGACACGCGGCCCATTGGTTCTCCTGCCGCGCTGGGGGGATTTGATTTGATTTTTATCGGAGGAGGGCAGGATTTTGAACAGGAGGCTCTGCTGGATGACCTCCACCGGGGACGGGACGCGGAGATTCGCGCCGCCGTCGATGACGGAGCGGCAGTGCTTGCCATTTGCGGCGGATACCAGATGCTGGGAAACTATTACGAAACCCATGACGGCCGGCGCTGCGACTTCGTGGGAGCAATCGACTTCTACACCGTGGGAGGGGAGAAGCGCATGATTGGCAACTATCTTTTCCAATGCGGGACGGTCAGCGGCGGCAGCGTTGTTGTCGGTTTTGAAAACCACAGCGGCAGGACGTATCTGGGGGCTGGGGTCAATCCGCTGGGGACGGTGCTGGCCGGCTTTGGCAACAACGGAGAAGACGGTACGGAAGGCGTCCGCTGGAAAAATGTATTCGGCAGTTACAGCCATGGCCCGCTCCTTCCGAAAAATCCCTCGCTCTGCGACATGATACTGGAAACCGCCCTGGCCAGAAAATATGGCGCCGTTCTTCTGGAACCGCTTCCCGACATGGCGGAAAAAAATGCCCACAGTGAAATCGCAAACCGGTTGGGCGCGGAAAATAAGCTTGCGTTTGAGCGGGATTCGTGATATATTAAAATAGTTGCAAAGAGTGTATTGTGGATTTACAGGTTTCTCCCCTGCCGGAGGCAGGGGAGAAACGGTCAAAAGGGGAAATTCAAAATAACATCGGAGGGGATCGGAAATGAAATGCCCTTATTGCGGATACTCTGACAGCAAAGTTATTGATTCCCGGCCTGCGGATGATGGAACCACCATCCGGCGCAGGCGAGAATGTCTGGATTGTCAGAAGCGTTTTACAACCTTTGAGATTATCGAGCGGATGCCCCTCATGGTTATCAAACGTGACGGCTCCCGCCAGTCCTTTGATCGCGTAAAGATAATCAACGGTCTGGTGCGGGCCTGTGAAAAGCGCCCGGTCAGCATGTCCCAGATCGAGGCGGTAGCGGATGAAGTGGAACAGGAGCTGAGGGGACGGCTGGAGAGCGAAGTACAGTCCGAGCGTATCGGCGAAATGGTGATGCAGCGCTTGAAAAGCCTGGATGAGATTTCCTACGTTCGTTTCGCTTCCGTCTATCGCTCTTTCAAGGACATCCAGACCTTTATGGAAGAACTCGCGAAAATTCTGGGGGAGAAGCAGGAGTAAACGGGCATCTGAATATACCGATACTGTAACTGTTCAGAACCCTTTGGGTCCTGGACAGTTCTTCATGGAGGGGTAATATGGACGCGCAAAATCTTTGCCGGGCGCTGATGGGCTTCCTGGATAAGTGCCCAAACAGTTTTTTCACCGTCAAAAACATTTCAAACACGCTTCTTGATGCCGGCTTTCGCCGCCTGGGGGAGGGGGAAGCCTGGGAACTGGAAGCCGATCATGGCTATTTTACGACACGCAACGGTTCCAGCCTGATTGCCTTCCGGCTGCCCCATGAAAAGCCGCTGGGGTTCCAGCTCATGGCAAGCCACACGGATTCTCCCACATTCCGTGTGAAACCAAATCCGGTGCTTTCCGTAGAAGACAGCCTGCTCCGTCTGAACACGGAGCGATATGGCGGCATGATCCTCTCAACCTGGCTGGACAGGCCATTGTCTGTGGCGGGGCGGGTATTGCTCCGCACAGCTGAGGGAATTGAAAGCCGTCTGATCAATATCGACAGGGATTTGCTTGTGATTCCGAGCCTTGCCATCCATATGGACCGGACAGTAAACGATGGCTACGCCTTCAATGCCCAGCGGGATATG
>JAFUVO010000107.1 GCA_017477525.1 Oscillospiraceae bacterium | reverse complement strand
GGGGGAATTATGCGCTTTTTTCCTATTCCCCCTATGTTTTTTCCTGTCAATAGAGCTGGGGCTGTGAAAGCCAGGACATTGCTCTCCTTTTTTTCACAGCCCCTTTTTTAATTCACCGCGAACACCGGGTTCAAATCAATACTGAAATCATCCCAGAGTCCCACAGGTACAGTGGACACAGCAGTATAGAGGTCAGGGGCGTTATAAACACCGTTTTCAAGCTGAAACACCTGCACAATTTTTATGTCAGGGTCGACAATCCAATATTCCTGTACGCCGGCGCGCTGATAGATTTGATACTTTATACGCAAATCCTTCCGCCGGGTGGAGGGGGAGAGAATTTCAATCACCATATCCGGCGCGCCCTTGCATCCGTACTTGTCGAGCTTTGCGGGGTCGCATACCACTGTGATATCCGGTTCAAGCATCGTGTCAACATCCTCCGGCGCGTCGCCTTCTTTCTCAAAAGGACGGACAGCGAAAGGAGCAGGATATACCCGGCACTGTTTTCCGGAAAGATAGTTCGCAATTTGCAGGAACAGAGCCGAAAGAATCTCCTGATGCACCCGCAGCGGGGTGGCCATCAAAGAAATCTCTCCATCAATAAGTTCAATTTGTTCCTCATTTTCCCAGTTCAGCGTATCAGCGAAGCTGTAAGATAATTCTGAGGCCAAAGCCATGCAAACTACTCCCATCATCGAAATCTATATTTCATTCTATCTTTCCCGTCACAGCCTGTCAATAAATTTCTCCAGCCGGTTCAAGCCTTCCTCTAAAACCTTGTCCGCGCAGCAATAGCTCAACCGGATATGCCCCTCCCCGCCGAAGCAGAAGCCGGGGGTCGCGGCGAGGCCGGCCTCGCGGATCATGCGGGCGCAGAATGTCCCGGAATCCAGGCCGAATTTCTGTATTGATGGGAAGGCGTAGAAAGCCCCCTCTGGCCGGGGGCAGTCCAGCCCCATGGCGGCAAGGCGTTCCAGCACCCGGTCCCGCCGCTTCCGGTAAAGCTCCCGCATTGGCGCGCAGTCACAGTCCAGCGCGGCAGCGGCAGCCCGCTGGAAGGGGGCGGGGGTGGAGACCACCATATACTGGTGAAGCAGCTCCAAACGCTCCTTTACCGCAGCGTCCGCCATGAGCCAGCCCATGCGCCAGCCGGTCATGGCCCAGGGCTTTGAAAAGCTGTCTACAACCAGCAGTCTGTCACGCAGCTCCCGATGGGAGGAAAAGGCCGGGCAGTCCGGGAGATAGCAGAGCCGCCGGTAAACCTCGTCGCAGACGACGAATACAGGCTTGTCCGCCAAAATTCCCGCGATGGCGTCCAGGCTCTCCCGCGTGTAGACACAGCCCGTGGGGTTGTTGGGGGAGTTGAGCACAATGGCCTTTGTCCGGGGTGTGATCGCGGCGGCGAAACGCTCCGGGTCAAGCTGGAAGCCGTCGGGGGCGGTGTCAAAGCGCACGGGAACCCCCCGGCAGAGCCGCACGATTTCCTCATAGAGCACAAAGGCCGGGACGGGAATCAAAACCTCGTCCCCCGGATTCAAAATCCCGAAGAGGGCCACAAACAGCGCTTCTGTGGCCCCCGCGGTGACGATGATCTCCCCGGGGGCGTAGTCCAGGCCGTTCTGCCGCTTTTCGTAGGCGGACAGCGCTTCGAGCAGCGCGGGGGCGCCGTTGTTGGGGATGTAGTGCGTCTCATGGGAATTTAAGGATTCTATGGCAGCGGCCCGGACAGGGGCCGGAGTGTCAAATTCCGGCTCCCCGAGGGTGAGGGCAACACAGCCGGGGGTGGAGCGGGCCAGGGCCGAGTACTCCCGGATGGCGCTGCGCTTTGCGCCGTAGACAGTCTCATTCAGCGGCGGTATCATGCCCGGACAAATTCGCTGTCCACATCCAGCGTGGCGAAATAATCGTCGATCGTCTCCGCGCGGCGGATCATGCGGACGCTGCCGTCCTCGGAAAGGAGCATTTCCGCGCAGCGCAGGCGGCCGTTGTAGTTGTAGCCCATGGCGTGACCGTGGGCGCCGGCGTCCTGGATAACCAGAATGTCGCCGTCCTCAATGGCGGGCATGGGGCGGTTCACGGCGAATTTGTCGTTGTTCTCGCAGAGGGAGCCCACGATATCCACGGTCGTGTCCGCCGGGGCGTACTCCTTGCCCAGCACCGTGATGTGGTGGTAGGCGCCGTACATGGCCGGGCGCATCAAATCGCTGGCGGAGGCGTCCACGCCGATATATTCCTTATAAATGTGTTTTTTCCCAATGGCCGTGGTCAACAGATAGCCGTAAGGCCCGGTGATGTAGCGGCCCATCTCCATGAACAGGGACAGGGAAATGCCATTGGCTGTCAGCATCTCGTCGTAGACCTTGCGCACCCCCTCCCCGATGGCGAAGATATCGACGGGCCGCTCCCAGGGCTGGTAGGGGATGCCGAGACCGCCGGAGAGGTCGATGAAGTCCAGATGCACGTCCGCCTTGCGCAGCTCCAGGGCCAGGGCGAACAGCTCCCGCGCCAGGGCGGGGTAATAACCGTTGTCCAGGGAGCAGCTGGCCAGCATGGCGTGGACGCCGAGGCGCTTTGCCCCCTTGTCCCGCAGCGTCCGCAGGGCTTCAAAGAGCTGGGGCCGGGTCATGCCGAATTTTGAGTCGTACTGGTGGCCCATGATGTCGTTGGTGTTGCGGAAGGTGCCGGGGTTGAAGCGGCAGCAGACTGTCTCGGGGATGCCGCAGGCTTTTTCCATGATCTCGATCTGGGTGAGATCGTCTAAATTGATGATGGCCCCGGCCTCATGGGCGGCGCGGTATTCCACCGGCCTGGTTTCGTTGGAGGAAAACATGATCTCGCTGCCCTGGATGCCGCAGCGGCGGCTCATCAGCACCTCCGGCGCGCTGGCGCAGTCGCAGCCGCAGCCCATGCTGTGCAGAAGCCGCAGAATCGCCGGCGTCGGCGTGGCCTTTACGGCGAAGTACTCCTTAAAGCCCGGATTCCAAGAGAAAGCCTTGTAGAGGTCGGTCACGCATTTCCTGATGCCGGCCTCGTCGTAAATATAAAAAGGCGTGGGGCACTGTTCCCGCCAACGCTTCGCGTCGTCCAGGGTAAAGGGTAAACGGTCTGTCATAACTCTGTCTGTTCCTTTCCGATTCTTTATAAACTGCGCAGGGCGTCCTGAAGGGCGGTTTTCTGTGTGGTGCCCGCGTCCTTCTGCTTGATGACCCGGGCGGGACAGCCCGCCACCACCGCGTTGGCGGGCACATCCTCCACCACGACGGCCCCGGCTGCCACGACGGCCCCGGCGCCCACATGGACGCCCTCGATCACCACGGCGTTGGCCCCGACCAGCACGTCGTCCTCGATCACCACGGGCGTGGCCGAGGCGGGTTCGATCACCCCCGCCAGCACAGCGCCGGCCCCAATATGGCAGTGATTCCCCACTGTGGCCCTTCCGCCCAGGACCGCGCCCATGTCGATCATGGTCCCGTTCCCCACTTTGGCCCCGATGTTCAAAATGGCCCCCATCATGATGACAGCGTTCTCACCGATTTCCACCTGCTCCCGGATGATGGCCCCCGGCTCGATGCGGGCGGGAATGTCTTTCAAATCCAGCATCGGAATGGCGCTGTTGCGGCAGTCGTTCTCAATGACGATGTCAATAATGTCCTCCCGGTTCTTCTCAAGAATCGGCTTCAGCTCCCGCCAGTCGCCGAAAACAATGTTGTCCCCGGCCCCGAATACCTTTGCGCTGCCGTAGTCGATGTAATTTTTCTGTTTGACATAGAGCTTGACCGGGGTCTTTTTTTTCGCGGAGGCGATATAATTGATAATCTCCTGGGCATCCATCATATATTTTCTCCTTTTCGTATGGTGTGCCCGCCCGAAGGGCGGACACATCATATCAGATTTGATTATGTCAGCATATCCCGCATGGAATACAGCCCAGGGGGCTGATGGCGCAGAAACTCTGCCGCGGCCAGCGCGCCGTCGGCGAAGAGGGCGCGGCTCACGGCCTGGTGGCGGAGCGTCAGTGTTTCGCTCCCGGTGGAAATCATGATCTCGTGGATGCCCACCTCGTTCCCCAGGCGCAGGGAGTGGACGCCGATTTCCTTCGCCGTGCGCTTGCCGTTCTCATGCCGCCCCACCAGCAGCACCGCGCCGGGGCGGACCTCCCGCAGGCTCTCCCCCAGCATCAGCGCCGTACCGCTGGGGACATCCAATTTTTGATTGTGGTGGATCTCCACGATCTCGATATCCGCCGCCGGAAACGCCGCCGCGGCCCGCTTCGCCAGGTCCGCCAGCACCGCGATCCCCACCGACATATTGGCGGAATAGAATACAGGGATTTGTTTGGAGGCTTCGCCGATCAGCTCTTTTTCCTCCCCGGTGTGGCCCGTCGTGGCGATGACCACAGGCAGATTCCGCCCGAGGCAGTAGTCAAGCAGCGATTTTGTCGCGGCATGGTTGGAAAAGTCCACCACCATGTCTGCCGGGCCGGTGTAAGCTTCCAGCGAGGCAAAGCCTCCCGCCGGCGGGTTGGCGTCCACCAGGGCCGCCACGGCGGCCCCCTGTGTGCTGGAGCGGATTTTCTCTTCCATCATTTTTCCCATGCGCCCGGCGGCGCCGTGGATGATGATATTCATTTTCTGTTTCCTCCGATGTGTTTTGAAGCCTTCCCCGCCCCGGGCGGGGAAAGCGTTCAGAAGTGTGTTACGCAATCAGTCCCAGCTCCCGCATACGGCTGTACATGACCTCCGCGTGTTCCGGTTCCATTTCGGTCAGCGGGAGGCGGATATAGGGTTCGCAGAAGCCCATTTTCGCCATCGCGGCCTTGACCGGGATGGGGTTGACCTCACAGAAAAGGGAGCGGATGAGGGGAATATAGCGCTTCTGCATCTCCGCGGCCCCGGCGACGTCGCCCCGGAAGAAGCGGGCGCAGAGCTCCGCAGTCTCCTTCGGAATCAGATTCGACATGGTGGAGATCACGCCCTTTCCGCCCATGGAGAGGATGGGGACGATCTGGTCGTCGTTGCCGGAGTAGATGTCGAGCCTGTCGCCCACGAGGGAGGCGGTCTCCACAATTTTGGAGATATCCCCGTTGGCCTCCTTGATGGCGGCGATGTTGGGATGCTCCGCCATGGCGGCATAGGTGTCCGGCGCAATGCCCACCCCGGTGCGGGAGGGGACGTTGTAGACGATGATGGGCTTGGTGGAGGCGTCGGCGATCAGCTTGTAGGTTTTGACCAGGCCATTCTGGGTGGCCTTGTTGTAATAGGGCGTCACCACCAAAAGCGCGTCCGCGCCGATGGAGCAGGCGTGGCGGCTCAGGGACAGGCAGTAGGCCGTGTCATTGGAGCCGGTGCCGGCGATCATCGGGACCCGGTGGTCGATGCGCTCCATGCAAAATTCCAGCACGGCCCGGTGCTCGCTGTCGTTCAGCGTGGACTTTTCACCGGTGGTGCCGGCGATGACCAGCGCGTCGATGCCCTGTGCAATCTGCCAGTCGATCAGCCGGCCCAGGGCGGGATAATCGACGCCTTCCTCGGTCATAGGGGTAATCAGGGCGGTAGCGGCGCCCTGGAAAATCCTGGCTTTGCTCATAATTCGACACTCCTTTAAAAATAAAACCGATGCGGAAAAGCATCGGCCGTACATCGTCGCACACCGCGGCGCAGCTTTGTTGAAAAACCCCGCCCCGGGTCAGACGCAACTAATCCATAGCTCTCCGCTTGCGCGACAGTCGGACGGATGTTCTCCGTTCGCCCAGGGAGAAGCCGGCAGCGCTTCCCCTTCGGCGGCAACCCCTTTCCCGCCGGAACCGGCTTTGCCAAAGCCTGCTCCCGCCGGCGGTAGTGATGGTAACCGCGCCTCTATCTTTTAATTGCTGTATGGAATTTGAACTAATAAAAGTATATTCTCCGCTGATTGTTTTGTCAATAGGCTATATTGCATCGAAATCAAGTACGAAACCCCCGTGTGACTGTTCAAAAAGAGGAAACTGTTTGGTCGCGTACATTTTCCTTCGCCGGAGCGCATGAAGCGGAAAAGCATGACGCTTCCAAATCGTAACAAATTCGCTGTCATTGCTCACCAGTCTTGCGAAGATTTCCGGCCATAAGTGCCCTAAAGCCAGGAAAACATAGAGGCGCTAAATTATTACAAAAAAAATATAATAGTTGCGAAAAAAATGCTTGCAATTTACAGGTATTGTTGTTACAATAAGCTTCTGTAAGTCCATATGCCGTGCCGTATCACGCGCATTTGGCCGCGATCTGAATATGGAGGAGGTGGCGAGAAGAAAATGCCGAATATCAAATCTTCCGCGAAGCGTGACCAGCTCGCGAAGGCCCGCAATGCGAAGAATAAGGCCGCGAAGAGCGCGCTGAAGACTGCGCTGAAGAAGTTCAATACGGCGGTTGCGGAGGGCGATAAGGAGACCGCTGCCAGCACCTACAAGGCCGCTGTCAGAGCCGTCGATAAGGCCGCGGGAAAGCGTCTGATCCACAGCAACAACGCTGCGAACAAAAAGTCCAAAATGGCCCGCAAGTTCAGCGCCATGCAATAAGCGCCTTTACAATGAAAAATCACCGTCCTGTATCTCACCGCGGGACGGTTTTTTCATATAAAATAGTATTTCACCAGCAAAAATATGACAACCGAATAATTTTACGTTCCGCGGGACATGCTAAACGCGATTCCAATGGGAAAAGGAGCGAAAAGGCATGATAATGGATCGTATTGCCCTGGTGCTCGCAATCATTGGCGGGCTGAACTGGGGCTGCGTCGGACTGTTCCGGTTCGATCTTGTCGCCTATCTCTTCGGCGGGCAGACCGCGACGGTCAGCCGCGTGGTGTATACCCTCGTGGGACTGGCGGCGATCTGGTGCATCTCCCTGCTCTTTCGCGAGCGGCTTGCATCGGATCACGAGTAATCAAAATCCACCGGTTTCGCGCCGGTGGATTTCATTTTTACGGATGCTGAAAAGATACAATCATCTGCTATCCTGCCTCTATATCTATGAAAGGAAAGGTAACATTACATGAAAAGGATAATATCCGCGGCCCTGTCGCTGACGCTGGCGCTGGGTCTGGCGGCTTGCGGGGGACAGGCCGCGACGGAAAAAGCCATTACGGAAACCGCTGCCCCCGCCGCCACCGCTACCCCGGCCCCCACGCCGGAACCCACCCCGGAACCCACGCCCTCGCTTCCGCAGCAGGCGGGGTCCTATAAGCTGACCGGCATGACATCTGAGGATGCGAACAGCGAAGAGTTTGAGATGATGATGTCGATGGGCTTCAAAGTCTATCTCTTCCTGAATGAGGACGGCAGCGGCGCGTTGGAATCCTTCGGTGAAAAAGTTCCCATGTCCTGGGACGAGAACAGCATCACCGAGCCGGAGTCCGGGGAGGCCATGAACTATACCTATGCCGATGATGTCCTGACCGTCAGCTCGGAGGCAGGGGATATGATATTCACCAGGCTCACAGAGGCGGAGCAGGCGGATTATGAGGCCAACGGCTCCGGGAACATCGAGGACATCCTCAGCGGCCTGGGTGAACTGATCGGTGACGCCGACTGGGACAATCTGCTCGCGCCGAATGAAATCCCCGCGGGCGAGCCTTCTGCCGGCGCCGTGTCCGGGGAAACGGGCGGTTATGCTGTCGAAATCCTCGGCGCGGATGCATTTACCGAGGAAGGGGATAACATCATTCGTTTCTATTACACCTTTACGAACACCTCCAACGAATTGACCTCAGCCGGAAGGACCCTGAACATGGAAGCGGCGCAGGATGGGCAGTTCCTGGAAGGGGCATGGACCTGGTACAACGGTGTGCCCGAGGACGATTACAGCTATCTGACCATGGCGCCGGGAAAAAGCATTCGCGCCGCGACCTGTTTTAAATATAACCCGGAGGGCGGCGTGGTCGCCCTGCGCCTGCGCGTTGATGACGACGGTGTGATCTACTACACCTCCCCCAAAGCCCTCAGCGGCGCGCCGGCGGAGCCCTTTGTGATTCCGACAGACGGAAATCTCGACTATCTGAACGGCTTTGCCGAGAGCATCCCCGACTGCGCCGTCAGCCGCTGGGAAACGGGCAAGACCGAGAATGGCGAGGATTTCATCCGCGTCTACTATAACTACACCAACGGCGAGACGGAAAAATCCGCCTTCTACTGGAACTATACCGCTTTTGTCCTGCAGGACGGCTATGGGCTGGATAACGCGCTGTACGCGGGGTCGGTTCCCGAGGATGAGAAGCTCTTCGAGGAGGTCGAACCCGGCGAATCCGTCGAATGCTCCAGCGTTTACCTCCTGCGCAGCGGCAGCCCCGTCGTCGTGGTGGTATCCAGGGACAATGACCGCACAATCAGCTTTGCAAAGACCATTAACCCGTAAGCATAAAATCTCCCCGCCGGAGGCGGGGAGATTTTATTTGAGAAAATACGCCTCGATCTCCGCCCGCGCGGCGGCGGCGCTGCCCTGGGCGAAGCCGTTTTTGCCGCCGCCCCGTCCATGCAGGGCGGCGTTGAGGGCCTTGGCGTCGTAACCGGATACGGCGTAGTGAAACTCCCCGTCCTCCCCGCTGAACACCGCGCAGCGCCCGCCGCAGCGCTCCGCGACGGCGAGGCAGCAGCGGCGCAGCGCCTCCGGCGTCAGGCCGTCCAGGAACAAAAGCGCGTCGCCCTTGCCGGCGTACTGCTCCGCGTACTGGGCAAAGACGCGGTTTTCCAGTCCCACGCAACGGTATTTGACCGACGCCAGCTCCGCCTGCAGGCGCTCCACCGCCCCGGCGGTGCCGCCCTCCGGGACGCTGGCCAGCACCGAAACCGCGTGGTTCTGCGCCGCAGCCATGCAGACATAGTCATAGGCCCGCGCCCCGGCCAGCATTTCCAGCCGCACCCCCTCCCGGAAGGGTTTCCTGTCGGTGATTTTGATCAGCCCGAGCTCCCCGGCGCTCTTCACATGGGTGCCGCAGCAGGCGCAGCGGTCCGCGCCGGGGCACTCCACAATGCGCACGTCGCCGTGGAGCTCCTTTTTGCTCCGGTATTCCAACGCGGCCAGCGCTTCCGGGCCGGGATGGCTGACCAGGAAGGGCCGGTTCTCCCATATGGCCTCGTTGGCGGCCCGCTCGATCCCGGGCAGCGCCTCCGGCGGGATGGGATAGTTGAAGTCGATCACGACGCTTTTCGCCCCGAGGTGGAAGCCAACGTTGTCGCAGCCGAAGCGGGCGCAGATCAGGCCGCTGACGATATGCTCCCCGGAGTGCTGCTGCATGTGGTCAAAGCGCCGCGCCCAGTCGATTTCCCCGTGGACGTGCGCCCCCGTTTCCAGCGGGGCGCCGCAGACATGGACCACCTCGCCGTCTTTTTCCCGGGTGTCCAGCACGCGAACGCTGCCCAGAAGCCCCATATCCCCCGGCTGTCCGCCGCCCTCCGGGTAGAAGGCCGTCCGATCCAGCGTGACCAGCCAGCCGCCCTTCCCCGGGGCGCAGCCGGTGACATAAGCGTCAAAGGCGCGGGAATAGGCGTCCCCCTCATAAATCCTCTGTGCCATATCAAGTCCCCCTTTATGGCCCTATCATAGCACATTGCAGGAAATTATGCAAGTCCGTCTGGAAAAACCTGCATTTTTATCCTAAAATCTCTTGACAAACGGAGGGAATCTGCATAATATAAGAAAGGTTTTTTCGTAACGACTTCGCCGCGGGCATTTCCCTCCCCCAAAGGGGGGAGGGAAATGCAGAAAAGATAAAATTCTGTTATGTATTCTTCCCCAAAGGGGAAGAATACATAAGGCTGCGAAATTGTTACGTTTTTTCAAAATTTACTTAGGAGGCAGATTATGAAGAACGCTTATTTGAACCGTGTGCTGGACACCGTCAAGGCCCGCAACCCCAACGAGCCGGAATTTTTGCAGGCGGTCACGGAGGTTTTGGAGAGCCTGGAGGCCATCGTGGAGAAGCACCCGGAGTATGAGGCCAACGGCATTGTGGAGCGTTTTGTGGAGCCGGAGCGCCTGATCCAGTTCCGTGTGCCCTGGGTGGATGACAGCGGCAAGGTCCAGGTCAACCGGGGCTTCCGTGTGCAGTACAACAGCGCCATCGGCCCCTACAAGGGCGGCCTGCGCTTCCACCCCAGCGTAAACGCCTCCATTTTGAAGTTCCTGGGCTTTGAGCAGGTGCTGAAAAACAGCCTGACCACCCTGCCCATGGGCGGCGGCAAGGGCGGCAGCGACTTCGACCCCAAGGGCAAGTCGGACGCGGAGGTCATGCGCTTCTGCCAGAGCTTCATGAGCGAGCTGTACCGCCATATCGGCCAGTTCACCGACGTGCCCGCCGGGGACATCGGCGTCGGGGGCCGGGAGATCGGCTACCTCTTCGGCGAGTACAAGAAGATCACGAACCGCTTCGACGGCGGCGTCCTGACCGGCAAGGGCATCAGCTACGGCGGCTCCCTGGCCCGCCCCGAGGCCACGGGCTACGGCCTGTGCTACTTCGCCCAGGAGTATCTGAAAACCGTCAAAAATGACAGCTTCGCCGGCAAGACCGTGGTGATCTCCGGCAGCGGCAACGTGGCCCAGTACGCTACCCAGAAGGCCACCCAGCTCGGCGGCAAGGTAGTGGCCCTCAGCGACAGCGCCGGCTATATCTACGACCCCAAGGGCATCAACCTTGAAGTGCTCTTCGACATCAAGCAGCGCCGCCGCGCCCGCATCAGCGAGTACGCGAAGGAGGTCCCGGGCAGCGAATACCACGAGAACTGCCGCATGATCTGGTCCATCAAGGCGGACATCTACATGCCCTGCGCCACCCAGAACGAGATCGACGTGGCCGAGGCGGACATGATCATCGCCAACGGCGGCATCGGCGTATTCGAGGGCGCGAACATGCCCACGACGCTGGAAGCCACCCAGAAGATACAGGCGGCGGGCCTGCTCTTCTCCCCCGGCAAGGCCAGCAACGCCGGCGGCGTCGCCACCAGCGGCCTGGAAATGACCCAGAACTCCATGCGCCTGGCCTGGACCTTCGAGGAGGTCGACGCCCGCCTCAAGGGCATCATGGAGGGCATTTTCCACAACGCCTACAACGCCAGCCGCGAAGTCGGCGCGGAGGGAAACCTCGTCGTCGGCGCCAACGTCGCCGGCTTCCTCAAGGTAGCCGAGGCCATGCTCGCCCAGGGCGTGGTATAAG
>JAFUVO010000106.1 GCA_017477525.1 Oscillospiraceae bacterium | reverse complement strand
TCGCCTGTCTGGTGATGATGTGGATGTACTTTTTCAAATACCGAATCACCACAATGCAGTTTAATTATTGGTGCTCTGTGTGCGTGGGCGCCACGATACTGCTTCGCGACATCCTGTTCGCCCCTCCGCTGGCCTTTTACGCGCTCCGCCTTGTGTGCCTCGCCCTGTCTGTGCTGCTGCTCCTCATCCTCACCTATTTCTACGCCCGCAAGGAGTGGAAAACATACTCCAAGCGCAACCTGTGGATGATTTGCATCATCGACATGGTGATTGCGGCGCTTTACCATTACGACATCCATCTCGAACCCATCAGCGAATACACCGATTATTTGCTCACCGAAATCTGGATACGCCCCACCATCACCTACGGCATGGTGGCATGTTTCGTGTCGGAAACGGAGGAGAACCACCAAGGAAGTGAAACGGTTTGAACCACATTCTGTTTTCCCAGATCATAAAAAGGCTGAGGACGGAACGAGGGATTTCGCAGGCGCAGCTGGCAGAACGGCTGCTTGTCGACCGCTCCACCATTACCCGATGGGAAAACGGCAGCCGTCTTCCGAATTACACGATGATCTCCCGGCTCTCGGAAATACTGGACGCTGACGTCAACCTCCTTTTGAACGCCGTGGCTGAGAGCGAGGATGCTCCGAATGTCATCCTGGTGGACGACAACAAAATCATTCTCAAAGGGAGCATCCCCATTCTGGAGGAGGTCCTGCCAAACGCCCTGATCACCGGCTTCACCCGCCCGTCGGAGGCCGTTCAATACGCGAAGTCCAACCGGATCGCCCTGGCTTTTCTGGACATTGAGCTGGGAAAGACCAGCGGATTTGAGCTTTGCCAGACGCTGCTTGAGATCAATCCCCGCACCAATGTGGTGTATCTGACCGCCTACGCGGGATATGCCCTGGACGCCTGGAGCACCGGCGCCTGCGGCTTTATGCGCAAGCCGCTGACGCCTGAGGGGATACAGGCCCAGCTCAAAAAGCTGCGTTATCCCTTTTGGCAGGGGGGCGCGGACGAATGAACGACTGGACCATATTTATATATGCCCTTGAATCCGGCGCGGCGCTCATGCTGATGGGTCTGGGGCTGGTGCTTGCCGTCATCATGCCCAGCATTGACCGGTGGAGCAAGCGCTTTTTTATCGTGTTCTTCAGCGTACTCTTTTTTCAATCCTGCGTCGCCCTCGCCGAAAACATCTTCACCCTGATCCCCGCGGCGGGGGCGGTGCGCGTTGCGGATGTTTTCCTGTCCCTCGGCTCGGTCTCGCTGCCCATGCTGACGGTGTTCCTGCTGCATTGCTGCGGGGAAAACTGGCGGAAAAGTCTGCATTTCCGCGCCGTGCTCGCCTTGGAGGGCCTGTATATATTGCTGCTGGCGGCCGCCCAGTTCAGCTCTTTGTTTTATTATGTGACGCCGGACGCCCATTTCCACTTCGGACCGTGGTATTCGCTTTTGGTATGCCCCACGGCGGCCATCGAGCTGGTCAACCTGGACTGCCTGTTCCGCAGGCGGAAGGCCCTGACGCGAAAACATTTTTTGGCCATGCTGATCTCCCTGCTTCCGCTGACCGTCGCGCTGCTCGTGCATCTGTTCATCCCTGTCTTTCCGCTCATCGACATCGGTATCGGCATATCCGCGCTTTCGATGTATGCCATTATCCTGTCGGAGCAGGTCGGACAGTATCTGCGCCAGCAGCGGGAGATCGCCCATCAGCAGGCCGGAATCATGGTGCTCCAAATGCGGCCGCATTTTATCCACAACACCATGCTGAGCATCTATTACCTCTGCGAACAGAATCCCAGGGAGGCCCAGCGGGTCACGCTGGATTTCAACACCTACCTCGAAAAGAGCCTGGCCGCCCTGGCCAGCGATGAAGCCATCCCCTTTTCGGAGGAACTGGAACACACCCGGGCCTACCTCAATGTGGAGCAGGCGCTGTATGACGAAAGCCTTTTCGTCGATTATGACACGCCGCATACCAGCTTCCAGGTGCCTCCGCTGACCGTGCAGCCCATTGTAGAGAATGCCGTCAAGCACGCCCTGGACCCGGATTCCCGCCCGCTCCGCATTTCCATCCAAACCCGGAAGACGGATTTGGGCAGCGAGATCACCGTTTCAGACAACGGGCCGGGCTTTGACCCGGCCGGCGGCGGCAAAACGCACACCGCCCTGGACAACATCCGGCAGCGGCTGGAGCTGATGTGCGGCGGGAGCATGACGATCAGCCCCCGTGAAGGCGGCGGGACCGTGGTGAAACTGGCGATACCCTGGACCGCCAGCGCGGCAAATCAAATTTGACAGTTTGGCACATCTGCTTGCGGCAATCGGGGAAGTGTTATAAACTATTATGGTTTGGGCATAGATCGGTTTCCCATGACCGTTCCCAAACCTCGCCGCCATCGTGGACGGCGGGGAAGCCCGCGGGGCTCCCCCGTTTCCAAATAAAGAGTACCGGATCGAAAAGAAAGGAATCTTGTACCGTGAAATCAAATGTTATCATCGTCAAATGCAAGGTGCCCAGCGAAGCTTACCAGATCCTGAGCAAGCTTCGGAAGAAGCCCGGGAAAAAGGACTTCAAGATTTCCTATGCGGCGCTTGTGAAGAAGGACAACGGAAAGCTCTCCCTGGAGGACGGCTTCAGCGCCGAGGCCGCGACAGAGGGCCGCGGCTGGAAGGGCGGCCTGATCGGCGGACTGGTGGGCCTGCTCGCCGGCCCCGTGGGCGCCCTGGCCGGCGGCGCGGCCGGCGCGCTGATCGGCAATTCCCTGGACGCGAAGGAGAAGAGATACCAGTCCGCGCTGGCGGGCAGGTTCAGCCATTACCTGGACGACGGGGAGACTGCCCTGTTCCTGCTGGCGGAGGAGAAGGATAAGGCCGCGCTGGAGGAAAAGCTGAAGGATTACCAGGTTGCCGTCACCCGCGTTGCCGCGAAGGAGTTCGCCGCGGAGGTTGAAAAGGCGTTAAAGAAGAGCTGGAAGAGCGCTGCCGGGACAAAAGCGGCCGAAACGCTCATTTTCGGCAATATCATCACCATGGATGAAAAGAAGCCCTTTGCCAAAGCGGCCCTGGTCAGGGGCGGTGTGTTCGCCTTTATCGGCGGCGCGGAGGAGGCGAAGGCCCTCGCCGGCGCGGACGCGCAGGTGCTGGATTACGGCGAGAACTACATCTATCCCGGCTTCCTGGAGGCCCACTCCCACGGCTATCTGGCAGGCGACCGCGCCATCGGCCAGGCGAACCTCTCGAAGGTTTTGGGAACCGACTACGCAAAATACCGCGAGATCATCAAGGAGTTCATCGAAAAGAACCCCCAGCGCGAGTTCTACATGGCGGCGGGCTGGGCCGAAAATGACGAGAAGGTCACCAAGGCGTACCTGGATGAGATCTGCCCGGACAAGCCGCTGATTATGAACACCGGCGGCGGACATTCCATGCTGCTCAACACAAAGGCGCTGGAATGGGCCGGCATCGACAGGGAATACGCGGAGAAACACGGCCCCGCGGAGGTGCATGTGGACGAAAACGGCGAGCCGGACGGCTACGTCTGCGAAGGCCCCGTTTTTGAAATCATGCCCAGGATCCCCAAAACCATGGAGGACGCCAAAAACTTCCTGCTGGCCTGGCAGGATATCGCCTTCAAAACCGGCTATACCGCCGTCGGCGACGCCGGCGTGGAGCTTGTTTCCCCGATGGCCACCCAGGCGTACTACGAACTGGAACAGGAGGGCAAGCTGAAGCTGCGCACCTATGCCTACCTGCGGGTCGCGGAGAACGCGGAGGACCCGAAGGCGGAGATCGCCCGCGCCACCGCCGACCGCGCGAAGTACAGCAACGAATATTTCCATGTCGTCGGCGTCAAGACCTTCCTGGACGGCGTTATCGAAGCCCACACGGGCTGGCAGCTTGCGGATTACCTGGACCAGCCCGGCTACCACGGCCTGGAGCGCTTCAACGACCACGACAAGATGGTGGAGCTGATCACGGCGGCGAACGCGGAGGGCCTCTCCGTCCATGTCCACTCCATCGGAAACGGCGCGACAAGCTTCATGCTGGGCTGCATCGAGGACGCGGAAAAGATCACCGGCAACTTGGATCAGCGGAACGTCCTCGCGCATCTGCAATACGTGGCCGACGAGGACATCCGCCGCATGGCGGAAACCGGCTCCATTCCGGCGGTTCCGCCGCTCTGGACGCCGAATGTCCCCGGCGGTTATGATATGGAAGTCGCGTATGTCGGCAAGGAGCTGGCGGATCAGGCTTACCCCATCAAGTCCTTCTACGACGCGGGGGCCAATGTGGTCTTCCATTCGGACTATCCGGTCTCCCCGATGATGGACATCAAGCTCAGCGTCTACACAGCGGAAAAGCGCGCATATCCGGAGGCGCTCATCAGCGGCGCTTCCCCGCGCAATGTCAAGGAGGCGATCACCCGCGAACAGTCCCTGCGGGCCATGACCATCAACGTCGCCCGCCAGTGGCGCCAGGAGGACCGCATGGGCTCCATCGAATTCGGCAAGCTCGCCAATATGACGGTGTTTGACTGCGATTTCCTGCATGACGACATCGAGAAGGTCGCCCAGGCCAACATCGTCGCCACCATCGTGGACGGCGAGGAAGTCTATAAAGCGTAATAGCAAGTTCCTCCCCCATAGGGGGAGGAACTTGCTATTACTGAAACCGCACTATTTTACCACCACGTTTTCCGCACCTAACAGCTCCTTCAGCTCCGCCACGAGGGCGGGGTGGATCAGGCAGGTGGCGCTGCGCTGCTGCTTGCGGTCGGCGAAATACTGGACCATCACGTCCCGCCCGATGAACATCTCCCGGAGCAGGTCGATTTTCCGCAGGGCGCGGCTGTCGCCGCTGTCCAGGCGGAGGTAGAGCTTTTTCGGCTGTTTCGCCGGCGGCTCGCCGGGGAAATCCAGGTCGGAGAGGGGGCGGATGCTGTCGACGGTGATCTGCGGCTCCTTTTCCTCCCGGAGGGACACCCGCCCCTGGACCAATATCGCCGCGTTGTCGCCGATGTAGCGCCCGCCCTGGTCCAGCGCCCGTTGGAATACCACCAGCTCGAGGGAGCCGCTGTCGTCCTCCAGGGTGACCCAGGCCATCATTGAGTTATTTTTCGTGGTCCGGGTGCGGTGGGCCCCCACGATGCCGGCCACGGTGATTCTCGTGCCGTCGGGGAAGCGCTCCGGCCCCTCCTCCCGGGCGCAGTCGGAGAGGATGGCGGCGATGGGCACGGCGCCGGCCCGGCGGGCCGCGTCCCGGTAGTCGTCCATGGGGTGGCCGCTGAGGTACAGGCCCGTCAGCTCCCGCTCCATCGCCATGCGCTCAAAGCGGCTGTACTCCTCCACCTCCGGCAGCGCCAGCTTGCTCTCCATCGCGGCTTCCCGCGTCCCGCCGCCGAACAGGTCCAGCTGGCCGTCCACATTTTTCCGCCCCGCCGTGACCACGGAGTCGATCACGCGCTCCATCACCATGGCCAGCGCCTTGCGCTTGCAGCCCAGGGAGTCGAAGGCCCCGGCCTTGATGAGGCTCTCCACCGCCCGACGGTTTAAGTCGCGGCTGTACATCCGCCGGCAGAACTCGTCGAAGGCGGTGAATTTTCCGCCCTGCTCCCGCTCCTGCACCAGCGCCTGGACAAAGCCCCGGCCCACGTTTTTGACCGCCGCCATGCCGAAGCGCAGCCCGCCGCCGCTGACCGTGAAGTCCGCGCCGGACTCGTTGATGTCCGGCGGCAGGAGCGCGATGCCCATGTCCCGGCATTCGGCGATATACTCCGCCACCTTGCCGCTGTCGTGGAGCACGCTGGTCAGCAGCGCCGCCATATACTCCCTGGGCCAGCGGCATTTCATATAGGCGGTGCGGTAGGCCACGATGGCGTAGGACACCGCGTGGGCCTTGTTGAAGGCGTAGTTGGCGAAGTCGTAAATCTCGTCGTAGATGCTGCTGGCCGCCTCCGCCGGGATGCCGTTGGCCACAGCGCCGGGGATGCTCCGCTCCGGGTCGCCCTCGATGAAGGTCTTGCGCTCCCGGGCGATCTCCGCCTCCTTCTTTTTGCTCATGGCCCGGCGGATCATGTCCGCCTGCCCCAGGGAGAAGCCGGCGAGGCGGCGGAAAATCTCGATCACCTGCTCCTGGTAGACGATGCAGCCGTAGGTGACGGACAAAATCGGCTCCAAAGCCGGGTGCTTGTAGACGATTTTTTCCGGGTGGGCGGACCATTCGAGGAAGCGGGGAATCGACTCCATGGGGCCGGGGCGGTACAGGGCGATCAATGCCGTGATATCCTCGATGCTCCGGGGCTTTAAGCTGACGCAGACCCCGGTCATTCCGCTGCTCTCCAACTGGAACACGCCGCTGGTTTTCCCCGCGGCCAGCATGGCGTAAACCTGCGGGTCGTCCTCCGGGGCGGAGGCCAGGTCGAAGTCCGGCGCGCCGCGGCGCACCAGCTTTTCCGCGTCGTCCAGCACCGTCAGGTTCCGCAGGCCGAGGAAGTCCATTTTGAGCAGGCCCAGCTCCTCCAGCGTGGTCATCTGGTACTGCGTGACCACGCTCTCGTCGTTTTTCGCCAGGGGGACGTACTCATAGACGGGCCGCCGGGTGATGACCACCCCGGCGGCGTGGGTGGAGGCGTGGCGGGGCATCCCTTCCAGAGCCCGGGCGGTGTCGATGAGGCGGCGGATGGTCTGGTCGCCGTCATAAAGCTCCTTCAGGGGCTTTGATAAGGCCAGGGACTCGTCCAGGGTGATGTGCAGCGCGTTCGGCACGGCCTTGGCGCAGCGGTCGGCCTCCGCGTAGCTCACCCCCATGACCCGCCCCACGTCCCGAATGGCGTTCTTCGCCGCCATGGTGCCGAAGGTGACGATCTGGGCCACCCGGTCCGCCCCGTATTTTCGGCTCACGTAGTCGATGACCTCGCCCCGGCGGCGGATGCAGAAGTCCATGTCGATATCCGGCATCGTGACCCGCTCCGGGTTTAAGAAGCGCTCGAAGTAGAGGGAGTATTTGATAGGATCGACGTCCGTGATGCCCAGGCAGTAGCTGACCACGCTGCCCGCCGCGCTGCCGCGCCCGGGGCCCACGGGGATGCCCTGCCGCCGGGCATAGCCCACGAAATCGGACACGATCAGAAAATAATCCACGAAGCCCATGCGGGCGATCATGTCCAGCTCGTAGGCCAGCTGTTGCCGGACCTCGGGGCGGTCTGCGTAGCGCTTCTCAAAGCCGGCGCCGCAGAGCTTTTTCAGATAGGCGAGGCTGTCCGCTTCCCCGGCGGGGAGTGGAAATTCCGGCAGATGGTAGTGGCCGAATTCGAAGTCAAAGCCGCATTTTTCCGCGATACGGACCGTG
>JAFUVO010000105.1 GCA_017477525.1 Oscillospiraceae bacterium | reverse complement strand
GACGAGACAGGCTCCATCGGCAAGCGCTACCGCCGCCAGGACGAGATCGGCACCCCCTTCTGCGTCACCTTCGACTTCCAGACCGTGGGCGACGACAGCACCCCCGCCGACGGCTGCGTCACCGTCCGGGAGCGGGACAGCATGAGCCAGGTTCGCATCCCCATCGGTCAGGTGCGGGACTACATCCGCGAGCGCGTCAGCTTCTGACAGGGAGCCGGAGACTATGGCAAGACGATTCGGAGACAGGAAGGACGGCGCGCTGCTGCGAAATCTCGACGGGATACATTTTATTACGCCCATCATCTACCCCAACCGCGCCGACAACGAGGCTTTTATTTCCGAGCGCATCGACCTGACCAACATCGACGCCTATCTGGAAAAGAAAAACGCGGAGGGGCCGGAGTACCGCTATAATCTGTTCCAGCTCCTTGTGACGGCGGCGCTCAAAACCATCACCCTACGCCCCAAGCTCAACCGCTTTATCGCCAACCGCAACACCTACCAGCGCAACGAGGTCTCCTGCTCCTTCGTGGTGAAGAAGCAGTTCTCTGACCGCGGCGCGGAGGCCCTGGCCTTCATCCACGCGAAGGATTCGGATACCTTGGAGAGCGTCCATCAGGAGATCTACCGCCAGATCACCTCCCGCCGCTCCGAGGACAGCAACAGCGTCGACCGCTCCACGGACAACATGGACATGTTCAACCGGATGCCCCGCTGGCTGGGCAAGGCCATCGTGCGCTTCATCTGCTTTTTGGACCGCCACGGCTGGGTCCCGGCGGACCTGGTGGCCACGGACCCCTATTATTCCTCCGTGGTGCTGACGAACCTCGGCTCCATCGGCCTCCACGCCGGCTACCACCACCTCACCAACTGGGGCACCAACTCCGTGTTCATTATCATCGGCGAACGCAAAAAGCGCCCCTATTTCGACGACGAGGGCAATGTCACCATGCGCGACAGCGTCGATATCGGTCTGACGGTGGACGAGCGCATCGCCGACGGCTACTACTGCTCCAAAACCATCCGCCTGCTGAAAAAGCTCCTGGACCAGCCCGAGCTGCTGGAACGGCCATTGAGCGAGGAAGTGGAGTATTGACCGTGCCATGACCAAAAGCATCGAAACGCTCACGATTGTAGACGATTTTATGTTTGGCGCGGTGATGAGCGACCCCCGGCTTTGCAGGCCGCTTTTGGAGCTTGTTCTGGGGGTAAAAATACGGAGAATCGAATATCCCGAGCCGCAAAAAACGATTCGGGAGCGCCGCGGCTCCAAAAGCATCCGTCTGGACGTGTATGTGGAGGACGAGGCCGGGACAGTCTATGATGTGGAAATCCAGACAGAGCAGAAGAAGGGCCTGCCGAAACGGATGCGGTATTATCAGGGCCTGATTGATCTGCACATTCTGGAAAAGGGCGAGGACTACACAGGTCTGAAAAAGAGCTTTGTCATTTTCATCTGCACCTACGACCCCTTCGGCAAAGGGCGCTGGGTCTACACCTTTGAAAACCGCTGCCGTGAGGATACGGGCATCGTTTTGGATGACGGGGCGGCTAAAATTGTTTTGAATACGAAGGGCAGGATTGGACCAATCAGCGACGGGCTGAAAGCTTTGCTGCGCTATATGGATGGCAGCGCGCCGGAGGGCGAGTATGTCAAGGCTCTGGACAGCGCCGTCGCCCTTGTCCGCAGCGATGAGAAATGGAGGCGGGAATATATGGTACTCAATGAATTGCTGCGGGAGAACGTGCGTCTCGGCGAGCGGAGAAGAAGCGTTGCCCAGGCGCGAAAATTCCGGGACCGCTTTGATACAGATGAACTGGCAGAGTTTTGTTTCGTCAGTCCGAAGTTGCTCCGAACCATTCTCGACACCATTGACGCCCACCCGGATTGGGATGATGAACAGGTCGCGGAATATGTTGACTTTGAGTAGCGGCATGTACCGCCCCGGAGAGGAGACACTATGACGGAAACCGCTGAAAAAACGATTACCGCGAAAACCCCGTGGGAGCCCTACATGGGCGATGTGCCCATGCACCTGGACTATTTCGAGGGCAGCATGTTCGACGGCGTGGCCCGCACCGCGGAGCAATACCCGCAGTATGTGGCCTTCGATTTCATGGGGAAATCCACGACATACAAGGAACTGGTGCAAAACATCGAGCTGTGCGCCCGGAGCCTCAAAACCCTGGGCGTCCGGGCGGGGGACAGGGTCACGATCGCCATGCCCAACTGCCCCCAGGCCATCTATATGTTCTACGCCGTGAACCGGGTGGGGGCCATCGCCAGCATGATCCACCCGCTGAGCGCGGAGAAGGAGATCGAAAACTACCTCAACTTCAGCCACAGCGTCACCGCCATCACGCTGGACCAGTTCTACCACAAATTCGAGCACGTCCGCCAGAACACCAAGGTGGTGAACATCATCATCGCCTCCATCAAGGACGCGCTGTCGCGCCCGGTGCGGGCGGGCTACATGCTGACCGAGGGGCGGAAGATCCAGAAGATCCCCGCCGACGCGCCGGTGATCCGCTGGAAGGAGTTCATGCGCCTGGGCCACGCCTGCTCCTGGAACTATAAGGTGCCCCGCGCCGGGGACGACCCCGCGGTCATCCTCTACTCCGGCGGCACCACCGGCACCAGCAAGGGCATCGTGCTGACGAACAAAAACTTCAACGCCTTAGGGGCGCAGATCGTGGCGACCAACCCCATGTTCCGCCCCGGCGACCGGATGCTGGCGGCCATGCCCCTGTTCCACGGCTTCGGCCTGGGCGTGTGCATCCACTCGATGCTGTTCAACGGCGGCCGGTGCATCCTGGTCCCCCGCTTCACCCCCCAGAGCTACGCGAAGCTGATTACGAAGTACAAGTGCAACTTCATCGCCGGCGTCCCGACGCTGTACGAGGCCCTGCTCCGGCTGCCCAAGCTGGAAAAGGCGGATTACAGCTCCCTCAAGGGCGTGTTCTCCGGCGGCGACAGCCTCTCTGTGGAGCTGAAGAAGAAGTTCGACAAGTTCCTCTACGACCACAAGGCGGTGATCCAGGTCCGGGAGGGCTACGGCACCACCGAAACCGTCACCGCCTGCTGCCTGACCCCCACCCACATCTACAAGGAGGGGAGCATCGGCATCCCCTTCCCGGACACCTACATCAAGATCGTGAAGCCGGGGACCGAGGAGGAGCTGCCCTACGGCGAGGAGGGGGAGATTCTGCTGGCGGGCCCGACGGTGATGAAGGAGTACATGGACAATCCCGAGGAGACCGCCCAGACCCTGCGCCGCCACGCCGACGGCCTCACCTGGGTCTACACCGGCGACCTGGGGACCCAGGACGAACAGGGCTTCATCTACTTCCGGGGCCGGGCGAAGCGCATGATTATCTCCTCAGGCTACAACATCTACCCCGCCCAGCTGGAAAACATCATCGACGCCCATCCGAAGGTGCTGATGAGCTGCGTCATCGGCGTCCCCGACGCCTACAAGATGCAGAAGGTCAAGGCCTTCGTCATGCTCCGCCCCTCAATCCCCCAGGACGAGGCCACGAAGCGGGAGCTGATGGACTACTGCAAAAAGCACATCGCCAAATATGCCATGCCCGCCGATATCGAGTTCCGCGACGAGCTGCCCAAGACCCTCGTGGGCAAGGTGGCCTACCGCAAGCTCGAAGAGGAGGAGCTGGCGAAGCAAAAATAAATCATTCCCCGCCCCCTTCGGGGCGGGGAAAACTGAACAGGAGGGCAAGCCATGCTGGCACTGACCACCGCGGCGGCCATGCGCGAGGCCGACCGCAGAGCGATTGAGGACTACAAGATTCCCTCCATCACGCTGATGGAGCGGGCCTCCCGCGCCGTGGCGGCGGCGGCGATCCCCTACCTCGCCCGGGGCGGGACCGCCGTCGCCCTCTGCGGCAGCGGAAACAATGGCGGGGACGGCCTGGGGGCGGCGGTGGAGCTGCGCAGGGCCGGCTTCCCCGTCCGGGCGGTGCTGGCGGGCTCCCGGGAACACGCCACGCCGGACTGGCTGGAAATGGAACAACGCTTCGCCGCCCTCGGCGGCGCGGTGGAGGATTTTTCGCCCTCCGCTCTGCAAGGCGCGGTCGTGGTCATTGACGCGCTCTTCGGCGTCGGCCTGAACCGGAGCGTGGGCGGCGCGGCGCTGGACGCCATCGAGGCGGTTAACGCCGCCGGGGTCCCGGTGGTGGCGGCGGATATCGCCAGCGGCGTGGAGGCGGACACGGGGCGCATTCTGGGCGCGGCGCTCCGCGCCGACGCCACCGTCACCTTCTCTATGGCAAAGCCGGGCCATATGGTCGAGCCGGGCTGCGTGAACTGCGGGCGGCTGGAAATCACGGACATCGGCATCCCGGCGGAGGTTTTGTCGGAATGCGAGCGAAAAGCCTTCGCTTTAGAGGATGAGGACCTGCTTCTGCCCCGGCGGAAGGCGCTGAGCCACAAGGGCGACTATGGGAAGCTTCTCATCCTCGGCGGCAGCGCCGGCTGCACCGGCGCGCCCACCCTCTGCGCCCGGGCGGCGGTCCGCTCCGGGGCGGGGCTGGTATATTTGGGCGTCCCCGCGCCTATATATGAGATAACGGCGGTCAAAAACGACGAGGCCATGCCCTTTGCTTTGGAGGAAGGGGCGGGGAACGCTCTGGAACGCCTGCGGGGCTGCTCCGTCTGCGCCGCGGGGCCGGGGCTGGGCCGGGGCGCGGCGGCAAAAGCGCTGGTTTCCGCGCTGCTGGCTGAGCCCTGGGACGGGGCGCTGGTGCTGGACGCGGACGCGCTGAACGCCCTGGCGGAGCGGCCCGACTGGCGGATTTCGCGGTCCGGCTTCACAGTCCTGACGCCCCACGAGGGGGAGTATGCCCGCCTCGGCGGGACGCTGGGCGGCGACCGGATCGCGGACGCCCGTGACTTCGCCCTCCGGCACGGCTGCGCCCTGGTGCTGAAGGGCCACCGCTGCCTCGCCGCCTTCCCGGACGGGACGGTTTACGTGGCCCGGCCCGGGAACCCCGGCATGGCGAAGGGCGGCAGCGGCGACGTGCTGACGGGGATTTTGGCGGCGATGCTGGGCCAGTTCCCCGGGGAAGAGAAGCGGGCGGTGCTGACCGCGCTGGAGCTCCACGCCCTGGCGGGGAAGCTCTGCCGGGAGAAGCTGGGGGAGTACGCCATGACCGCGTCGGACCTGATCGGAGCGCTGCCGGAGGCAACAAAGGCAATTACCCTGTAAATCCCTCCGGGGAGAGGGAACCATCAAAATCAACGGAGGCATCGGTATGAAGCGGGCGCTTGTGCCTGCACTGATGATAAGCCTGCTGCTGTGCGCCTGCGGCGGGGAAGAAGCGGAACAGCAAATTGAGCGGCAGCGGGACGCGCTGGCGGCGGCGGAGGAAATCAGCTTCACCGCCCGGGTCCGGGCGGACCTGGGGGATGAGGTGTTCCTCTGCGTTCTGGACTGCGAAGCCACGGCGGAGGGATTGACGGTGGAGGTCGTGGAGCCGGAGGAGATCGCCGGCATCCGCGCCCGCGCCTTGGACGGGAACACGGAGCTGGAATACGAGGGGGTGGTCCTCGGCCTGGGCGGAGAAGCCGGCGGCCCCTTGGGGGCGGTGCCCCTGCTGCTGCGGGCGCTGACGGAGGGCCATGTCATCCGCGCCTGGGAGGAGGACGGCGGGGCGCTGGTCGCGGCGGAGATTTACGCCGATGACGACTGCGCCCTGACGCTCTGGTTCGACGGGGAGTCCCTCGCGCCGCGCTGCGCCTCCGTCTCCGAAGAGGACGCGGAGTTTTTGCGCTGCGATTTTGAGGAATTTCGCTATTCATAGATTTTATACGCCTCCCCATAAGGGAGGCGTATAAAAAGAAGGTAAAACAATGAAACCCGATACCAAACGCACCTGGGCGGAGATTCTGCCCGGCAACCTGATCCATAACATGAAGCTCATCCGGGCCGCGCTGCCGGCGGGGACGAAATTCCTCGGCGTGGTCAAGGCCGACGCCTACGGCCACGGGGCCGCGGCGGTGTCGCGGGCGCTGGAGGAAAACGGCGCGGACTATCTGGCGGTCGCCGGGCTGGACGAGGCCATTGAGCTGCGCAGGACTGGGGTGGGCCTGCCCATCCTGGTGCTGGGCCACACGCCGCCGGAGTACGTGCCGGAGCTGATCGAAAACCGGCTGACGCAAACCGTCACGAACCGGGCGAAAGCGGAGGAATATTCCGCCGCGGCCCGCGCCTGCGGCGGGACGCTGCGCATCCACATCAAGCTGGACACCGGCATGTGCCGCCTGGGCTTCCTTTGCGCCGGGGAGCGCTTTGCCCAGGGGGTCGATAATGTCGCCGGGGCCTGCCGCTGCCCGAACCTGGACCCGGAGGGGATCTACACCCACTTTTCGATGTCAGACGAGCCGGGGCCGGAGGCAGAGGGCTTTACCCGGGCGCAGCTGCGGCTGTTTCTGGACATGCTCGACGCGCTGGAGGGGCGCGGCATCCGCTTCCGCCTGCGCCACTGCGCCAACTCCGGGGCGGTGGTCAACTACCCCGAGGCCGCGCTGGACATGGTGCGGCCCGGCCTGCTGCTCTACGGCTACGGCGGCGGGGAAAAAATCCCGAACCTCCTGCCCGCCATGCGCCTGATGACGCGGGTCAGCACCATCAAGCATTTTGACGCCGGGTCCCGCGTCAGCTACGGCGGGACCTGGACCGCCCCGGCGCGCACCCGCATGGGCGTCCTCCCCATCGGCTACGCCGACGGGCTTTTGCGCAGCCTCAGCGGCAGGGCCGCGTTCTATGTCGCGGGCGGCTTCGCCCCGCAGCGGGGGCGGATCTGCATGGACATGTGCATGGCCGACCTCAGCGCCCTCCCGGCGGCGGAGGTGGGCTCCCCGGTGGAGATTTTTGGCGGCCACGCCCCGCTCCCCCTCCTGGCGGAGCTGGCGGGAACGATTCCCTACGAGCTGATGTGCTCCGTTTCGAAGCGGGTCCCGAGGGTGTATCTGTAAACCTGGTTTTTCCCTCCCCCTTCGGGGAGGGAGCGATAACGCCCCCCTTCCCCCGAAGGGGGAGGGGCAGCAATTTCTTGTTGACAGCCGGGGCGGAGGCGTGTATATTTTTTCATGGCGGTGGAGAGAATACACTTAGCCTACATAGAATGTGTAGGGCGTATTCTTTCATCGGAGCGTGAACAAACATGAACGTGGTCAAACGCGGAGACATCTTTTTTGCCGATCTGAGCCCCGTGGTGGGCAGCGAGCAGGGCGGGATGCGCCCTGTGCTGATCGTTCAGAACGATACGGGCAACCGCCATTCCCCGACGGTCATCGCCGCCGCCATCACCAGCCAGCAGGGCAAGGCCCGGCTGCCCACCCACATAGAGCTCAGCGCGCCGAGCTGCGGCCTGAGCCGCGACAGCGTGATTTTGCTGGAACAGATCCGCACCATCGACAAATCCCGTCTGCGGGAGCGCATGGGCCGCCTGGACAACGCCACCATGTCCAAGGTGGACAACGCCATATCCGTCAGCTTCGGGCTGTGACAAGGCCTTCGGGACGGCCTGCGCCGTCCCGTTTGCGGAAGGAGATACATATGGAACACTCTCGAACAAAAGCCATCCTCATGGGCCTGGCCGTTTTCGCGGCTGTGGGGGCCTTTTCCGTCTACGCCGCATCGAGCTACGGCAGCCAGGAGGACCCGCTGATTACCAAAAGCTATCTGGACGCCGTGGTTCGCCCAGAGCTGGAAAACACCCTGCGGGAAACGCTGGAGAACGCTGCCGGGGAGCTGCGCGGGGCCACGGGGAGCTTCACGCCGGTGACGCTGTCTGAGGGGCAGATACTCACGGGCGGTGCCGGAACGGAATTTTTGCTGCGCTCCGGTCAGGCCATGGCCGCCCTGGAAGAGGACGCGGTCCTGGTGGACACCACGGACGCCGCTGAGCTCTCAGGAAGCCAGGCGCTGAAGGCAAACCACCTCTACATGGTCCCCGCCGCCGGCGGTGCCATCAGCGCGCGGGAGGACGATACCCTTGTCCTCGTCAACGGGTTCTATACCCTTGACGAAACTCCCGACGAAGGATAAATCTGAGGGCTGCCGCGCCTGCGGCAGCCCTCAGCGCAAACACACCACACCTGAATGGCGGGTCAAAACCGAGGAGGCGTCTATGGGACTGTTTGACCGGGGCAGAGATATCCGTTTGGGAGAACACCGGACGGAAAAAGAGAAAAAGCAGCGGGAGGTTCGCCCCTACAAGCCGCCCAGGCCCCTGAGCTGGCTGAGCTGCGGGATTCTCATTATCTTGAGCCTGGCGCTGCTGGCCTATGCCGCCGTGACGGGCTATATGCGCCTGTTCGGCGTCTACACGGAGGCGGCGGTGTTCACGACCCTGGACGAATCCGGCGCGGTGGTGGAGGCCATGCCGGCTACCGTTACAAGTACGCTGCCCATCACCTTCACGGATACAACAGGGGCGATGCACGCCGCCGGCATCTCCATCATGGGCAATTTCGGCGGCATCGG
>JAFUVO010000104.1 GCA_017477525.1 Oscillospiraceae bacterium | reverse complement strand
GCGCGTCAGCGGACGCGGGGGCCTCGGTGGGGACCGGCGCGGGGGTGGGCTTCGGGGCGGTGGGGGCCGGCGGCGAAGCCGGCGCGGCGTCGCTGACCTGTCCGGCCTCATCCATTCCCGCCACGGAGACGGCGAACTCCGTTTTTTCCCGGGCCGCTCCGGAGAGCATGGACCACACGCTCACCCCGATGACGCTCACGCACAGCAGCAGCACAATGTAAAAGCCCTTGCCGGCGAAAAACGCTTCCATTCGCGCGCCGAACGGTTTCTTTTCCTGCATGGTATCTTACCTCCAAATCGCTTGCTGAGGGTATTTTTACCGATGCGCAGGAAAAATATACACCGCATTTGACGCGGGAGAAGAAATAATCTGTTATGCCTTTTTTTCCGAACCGGGGCGGGGCAGTTCCAAATCCCCGCCGGAGAGGTAGCGCCGCAGCGTGGGGTTTTTCGACATGGCGAAGAGCAGCACGAGGCACAGCAGCGTGTCCACCAGCATAAAGCTGCCGTTGTAGAGGAAGGAGTAGAACCAGGGGTTTGCCATGGCCATGCCGAAAAAGCGCTCGGGCATATACTCCTTCCACACGGTGGCGCCGGTGACGAAGTGGCAGAGAAAGCGCCCGAGGGCGCCGGCCACGGGGCCGAGCCAGA
The DNA here is from genome assembly GCA_017477525.1 of Oscillospiraceae bacterium. Taxonomy (GTDB): domain Bacteria; phylum Bacillota; class Clostridia; order Oscillospirales; family Oscillospiraceae; genus RGIG7114. The sequence continues at coordinate 4,408 of JAFUVO010000104.1, read as the reverse complement.
ACCCGCCGCGCAGACGCGCGAAGGCGCCGCAGAGGCCAAGGGCGGTGAAAGCCAGCAGGTAATCCCCCAGCATGGACTGCCAGCTCCAGGCATAGGCCCCGTCGAGCATGAGCTGAAGCACGCTGAAGGCGCAGCTGGCGATCATGCCCGGCGCAAAACCCCAGCGGAGGCAATAGAGGAAGATGGGCAGCATACTGATTGTGATGGAGCCGCCCTGGGGCAGCTCGAACAATTTGAGGTAGCCCAGCACCTGCGCCGCCGCGATGAACAGCGCGCCCTCGGTCAACATGCGGACCCTCCGGCGTGAATCATTTTTCATTAGCTTTTCCTCCAAAATAAAAATATCGCACGACATCTGCCCGATGCGTGCGATACGGTGAAACAAAGCATATGCTTCCTACGCCGGCATTACCCGGATCAGGTGAAAGGGTCCGCGGCCGGAACAGGCCGCGTCTCAGCCGGGTTCCCCCAGCGCCCCCGCAATTTTCAGTTGTCATGCGTTAGGGATTATACACGGTTTTTCCGCCGCTGTCAACAGCGCCGACAAAAAAGTCCGTATCCCCCTCCCCTTCGGGGCGGGGGACACGGGCAATATTGTTATGTCCAGAGCATTTCCGGGTAGACGCCGGCGCGCCTGAGCGCTTCGACGGCGCGGCGTACATCCTCGAGGTCCTCGCGGTAGGTCACGCCGTGCCAGACCTCGTCGCAGTCCAGCACATGGACCCGCGCCAGCCCCTCCCGGAGCAGCGCCCCCACGGCGTCGGGGAGAAAATATTCCCGCTTTTGCAGCCCCTCCGCCGCCGCGGAGAGGAACGCGGGAAAGCGCTCCCACAGCCGCTCCGGCAGGTCCGGGCCGAAGCCCCAGAAATTCATACTGACGAGCTCGCCCCCGCTCAGGGGGTGTTCGACGCCGTTTTCCAGCCAGGCCGCGGCATCGCCCCGCCGGACGATCTCAACCCGCTCCGTAACCTGCCGCAGCAGCCCGTCCTCGACGGAGCAGACGCCTCGGGAAACGCTGCCGTGCTCCGTGACCGTGTTGCGCAGGCGGTAGCCCACCATGGCGTAATCCCCGGCGGGACGCGGCGCGGCGAGAAAATCATAGATGGCCCGGAAGGCCCCCGCGCCGTAGAAGTCGTCGGCGTTGATGACGGCGAAGGGGCTGTCGATCACGCCGCGGCAGCAGGCCACGGCATGGGCCGTGCCCCAGGGCTTGGTCCGCCCCTCGGGCAGGGCGAAGCCCGGCGGCAGCGCCTCCGGCTCCTGGCAGACGTAGCGGACCTCGAAATATTTCTCCATCCGGTCCCCGATGGCGGCGCGGAAATCCGCCTCCATCTGCTTGCGGATGATGAAGCAGACCCGCTCAAAGCCCGCCCGGCGGGCGTCGTAGAGGGAAAAGTCAATAATGGGGTGGCCGGCGGCGTCGACGGGGGTGAGCTGCTTCAGCCCGCCGAAGCGGCTGCCCGCCCCCGCCGCCATCACCGCCAGAGTCGGTAAAGGCTGTGCCATTGGCTTATTTTACAAAATTGAAGCCGTTGAACACCTTTTTGCCGGAATAGGTTTTCAGCTGCTCCTCGCCGTCCAGGACGCGGATCGCGCCGGCGGCCATGGCCTCCATCTCGAACTCGCCGGGGTAGGCGGTGACGGGGGCGATCCAGCCGCAGGCCTCGGTGATCTGGTTCACGAGGTCTTTGTTGTGGACCATGCCGCCGCCCAGGAGCACGCCGTCCACCTGGCCGTGGAGCGCCGCGGCCATGGCGCCGATGCCCTTCTCGATCTGGTAGATCATGGTATTCCAGAGCATTTCGGCGTACTTGTCGCCCTTCGCGGCCCGCTCCGTCAGCTCGATGGTGTCGGAGATGCCGACATGGTCCACAAAGCCGCCGTTGCGGGTGCAGAGGTTGCGGACCTTCTTCAGATCCACCTTCTCCCGCTCGATGTAGTCCAGCAGGTCGTAGACCGAAACGCCGCCGCAGCGGGTGGGGGCCATGGGGCCCTCGCCGCCCACGATGTCGTAGCCCTCGATCATCCGGCCCTTGCGGTGGGCGGAGATCGAGATGCCGCCGCCGATGTGGCACACGACATAGTTGCAGTCCTCATACTTTTTGCCGAGGACCTCCTTGCTGTGGCGGATGGCGGTCTCCTTGAGGTTGAGGGCGTGGAGGTGGACCGTGCGGTAGACGCCCTTGATGCCGGTCATGCGGGCCAGGTCCTGCAGCTCGTCGGTGTCCGGCGGGTTGACGACCATCTCCTTCGCGTCGAAGCGCTGGGCGAACTCGTGGGCCAGCTGGGGGCCCAGGGTGGCGGGATGGACCACGCCGTTGGCGCAGGTGCGGGCGTGTTCCAGCACCAGATCGTCGATGGCGTAGGTGCCGCCCTCGATGCTCACCAAACCGCCGCCGCGGCCCACGAACACGTCGACGTCCTCCAGCGTCACGCCGGCTTCCTTGAGGATGTCGAGGATCATGTCCCTGCGGTAGGGGAGCTGGGCGGGCATGTCGGGGAACTTCGCCAGCTCGGCGGCGTCATGGGAGACATTTTTGGAGAACAGGCACTTGTCGTCCTCGAATTTGGCGATTTTCGTGGAGGTGGAGCCGGGGTTGATGGCAAAAATGCGGTAACTCATGATGCCGCCCCCTTAGCCCTTCATGGCCGCCGCGCGGACGGCGGAGATGATGATGTTGCCCTTGATCTCGCTGACCGGCGCGCCGCGGGAGCAGTCGCAGACGATCTTGTTGAAGCCCTGCAGCATGGGGCCGTAGGCGTCGGCGTGGCCGAAGGTCTGGATCAGCTTGACGCCGATGTTGCCCACGTTCAGGTCGGGCCAGATCACGACGTTGGCCTTGCCGGCCACCTTGCTCTCGCGCTTGACCTTTTTCGCGGCGACCTCGGGCTTGACGGCGGCGTCGAACTGGAACTCGCCGTCGATGGCCAGGTCGGGGCGCTTCTCCTGGGCGATTTTGAGGGCTTCGAGCACCTTGTCGATCAGGTCGCCGGAGCCGCTGCCGAGGGTGGAGTAGCAGACCATGGCGCAGCGGGGCTCCCACTGCAGCAGGTCGCGCACGGTGTCGCAGGCGGAAATGGCGATATCGGCCAGCTGCTCCGGGTTGGGGTTGGTGCAGACGGCGCTGTCGCCGATGGCCAGAAGGCCGTTCTCGCCGCCGGTCCAGTTGGGGATATAGCACAGGCCGATGCTGGAGGGGGTGCTGATGTTGGGCTTGATGCCGATCATCACCATGCCGGCGTTGATGACGTCGCCGGTGGTGTTGTCGATGCCGGCAAAGGTCACGTCCGCCGCGCCGACGGCCTGCATGGCCATGGCGTAGTACAGCGGGTCCGCGATGCGCCGGCGCAGGCCCTTCTCCTTTTTTAGGGAGGTCTCCGGGCTGGCGATGTAATCTGCTACCAGCTTCGCGGTATAGGCCTCGTCGTTGATATCGACGAACTCGAATACGGACGCGTCATAGCCGCGCTCGGCGGCCAGGGCCTTCAGCTCCTCCGCGTTGCCGACCAATACGGCCTTGATGTAACCGTCCTTCGCGGCCTCGTAGGCCGCCTGCATCATCTTCTCATTCGCCGCCTCGGGAAAAGCGACCTTCTGGGGGTTGGCTTTGGCTCTGTCATAGATGGGGTCCAGTACGCTCATTGGCTTTGTATCCTCCTAAATCAAAATAGTAGCTTTTACTGATTTTTCCCGCCGCCTCCGGCGGCGGGAAAAGAAACCCGAAAGGGGAGCAAAAGATATTCTATCACACCCCCTTTTGGGGGTGTGATAGAATATATCATTACAGTTCGTTTTCGACGGCGTCCACCAGGTCGGCGACCGTCTCGCAGGCGGCGGCGTCCTGCAGGGCGACCATGGCGTCCAGCTCGTTCTCGATCTCGCTGACGAGGGCCACCATCTGCACGCTGGCGCCGCCCAGGTCGTTCTTGAAGCTGGTCTCCAGCGTGACCTCGCCGGGGGCCTTCTTGTAGGAAATCGTCACCAGTTCAATGATTTTCGCTTCCAGTTCTTTGCGGTCCATGATATTACCTCCAAATGTTTTAGGCCACTTATGGCCGATAATCTTTGCAAAATGGCAAAAGTGTTTGTCGCTGTCCGTAAATTATGCGGAACAAAAACCAAAACGCTGTCATTGCTCACCAGCGCGCACGCTGGTGAAGGCAATCCCCCCACCAGTTGCAACCGCCCTATGTACGTAACATCCACCACCAGCCCCCCGATTGGGGGATTGCCTTCACCAGTCTGAGGACTGGTGAGCAATGACAGCGAATTTGTTACGCATAGAAGCGATATGCTTTTCCGCTTCCCGCGGGTCAGACTCTTACTCCTCCACCAGATCAAACACGACGGTTTTGAACCCGTCCCGCTGGTAAATGGCGGCTTTGACGTCGACGGGCAGCTTATCCT
>JAFUVO010000008.1 GCA_017477525.1 Oscillospiraceae bacterium | reverse complement strand
GTGGCAGACATCGGACAGCCTGAGAATTTGGGCTGAAACGCTGTGACGGATAGATCTTTGTATTCGATTGAATATAGCAAAGCGCTTCCACAGAAGGAGGCGCTTTTCCTTATGCGAGGATGCAACGGCAAGATAATATGCTTTATGTTCCCCTTCAAGTTCATTCATGGGAGGGGCTTTTTCTTGCAGACTTGACAATGGAGCAACTGTGTGGTATACTCCCTTTACATCAAGAGTTGCGAACTCTTTTATATGCTTTTAGCGCATTGCGCAAGGCATCCTGATCTGCCGGTGTCACCGGTAGTGTCTGGTTTGCCTTGCGCTTTTTTGTTGCTCCTGCCCTCAATGAAACGAAAGCAGAGCAGAAGGAACGCACAAAGCCAAAGAAAGGAGTTATGATAATGGCAGAGAAAGAGAACACAATTTGCTGCTGTGTTCCGCTTCGGAATGTGGAGCACTATCCCAGGCGAAAGCTGGCCTGCTGCGCTTTTCCGGAGGGAAGTTATTCAAAATTGAAGGAGACGTTTTGCGCGGCGCCTCAATTCTCTGAGCTGGATATCGACAAAATCCTTCGCAATAGCGGGCAGCGGCTTCGGCTCATCCTGACCACTGACGATCTGTACTATGCCAGACAGGCGGCGGCGTACATCTCCGCAATGGCATGCTACAGGCAGGGGGAGCCTACGGTTCCGCAGCCCTCGGACGGTGAATGGGAGGATCCGCTGGTCGAGGCATTTCTTGCGGAGGCGTTTTCGGGGGCGAACGGATGCGATGTGTCAGATGCAGGGCGGCAGGGCAAACGAAAATTGTTGGTGGTTTCGCCGGAACTGCTGGACTCAAACATAAACGGGCTCCTGGATGAAGAGAAAGCTGCTGCCTCCGGCGACCGCAAACCGTTCCGGCTGAATTGCTGCCCGTCAGACGCGCTACTGGTGACATCTGATACCGGCGCGGTGCTCTCCGAAACTGTGATCGCGGAATTGGAGAGCTTCCTTGAAAAAGAGGGACCCGTGTTCATTGCGCTGAAATCCTCTCAAATCGATCTCGCCCTGATCGATGAGCTGCGCCTCACCTACGGCTTTCAGCTTGCTCATGTCAGGCAGACGACAGACGCATACCTTGCCGGCGTACTGCGCCAGGCCCTCGCCTGCCGCGGCGTGAATATTGCACCGGATATCGACTTCAACGCGGCTGTTACACATTTGCGTTCCGTGCGGGGGGCATTTTTTACCGAGCAGGATCTGGTCAACCTGGCAAGCCGGGTGTCCGCAAAGCGTGGTTGTCTTATTCAGACAGAGGATCTGTTGTTCCAAAAATATCGACCGGCCGGCAGGGGCAGCCGTTCCGCCGCGGACGCACTGGATGACATGATCGGACTGGAGAATGTAAAGGAAACACTGCGCCGCCAGCTTGCCGCGCATGTTTTCGACATCCGCCGCGGCTTCCCCCCGGCGCACAGAAGCCTTGCCTTCGCCGGCCCGCCGGGCACTGGAAAAACTGAAACGGCGCGCTTGACTGCCGAAATTCTGGGCGAAGCCGGCTGCGGTACGGGGCGCTTTGTGGAAGCCGGACGCGAACAGTTGATCGGAAAGTATGTCGGCCATACTTCACCGAGAATTGCAAGGCTCTTCGAGAGCGCGCGCGGCGGTGTGCTGTTTATTGACGAGGCGGGGGCGTTGATTCCCGCAGACGGCAGAGATTCCTTCGCCTTCGAAGCGATATCCGCGCTGGTTCGTCACATTGAGAATGAGCCGGAGACGGTGGTGATCTTCGCGACCTATGGGGACGCCATGGAGCGGTTGATAGCGGCGGATCACGGGCTTTCCAGCCGCATCGCGCAGGTACTGACCTTCGAGGACTACACCGACGAGCAGCTGCTCCTGATCCTTCAAAAGCTCTCCTGTGACAGGGGTCTTGCCTTGCCGGAGGAGGCGCGGGAAACCTGTTTTGATTTTTTCCGTGAGTTGCGGGAACGGAAAGGCGAGCGCTTCGGCAATGGGCGCGAGGCGCGGCGTTTGTTGGAGGGCGCGGTGGAGGAACTGGCGCTGCGCTCATTGAAAACCGGCAGCAGAGACGCAGCCCTGTGCGCTGAAGATATCCGAACGGCGTCGGCGCGTCTGCTGGCGCAGGAAGGCGCAAAAGGGCAGAGGCTGCCGCGCGTAGGATTTTGCTGAGAAAGGGCTTTTGGCCTGCGGAAAACGCGATCCCGCATCAAGGCGTATGACAAACGAAAAAGGAGAAAATCGGGATGAAGCTTTTAGAATACTTGTTATCTGTAGCGCCGGAAGGTGTTTTCCGGCATCATCATGGCGTACTTTCCTTTGATACGACAGTTTTGTCTAAGAGGAGGGAGGATTTGGACATTTGCAAGCAGCGGCGTGAGTTGGCAAAAATCGACTTGATTCAGAGCGTACTGGAGGAGGTCACGGATATTGGGCATTTCCGCGGCATCTACTATCCGACCAAAGAGGAGATGATACGGCTCAATGATATCGAGCTGCGGCTGGACCCCGGCGTCGAGGAATATGATACCTATGTACGGCGCCCCTACTATCGAATGCGCGGTAAGAGCGTCACGCCGGAGCAGGCCAGGGACATCATCCGACGGACCGACAGACTTGTGGACGAACTATCCATAAGTTTCGAAGGTCAGGAAGCATTGAAGGGCCGAGAACTTATAAAAAGCGGAGATTTTGTTGGGTCGATGAATTTCGACCAGTGGTGGTTTTCACGCAATCATATTCCCACGCACTATGGGTGGAGCCATCCGGACGGACGAATTGGCTGCAACGCGATCACGCAGAGGTTTCCCAACTTTGGGGAGTATTTGAGCGAAATGCTCCGTTGGAAGCTTGCGTTTCCCTATCTTGACCTGACGATTGCTGTAAGCTTCTGGGATGAGCAGCCCCCATACTGGTGGGAGGCATATGATGAAATTCATAGAAAATGGCTGGAAGCAGGCTCTTCCGAAGAAGAAAAGAAATTTGACGAGTACTTGGATCGTCTTTATTATATGGAGTATCCGGATTTCTGCGAGAATCTGGAAATCGGCATCTGTACCCACGACAACGTGATCGAGTTCCTGAATCCGAAAAACGCCGCGCGGCGCTATCTGGATTATGAGGCGCGCTACGGCGCTGAGAATCCGGATATCTACGTCCCGGAGTATTACGAGGACAATAAACTGCTGATCTGTGACAACGCCTACCTGATCCGCTGCCTGACGGACTATGGCATGTCGGAGGCGCAGGCCTGGGAGCTTGTGAGAGGCGAGCCAGAGTATATTTGGACGGATGCGCGCTTTTATCAACGTATTTGAGGGGGAGATTGCATGAGGTACTATGTCGTTTCTGACGTACACGGCTTCTATGAGCCGCTGATTGCAGCGCTGTCGCGTGCAGGCTACTTTGACGACGCACAGCCGCACAAGCTGGTCATTGCGGGCGACCTTTTCGACCGCGGCGAAGAGGCCGGGAAGATGCAGGCGTTTATCCTCGACCTGCTGGAACGGGACGCGGTCATTTTGATCCGCGGGAACCACGAGGACCTGTTTGAGGAGCTTGTCGTATACGACCGCGGGGTAATGCTCGGCCATCATCGAAGCAACGGGACCTATGATACAGCGCTCCAGCTCACGGGCTTTGACCTGATTCGCGCATTGATGAGCCCTCTCGCGTTCGCGGAAGCGGCGCGGCAGACGCCGTATTATCAGACGATCCTTCCCGCGGCGCGGGATTATTACGAAACCGAGCACTACATATTCGTGCACGGTTGGATCCCCCGCGCCGTGGACAGCGCAAACCGGCTGACGTATATGGACGGCTGGCGCGAGGCATCAGAGGACGACTGGCGGCGCGCGCGCTGGATCAACGGCATGGACGCCGTGCGCACGGTGAAGGAGGACGGCAAGACCATCGTCTGCGGGCATTGGCACACCTCCTACGGCCACAGCCGCTACGAGGGCAAAGGCAGCATGTTCGGCAAGGACGCCGATTTCACGCCCTACCGCGCCCCGGGCATCCTCGCCATCGACGCCTGCACCGCGTACAGCGGGATGGTCAACTGCGTGGTAATTCAGGAAGAATAAGATGAGATGCCAAAAGCCGAAATAAAGATCCTCTTGACAAACGTCCGCTCCCGTGCTAAGCTGTGATTACATTCCGCAAGCAGTTTGCTTGCGTCATATACCTTCAGCGCATCGCGCAAGGTTTTTATGAGCCTTTTAAGGGCTTATAATTGCCTTGCGCTTTTTTGCATTTCCGGGCTGAATTTATGCTGCGCATACTGCCTCGTGCGGGAAAACAGGAAAGGAGACCAATATGTACAAAAAAACTGAAACACTGGAAAAGCGCATGAAAACCGCAAGGATGGGCGAGCCGATGCGGACGATTTGCGTCGCGTTCGACGAGAGTGAAGCCTGTGTGCTGAAAAGCGCAGAGTTTCAGAGCAGGGCCGGAACGGAATGCCTGTACGTTGCCGGCGACAGGCGCGGGGACCCCTATCTGTTCAGCACCCTTCCCAGGGACAAAGGCGAAGGAAAAGATGAGACGATCGTCGATACACCGCTGGAAAAGAGGGCAGAGGAACTGGCGGGCTATGCATCGCGCACCGTGCGCTTTGCGCGCAGCATGGAGAGCGCAAGTGATCTCTACGACCTCATAGAGCCGCCGGATTGGGTACGCATCCGGGTCAAAAACGAGGGGGATCGCGCCCTGCGCTATCGAACGCCGGATGGGAAGCTCCTGCGTGTAGCGGCGGGCTATACAGAGACGATCTGGCCGGCGGAGGAGGTGACGGCGGAGAATTGCCGAACCGAGCAAGTGCGCGTTACGGTGGACGCCACGACGGAAGTGAACGTGAGCCAGTTGGAGCTGACAGGCGGAAGCTGGCGCGAAATCGGCGCTGTGCTGGACTATACAGCGGGGCTGAACGATTATCTCCTGCGTATCCGCGGGGTGGGCGGCAGCCTTTTGGGCGTCATCCAGACGACGGCCGCGTTTAGCGGCAAGCCCGCGCTTGCATTCATTGATTGCAAGCGGTACGGCGCGGTGTTCAGCGTCCGCAATACGGGCGACCGCCCCGTGACCCTGCGTTTTCCGCAAGACGGCGATTTTACCTGCGCGCTCGAGCCGAACGGCGCCGAATATACGCTGGATGAGCTGCTCGAGGGCGCGCGCGCCGCGAGGGGCGCCAGCGGCTCCGCAGTGTTTGACGGGTAATAAAAAGGGGGAAATAAAATGTTTTATTGTATTATCAAGAGAGAAATGCGCCGCCTTGGCGCACAGGACGGCGAGATCGCGATTTTTTCCATGTTTGGCGGCAGGGATAACTGCTTCCGCGCGACAGGCGTAGACGGCGAGCGGAGTGGGCATGACTATTATGCTTATCAGTTTGATGCCGCGCAGCCGACGCATACAACGGATCTCAGCATCAGCAGCCGTACGGAGGACGGATTGGAGACACTGACTGTCCACTCCAAAAGTACCCTTGGGAGCGCAGAGGGAGAGCCGTACCGCTTTGAGAGGGAAGCTCGCAATAACCTCCTGGTCCAGGTTGGCGGTCCCGCAAAGCCGCTAATCCTCGCGAACTTTGGCACCCGGCCTCTGCGCGTCAACACGATTTCGGGCGGAAGGTTTACCGTCCCGTGCGGCATGATCCGCCGGCTGGAAGGGACCGGCAGCCGCCCGAGGAAGAAAGTGCTGCTGACTTTCGCGCAATGGGATGACGACGCTCTGACGCCGGAAGTGCTTGGCACAGACGGAAGCTGGCGCAAGCTCAATATCACTGACCGCTGCGGCCTGTGGGAAGTCAGCTACGACGGCGCGATCGTGGCGCAGATAAAGCATAGAGAATGGAAGCGGAGTGTTACGCTGCTTGAACGCTTGGAAAAGGAACCCGACTACGATGTGTACCTCCGCAGGGAAGATGGCGTTGAGATCCGACGTTACGCGATGCGCCTTGTGGATGGCTTGCCGGGGTACGGCGAGGTCGAGATCAACGGCCTGGAGCCCGGAACGGTCTACGATTTCGGCAAGCTCCGAGCGGGTATGGCCCCGGAGCAGTGCGTCACCGTGCTGCCGAACGTGCGCCAAATGCCGGAGCGCGGTTCGGCACGGGAAAAGCAAATTTTGTAACTATTTAGTTGCGGGCATTTCCCTCCCCCGAAGGGGGAGGGAAATGCCCGGCGGCAAAACAGAGAACAAGCAGGAGGCAATCATGGTTACGGCAATCGGGAAGGGCGGAAGAATCGAATCGACAGATGCCTGCGCATATCGCATCATCGACCTGGCACGGCAGCAATTGGACGCGGAGCTGCCGGAGCTTCAGCCGGCTGTTTTTCTTCTGCCGGCGGTGAATATCAAAGACGCGCCAGGGCCAAAGCCGCGTCCGGCGACAGCGCCGGCGATCCTGACAGACAGCAGGCTGCTGTATTATTACCCGGAGAGGACGATATCCGCGTACCGTGAGGATAGGCAGTCCGTCACGCGGATGATGCTGCATATTCTCATGCACGGCCTTCTGGGCCATTTTGAAAAGTGCGCGGGCAGGCAAGCGACGTGGTATTCCGCTGCGGCGGACCTGGAAGTGACGGACTTTCTTCTTTCCTATGCCCGCCGGTTTCTTCGCCTGCGCGGCGAACCCGAAACCGGCGCCCTGCTTCGGGGGCAGCATGGCCGGACGGCGGAGGAAACCTACGCGCAGCTTTCCGAATGGAACACGGACGAAGACCGTGTGCGTTCTGTCGCCGCGCCGCTTGAATCGGATATGCACATGAGCTGGTTATTGAACCATTTGCGGTGTTATCCTTCCATTCATTGCGCGGCGGACTGGGAGGAGGCGGCCTGCGCCGTTGCGCTGAATCTGCGCGATGCAGGGCGGGACGGGCTGGCGGAGCGGTTAGAGGGGGCATGGGGCTTTGCGGCGGATTGACTATCCTGAACGGGAAAGGACATTCGGCAGCCGCGCGGGGCCTGCTGACGCGGAAAGGGGATGAGATTGTGATTTATTACACCAGCGACCAGCATTTTGGGCACGACAGCATCATCAAAAGCTGCTCACGCCCCTTTTCCTCCACGGAGGAGATGGACGAGTGCCTGATCGCGAACTGGAACGAAACAGTAGGACGGAACGACGAGGTCTATATTCTGGGGGATTTCATGTACCGGAACCGGAAGCCGCCAGAGGAGTATCTGCGGCGCCTCAACGGAAAAAAGCACCTGTTTCTCGGCAACCACGACCGGCACTGGTTTGAGAAAGTACGCCCCGCCCGGTGGTTTGAGCGTGTGGAAACTATGTATTTTTACGAGTACGGCGAGCGCAAAGCGGCGCTCTGCCACTACCCTATGATGAGCTGGCCGGGCGGGCGCGGAACGTATGTCCTTTCACACCGGAACGAAACGCTTATTGTGCATTGCGACGCGGGAATCTCACGCTCAGCGGGTGTCGCTGCCGCGATTGGAAAGTGCTGCAACGGCGACGACCGCGCGTTCTTCCGCGGCGGACGCTATTGCCCGAATATGTGGTGCTACCGAAAAACGATGGCCGCGCTTTCCCAGCTAATGCCGCACCGGAAAGCAAAAGCTGCCGGAAAAGGGGAAAGTCTGTGAACGAAACGGAACAAGCCGAGCTGCTTTGATATGCGGCAGGATGCAGGAGGGAGACAATGGGTTCATATATAGATTTTATTGGGGATACAGAAATACCATGCGACAGAAGGCGGGAATTTCGGGAACGGGTGCTGACTGTCTTCAACCAGGGGGGCATGATGCGCATCGACCAGGTCAATGTCTTCGGAAAGAAGCTGTGGCTGCTGCACACGGGGGAGGAGGAAGTTGGCAGCGATCGAAAAACGTGCGAGGTTTGGTACAACTACTTTGAAAACGACTGTTGGGAGTGTGCCGTATTTGAGTGGGATTCCAATTCCGCGTCTATAGGCTCCGGCAAGGTTGGGGGGCTGCACTTTGCACGGGTTCTTTATGCCGCTCAGGTGCTGCGCGAATTTTACGTCAAAGGCTTTGGGATGGCGCTTTACAATGGATGTATCGTGGACGCGAGGGAGTTGACCGGCTGGCTGAACCATCTCTTTGATGAACAATATACAAACGCGCGTGTGTGGGATATCTGGAAAACAGCCTTATTGCTTCGGAAATTCGATTGTGAGATAGATGGATGGATTTCCGAATACAGATTTTTCCCAAGCTGGGTAGAGGAATCGTCATATTCGCTTAGCAGCTCATTGAACTTTTTCGCGGCATACTCACCTGAAATAGTGAGGGCATTCGTTTTGGAAGATGGCGCGCGGGCTTATGGCTGTCAGGATGAAAATGGCAAATTCAAAACTGTTGAAACCTTAACACGGGCACGGCATATCCTGACAGAAATGGAGGAAGCCGCGGAAGACAGCAGGGAAGAGACAATCGAGCGGCTCAAAAACATGCTCAAAAGCGGTTCCGCGTCCCAGGAAGAGCTGCATTCAGAACAAAAGACCCTATACAAGGAGCTTGCTTTTTACCAGGGGATTATTCCGCGTAACGTTTTGATTCGTTTTATGGCGGATCAGTTCGGACTGGATTTCTGGGCACTTTACGACGAAGTGAGCGCATTTGCGCCCGGAGATGAACCGATTGACAGCCGTGTGTTTGACGGCAATAAGAAGCCGCGACCCATCCGCAAGGTCAGCACGGAGACATTCCTAAACGTGACAGGGGATGACCGGGCATATTGGTGGAGGGAGGGCGGCGGAAACGTCCGGTTATCCCCGGCGATGTACGCGCGTCTGGCAGCTTGGCAGTTGGAGATCGATGATATTGCGGCGCAGGGCCTGGCATTCGCCGACGGGAACAGGTTTCTTGAGGCATTGGCCGATACGCTGGACGGGGTGCGGAAGCTCGACCGATTTCTCTTTGCGTTTCGCGATACGTTTTACGACCTTCAGATGCACTGGAAGGATGCGCGCAGGCAGGCCCTGGTTGTCCTGCTGCGAAGGCTTTCCGAACGCTGCCGGAAGAACAGGAAAACGGACGAAACGGGGAAAGAGGAAGGCGCAGATAACGCGTCAGACACAGACGGAACCGGTAATCCCGACGAAATCAAATGGCTGCGGCGGTATCTTGCGGTGCTGGGCAACATGGAACTGCGGAAAAAAGCCCTGGGAGTATGAGAGATTCCTTGCCTTTTTTAGGCTATAATGTACTGCTCATAGTACGATTCAACATAGTCCAGAAGTTCCTCGTCGTTCATTTTCTCCAGCTTGTCGAGGGGGATATAGTAGTCAGCATCTTCGTCGTCTTCGTATTGTTCAATAAAAGAAACAAGCTCTTCGCAGATTCTGTTCAGTTCGTTCATTTCTTCTGGTGAATACGATTGGAGAGACGCGGCTTTCCAGCATTTTTCCTTGATTTTTTTTGTGCGTTCGTCCTTTTCCTCCTCAAAGGTCGCATAGTGAGGCTCCGTGCTGCCCCCATCCTTTTGCCCAAGCGAGCCGCACAGCTCCTCATATTTCCGCTCTGCCGCTGTTCGGGCTTGTTCATCGCTGAAGCCGTCTGCCATCAACGCTTCCGCCATTCGTCCGGTCAACTGGTCATGTATCATTGTCCAGATGTCCTCAGAACAGCATTCTTTTACTTCCTCAAAGAACTCCCGAGCCCCTTTTTGGGCTTCTGCTTCTTCCAATCCGTATTGCGCCAGCTCTCGCGTCCTTTCGCTGATGATCCAATTCGGTATGGCTGTCGCCCAGTGAATCAATTCGTCATCCGTAAACTGGTCTGCGTGCTCCAGCAGCCGGGGACGCCAAAAGCACCATTTCTGTCTATTGATTGCGGATTTAATCTCCGGGGAGGAGTACAGTTCCTGCAGTATCCTGTCAAAATCTTCAGCTGTGCCAGGTTTATACGAGAGCGGCCGGGCTGCCATCTCGCCCGCCTGTAACCGGAACTCGCTTGTATCATCGCCTTCTGCGCCACCGGTGTAGTCTTCGCTTTTGAGCCGGCAGGGAACCCTCCCGTCATTGATCAGATAAACAGGCCGCAACCATGCTTCGTAACCCTCTCCCCGATGGTTGAAATCGCTGTCGGTTTTGCGCATATAATAGGAAAATGGAGCGGGGTTGTTCCTATTCCGATTTTTCAGAATGGTAACTCTCAACAGCTCGTCAAACAGCTCAGGCCTGCATTCAACCGAATCTTTGCCCGCCGGCACATGGACCGCATACCAGCCGCTGCCTTTGTTCTGCATCTCCAGCCCGGCTTCCGGATAAAGGCAGGAACGAATTTCACCGGTATTTCCGTTCAGCGTAAGGATATATCTGGAAAAGCGGTATACAAACTTAAGGCTATCCTCTTTCTGAGGGCTATCCTCTTTCGGATCGATGCTTTTGTCCAGGCGTGTCGGCTGCAGGATAACGATTGTATCGTGCGAAGCATTGTCCGCGGGAGGAACGGTGAGCTTCAGCCGGGTAGAAGACATATTGACGAAGTAAATCGGTCCGCTCCCTTTTGTACTTGCGGGATCATATTTCAAAAAAGGCGTTGCATCCTGCTCCGGCAGTTCCGTGCAAGGCTCTGCGCGGAACGAAACCGAAACGGTTGGCCCGATGACCGAAGCGGTGACTGTACTCGGGCTGTCAATGGCAATTTCCCGAATCAGGTAGTCATTTTTTGTCCACGGAGAGGCGGCGCTTAAATTCAGCGCGGAATAAAGATAATCCCGGGGCTTTTCTTCCTGCTGCAACGGCAGTTTGGGATAATAGTGCGCGACAGGCTCCCCGGACGAAACGAGTTGGATCACAGTGCAGGGAAAATCGCTTACACCGCCAAACAGACGGAACGGCGCAGTTTTCTGATCGAATCTGATAAAATCTTTCCTTGCCTTTCGATCCTCTGTATGATTCTTTGACCTGCCTGAATTGCGATTCCGCCCTCTATTGTTTGACATAACTGTACCTCCCAATTAGATTGTGGAGTTGTTGTAACCTGTATTGTTATTTAATACCGCGTTGACGAGAATGTCAATCCCCTAAATGCCCTAATGATGGCGGATTGCTTCTCGGGTAAAACCGCATTCCTCATAACCATGTTGGTAACTGAAATCAATATAAGGAGAAATATCATGAAAAAGTCAAGCACGAAACTCGCGAAAATGAATGGACCGGAGGAACTGATGGCGCTTGCAAAAGAAGAACTGTCGGAACCCTCCAAAGGAGACCTGATTGTTTTGCTCGACTGGGCGGAGGCTGGCTGTCTTTCCGAGGCGTACATCATCACGGCGCAAGGGACGCCGTCCACGGTTGAGCAGATTGTCGACGATGCTGGTGATGAAGGTCAGGTTGCGCTCAAATATGGCGGTGGAAGCGTTCTCGAATGGGAATTTCTGCACAACCGGATCAAAGAGCTTTTCTACGACTACGATAAAAAGCTGCTGTTTGTCAACGTCGGTACGCGCGTTGTGCTTGTTGACGGCAGCTCCGTGCGTCCAGGCAAGTGCATCAGCTTCGTACCCGTCGACCCTGCGGAAGCGTTTGCCGCACTGTTCGGCGCCGGGCGAGAGGAGGCTTGACAACAACCGGTTTCCGCTTTAAGCGGAAAGCCGGGATAAGAAACGCAAGCGAGCCATTTCTATTGCAAGAAATTTTACCAAAACAAAGAGCGCTTCCAAGCCCTTGTGACTTGAAAGCGCTCTTTGTTACTCATTGGACTGGCCCCTTTTCTTATGCACCAACCGAACAAAAACACTATTTCAAAAAAGGATCGCCATATAATCCTGTCTACCGTCAATTACACGGGTCACTTCAATGCGGTCAGCATTTTCAATGGTGCAGAAGCAAAATGCTTGCTAAAACCATCACTATTTTCCAAGCATTGGCTTTGCTCCAACATAATAATCTGAGCTTCATAATCCTATTCTTTTCATCGGAATTCATAATCGAGCCATTATTCACAATTCGTCGAATACATCAACTGAAAAACACTATTTCAGCATCCAATGTCATTAAGTTAAGGTCCCCGTCATTCCGAGCCAGTGCGCACACTGGCGTGGGAATCCGTTTTCCCTACGAAAAGAGAACGGATCGCCACACCAGTCTGAGGACTGGTTCGCAATGACGGCGCTAACTTAATGACATTGTTTCAGCATCTTCTCTTTTAATCAAGAATCGGTGCAAGCCAGTCCTCAACAACCAATCCCTCGACCCGTCCGAATTCTCTCGTATTATGTGTAACAACAGTATATCCCAAAGACCTTGCATGTGCAGCTATCAAAGTATCTCGATCTCCGATCCGCATGTGTTTGCGCTCCAGATCAGCAATGATATCTCCGAAATGCTTTGCTGCATCCATATCCAGGTTGAGAATCCGGATACCCGCAAGAAATCGCTGTACAGCCCTCCGGTTTTGGTCAGGCTTGCTGCTTTTTCGGATACCATATTCCAATTCTCCGTAGGTGATCACGGAGATACAGATATCCTTTCCGAGATGCCTTCGTAAAACAACATTGATCTTTGATCCCGGATGCCGTATCGCATAAATGATGATGTTCGTATCCAGCATAAACATCACTGGATACCATATCTTTCCGAAGGGATCTCCTCCGGACGCCCGCCTACCATGAAGTCATTGGAAAAGCCCCGAAGACCTTCGTCAAAAAGGCTTGGGAGAGATTCGACCGGTGTTAATATCAGCGCATCCCCGATCTTGTTGATATATACCTCTTTGGAACTGAATCGGTATTCTTTCGGGATCCTGACTGCCTGGCTTCTACCACTTGTAAATATTTTTGCAGTTTCCATCAGATCAAGCCTCCCTCGCTTCATATCAAACAGTATATGGCATGATATATCTCCTGTCAAGAATCTTTAGGCCATTGTCAGTGAAAAAATCGACGTGTCGAAACACGTCGATTTTTTACTGCACCAACCGAACAAAAACACTATTATTGCTCATCCAAATCCATTCCAAAGATATGATAAATATAATTCCCGCGCCCATCAGCCAAATGATAGATCAAAACTGAATTATCCTGTATTTGATATACGCAAACATATTGGTCGATAAAAAGAGCGCGGAATCCTAACCTGCCCATCAAGGTATCATTTCTTAGAACTCCCGATTCAGGAAATCTGGCAAGCTGACGGACTCCTTTTTGGATTTTATCCGCAAATGCTTTTGCGTACTTGACTCCGACCTTTGTCTTATAGAACAGTATAAAACTGCGATACTCAGCCTGCGCTTCATATAACCATTCAACCTTCATTCAGGAGTTCCTCTGTTAAAGAATCGATTTCCTCCATAGAAAAGGTTTTAGCGCCGGCGATGCGGTTTTGCTCCCTGCGAAGCATTTCAGCAAGGAGGGTCAGTTCTGCCTCCCGTTTTTCCCAAGATTCAATGGTTGTAAAAACCATTTCGCCATCTCCATTGCGTGTGATAAAAATTGGCTCATCCTTTTCTTTTGATAGTTTCACCAAACCATCATAATCATTCCGTAAGGCTGTTGCAGAGCGAATGACCATTGCTTTTCCCTCCATAGGTATAAATTCTACAGTTATTATACACGAATTTATACCTTCAGTCAATGTAAAATAAATCGACAAATCTCTTGTCGAAATTTGTCGATTTCTGTGGCTGCAGGGACAGGATTTGAACCCGCGGCCTCCGGGTTATGAAAAGGAGCGGATTTCGATTTCCTGTTCCAGCACGTCCCGTGAATTGCCGCCCACGTATATCACAAAAGCGCCCGGTTCCAGGACGTAGGCCGCGTCGTTGTTGTAGAAGCCCATATCCCGCTTTTGCAGCGTGAAGCGGACGGTTTTTTCCTCGCCGGGGTCCAGCTCAAAGCGCGCGTAGTCCTTGCATTCCTTCACGGGGCGCACCAGACTGGCCGCCACGTCGCGCATGTACAGCTGCGCGACCTCAGTCCCCCGCCGCGCCCCGGTGTTTTTCACCGTCACTGAGATATCCAGATACGCGGGCTGTTCCTCCACACGCAGGCCGGAATAGGCGAAGCTCGTATAGCTCAGACCGTAGCCGAAGGGGAACACCGGCTCCCAGGGGGCGTCAAGGTATTTGGAGGTGAATTTGCTCTTCCCCGCGGGGCGTCCGGTGCTGGGGTGGTTGTAATACACCGGGCACTGTCCGCTGACAGCCGGAAAGGAGGAGGCCAGCTTCGCGCCGGGGTTCACGACGCCGTACAGCACGGCGGCCAGGGCGTTGCCCATCTGGATGCCCAGATGCCATGCCTCCACCAGAACCGGCAAATGTTCCGCCTCCCATTGAAGGGCAAGGGGCCGGCCGTTCATGAGCACGGTGACGACGGGTTTTCCAGAGGCCAGAAGCCGCTGTAAAAGCTCCCTCTGCCTTCCAGGCAGGGAGATGTTCGCCTTGGAGGACGCCTCCCCGGTCATGCTGACGGTTTCCCCCACCACGGCGACGATCACATCCCCCTCCGCGCAGGCCGATTCGATTTCCGCCGCGTTCAGCTCTCCTTCCGGCCCGCCGCAGGGGTAATAGGCCACGTTCCCGCCGGCCTTGTTCAGCCCGTCCAGGATGGACACGCAGTCCTCCTTTTTCCAGCCCATGGCCCAGGCCCCGCAGACCTCGTCGGCGGAACCCGCCAGCGTCCCAACGAGGCTGATTTTCGCGTCCTTCTTCAGGGGCAGGACGCCGCCCTCGTTTTTCAGCAGGACGACGGATTCCTCCGCGGCCCGCCGCGCCAGCGCGACATGGGCCGGGGGCAGACCCTTTTCGTAAGCTTCGATCACTTCTTCGGGCACATAAGGCCGCTCAAACAGCCCCAGCCAGACCTTGACGCTGAGGATGCGCCGCACCGCCTCGTCGATCACGGCGGGGGGAACTTTTCCTTCCTCCACCGCCTTCCTGAGATGGTCCCTGTAAATATGGGTGCCCATGTCCATGTCCATGCCGGCTTTCGCAGCCTGAATACCGGCGCCGGCGTCGTTTTCCGCGATGCCGTGGATCACGCACTCCTTGATGGCGTTGGCGTCGCTGACCACAAAGCCCTCCAGGCCGAACTCGCCCTTGAGGATGTCCCGCAGCGTGTATTCATTCACCGTACAGGGGACGCCGTTGAGGTCGTTGAAGGAGGCCATGGCCGTCGCCGCCCCCTCCTCCACCGCCGCGCGGAAGGCGGGCAGATAGACGTTGTAGAGTTGGGAAACCGCCATGGAGGTGGTGTTGTAATCCCTGCCGCCCTCGCAGGCCCCGTAGGCCACATAGTGCTTGGTGCAGGCTGCGACGTAATTTTCCGTGGAGGAACGGTCATTTTGCAGGCCACGGATTTTCGCCCTGGCAAAGCGGCTGGCGAGGCAGGGGTCCTCCCCCGGCCCCTCGGAGACGCGCCCCCAGCGGGCGTCCCGCGCCACGTCGATCATCGGCGCGAAGTTCCAGCATACGCCGCAGGCCCTGGACTCCCGCGCCGCCATGCGGGCGGTTTCCTCGAACAGCGCGTCATCAAAGGAGCCCGCCTCCGCGATGGCGATGGGATAGACGCTGCGCAGGCCGTGGATCACGTCAAAGCCGATGATGAGGGGGATGCCCAGCCTCGTTTCCTCCACGGCGATTTTCTGCAGCTCGTTGGCCTTGCGCGGGTCGTTTCCCATGACCGAGCCCACCAGCCCGGCGCGGATGTCGTCCTCATGGAAGTCCTGTTTGGCCGTGGCCATGATCTTTTCAAATTCCTTCTGGGGAAGCCGCCCGTCGGTGAGCATTTCGATCAGCTCCGAGAACGGGACGTCAAAGCCGCCCACGATTGAGGGGGACTCCTGGTTCATCTGCCCGATTTTTTCATCCAGGGTCATCAGGGACAGCAGGGATTCCACTTGTTCCCTTTGCGCGTCCGTCAGCTTCATATACTCGCTCCTTTTCCGGTAATATCTTTTGGAGTATTGATTTAGCAGCCTTGAGTTTTCTCCCCCGAAGGGGGAGAAAACTCAACAGACATCTATCTTTTTCAGTGTTTCCCTCCCCCTTTGGGGAGGAAATATATTTATTTATCCTTCGGATGATAGCGGAACCAGTCGAAGGCCGCCGCGTTGCCGCTGTTGCCGCCATTGGCGGTGGCGAACATGCCCACCGTTGTGCCGATCATGCCGCCCACTTCCTCGGGGTTGATCCGCGTTCCGTCGGCGTGGAGGAAAAGCGGCTGCATCCGCTCCTCGCTGTCCCCATAATAAAAGCTGTAATCCTGCCCGTCAACGTCCAGGCGCAGCACGATTTCATCCCCCTCGACGGGGCGCTGTTCCAACACCGCCTCCGTTGTCTCCGCCGTATAGCCCGGGAGGAAGGGCAGGCCGCACTGCTCCGTCGTAACCTGGACGAGGCGCAGGGCCTGTCCGCTTTCGGCGCGCAGCTTTTCCAGGCGGAACTGGTGGTTTGCCGCCTGCATGATGACAAGCCCCGCCGCCTCTTTGTTCTCAGGAGTGAAGCGCATTTTCGCCGTGACTTCAAAGCTGATATCCGTCTGCCGCCTGCATAAAAGGGAAACGCAGTCAGCACGGTTGATTTCCTGTTCGCCCGGGTGAAAGCCCTCTAACTTCCGCGCCAGGGGCCGGGGCAGGCATTTTAATTTCAGCTCGCTGTTTTCGATGCTCCAGAAATCCTGGTAGGGCGTCCCCCAGAAGCTCCAGGAGAGGTCCAGCTCCTGGCTGTCGAAATCGTCTTTCTCCGGCGCTTCCGGGTATTCCGTCCAGGGCAGCGCCGGGTCGGCGGGATAGGTCCAGTCGATTTTCCCGCTCCCGGGGCTGAACACGGGCCAGCCCCGCTCCCAGAGCACGGGGCAGATATAGCTCTCCCGGCCCAGGTTCTTGTGCTGCTCGCCGACAGTGCGGGAGCCCAGCAGCACCGCGTACCAGTTCCCCTCCGGGGTGTCGACGAAATCCGCGTGGCCCACATTGTCGAGGGGATAGCCAAAGCCGAACTGCCGGTGGGTCATGACGGGGTTGGCGGGGTTGCCCTCGTACCAGCCGTCGACGGTTTTGCTTCTGGCTACCGTGACGGCGTGGTAATGCTCCGTGCCGCCCTCGGCGATCATCAGATAATACCAGTCGCCGATATGGTAAATGTGGGGGGCTTCCGGCGAGGCGGCCCCCCGCAGGGCGCTGTTCCAGATTTTCGTGCGCTTTCCCACGGCCTTCCCATGCTTCAGGTCATACTCTGTCAGGAAAATCGCCCGGTGGTTGTCCTCACTCGGGTCGTCGCCGGGGCTGACCAGATAGCTGCGCCCGTTGTCGTCGAAAAAGAGGGAGCAGTCGATGTCCGGGATATCCGTGATCCAGTGGGGTTCCGACCAGGGGCCCTTGGGGTCCGAGGCGGTCACATAAAAGTTGCCCTTGTCGGCGAAGTTGCAGTTGATGATATAAAAAGTCCCGTCGTGGCAGCGGATGGTCGGGGCCATAACGCCGCCGGTCCCCATGTTGGCGGAGACATGGAAGCCGTTCTCCATCGTCATGGCATAGGAAACCTGTTCCCAGTGGGCCAGGTCCCGGCTGTGGAACACGGGAATGCCGGGGTACAGCTCAAAGCTGGAACAGGCCAGATAAAAGTCACCGCCCACGCGGCAGACCGACGGGTCCGGATAAAATCCGGGAAGAATGGGGTTGCGGATCAGACGCTCCATTGTTACCTCCGAAAAATGGTCAGGATATAGGCTATTATCCTCCCCCGAAGGGGAGGATAATAGAAAAGGAGTTACTTGTCCCAGGCGTGTTTGCCGGCCTCGAGGTCGGCGCGGAGCTCCGCCACGCGCTTGTCGCTGAGCTTATACCAGATCAGCGGGACGCAGGAGATCACCGCGATGATTGCGGGCAGCATGTTGACCATGAAGTTGATGCCGGTCTTGGTGGAAGGGGTCTGCTCCATGTTGGGGACGTAGCCGACGGCTTCCAGCAGGAGGACGACGGGGGCGCAGACGGCGGTTGCGAGCTTCACGCCGAAGCTCAGCATGGAGGCCGCCAGGCCCTCCTGGCGCTTGCCCAGCTTCCAGTCGCCGTACTCGAGGGAGTCGCCCACCATGCCGTAGCAGATGGCCGGGGCGCCGAAGCCCAGGGAGCCGATGAAGGAAGCGCCGATGAGAAAGACGGGGTTGTTGGTGGGGTTGAGGAACAGGGCCACAAAGCCCGCGGCCATGATGCCGTTCAGAATCAGCATGTAGTTGCGCTTGCCGAAGGCCTTGGTGCCCCAGGGGACGGTCAGGGTGCCCACCAGCTGGCCGACGGTCATGGCGGTAAACATGGTGGCGATATACTGGGGACCGCCCACCACGTAGATGACATGGTAGACCAGGATGCCGTAGCGGCCGGTGACGCAGATGGTGCCCAGCACCGTGGCGATGACCACGATCAGAAGCTGGTCGTTCTGGACCAGGCCCTTCATATTGCTCAGGAAGGAGGTTTTTTCGGCCTGTCCGCCGTTGGCGGGGGCGTGGAGCTTATCGGTATAGGTTTCCTTGCAGAGGGCGGCGCAGGCCCAGAAGATGGGGATCAGGAGGATGGAGAAGATAACCGTGGCGACAAAATAACCGTGGCCGTCGGCCATGCGCTCACCGTTCTCGTTGACGGCGGAGCTGAATCTCAGAATGAGGGGCATGGCGACCATCGAGAGGATGATGCCGATGATGGAAGCGCCGGTGCTGCGGGCGGTGGCCAGGAGCTGGCGCACACGGGAGTCGACGGCGATGACGTTCAGCATGGCCTGATACGCGATGGAGCAGGCGGTGTAGGCCATGCCCGCGGCGATGTAGCAGACGCCGCAGAGAATCACCTTCGCGGCGCCCTGCACCGGGAATACGGTAAAGGTCAGGATGTTGAAAATCGCCAGGAAGGGGGGCGCGAACATCAGGTAGGGGCGGAACTTGCCCCAGCGGGTGTGGGTGCGGTCCGCGATCTGGCCCATCATGGGATCGTTGATCGCGTCCCAGATTCTCGCGACCAGGACAATGGCGGAGATGGCCGCGCCGGAGAGGCCAACGACGTCGGTGTAGAAGATGTTCAGGTAGTTGTTTATCATGTACCAGCTCATCTGGCAGGCCACTTCGCCGAGGCCGTAACCGAAGAGCAGCTTGGGACTGGCTTTTTCCCTGCCCTGCGGCTGAACTGCGGATTCGTTCATTACGTTTGCTCCTTTCCGAAATTACTCTTCCGATGTAAAGGGTTTCGCCGCGTAATTTACATAGGGGGCCTTCAGCTCTTTGAGATTCTTTATGCTGCCGGAGGGGGCCGCCTGGGTCTTGATCTCAGTGGAGTGCTCCAGCTTGCCGATCCAGCGCAGGCGGGAGCGGTCCTGCTCCTCCTGTGTGAAGCTGACCTCGATTTTGCCGTCCACCAGGTTCAGCGTCCCGTGGCTGCCGCAGACCACGCAGTCGACGGTATTCTTATCATGGGACACCTGCAAAAGCCGGGTGTGGCACACGGGGCACACGCCCTCCTCGTCGCCGCGCCAGGCCAGGCGCTCTTCCTCGGTTTCGGCGTTGATGGAGGCGACGATGTTCCGCCCCACCTTCGCCATGCGCTCCATCATCTCCGGGGAACCCAGGACGTTCTCGGTGGCCATCGCGCCCCAGTATTCCACGGCGTCGATCACGTCGATGCCCATGGGGAAGGTGAACTCATACATCATCGGGAGGGTCAGCGCGATCCAGTTTTCCGTCATGGCGCCGCCCACGGCGATCAGGGCGGCGGAACGTTTTTTAAAGGCCCGGGGGTCGGGCAGCTGGTCCGCCGGCTTCCCCGCCGCCAGGCCTTCCTCATAGGCGGCTTTGCGGAAGGTGATATCATGGCTGGGGCCGATGCGGTCGCAGATGGTCTTGAAGCGCCCGGTCACGCTGGTCTCATAGGTGGGGCAGGCCAGGATCACGGCGTCGGACTGCATGACCGCCCCGTCCAGAATGTCGAAATCGTCGTGCCGCACGCAGTAGCCCTTGCCGCGCCCCGTGACCATGCCGATGACGCAGGCGATACAGCCGGTGCAGTTGGACACGTTCAGCTCGTCGGCCCGGATGAACTGCACCTCGCAGCCCGCTTTTTCGCATTCCATCAGCGCGTGCTTGACCATGATGTCGCAGTTGGCCATTTTGCGCCCAAAAGAAATGCCCAATACTTTTTTCATTCCATTGTTACCTCGCTTTCTCCTCTCTTCATGCTTGCCCTGGGAACCATACAAAGCTGGATACAGTTTAAATTTTTCACCCTTCCCCGTCTACGGAAAAACCGCCCGTTTCCACGCATAAAAATTTGACTTTTTCGGGGCTCCCCCGGCGGAGGGCAAATTTTTTGGCAAATCTGCAAAATTTCATGTTGATTTCATGTTGATTATTGTTCGATGTTTGCTATAATGGCATACATAACAGAATATCCTTCCCCCATTTCCGGGGGAACAGGGCAAAACACCTGTCCCCGCCTCCGGCGGGGCAGGACAAAATACAGGAGGGGAAGACATGATAAAAAAAGTGCGGGAGTGCCTCAGCGGAGAAGAAGGCAGCTATATTCTGCCCTTTTTCTGGCAGCACGGGGAGGAAGAACAGGTCCTGCGGGAGTACATGAACGCGATCCACAACGCCAACATCCGGGAGGTCTGCCTTGAGGCGCGGCCCCACCCGGATTACGCGGGGGAAGCCTGGTTCCGGGATGTGGACATCATTCTTGACGAGGCGAAAAAGTTGGGGATGAAGCTCTGGATTTTGGACGACGCCCATTTCCCCAGCGGACAGGCGGCAGGGACAATGGCGGACGCCCCGGCGGAGCTGTGCAAGCAGTTCCTGAATTACCATGTGGCGGATATCTGCGGGCCGGTGCGGGGCACCACGCTGGACGCGGCGGGAATGGCCCATTATGTCCCGAACCCCTTCGCCGCTGCCTCCCCCTTCGGCGGCGGGGAAACGCGGGTATTCGATGACGACCGGCTGTTCGCGGTCGTCGCCTCCCGCCTGGACGGCAAGGAAGGCGATATTTACCATGTGGACGACACGCTCCTGGACCTGACGGATCAGGTGGCCGGCGGCATCCTCCATTGGGACGTTCCCGAGGGGAGCTGGCGCATCTGGGTTATCTATGCCACCCGCAACGGCGGCGGGCGCGGCGGTTATGTCAACTTCATGAGCAAGGCTTCCTGCCGGAAGCAGATCGAAGCCTGCTATGAGCCCCACTACGCCCGCTACAAGGAGGAGTTCGGCAAGACCATCCTGGGCTTTTTCTCCGACGAGCCGGAGATCGGCAACGTCAGCGGTTATAGCGGCGCGGCGGGGCGGATCGGCAACCCCGAGATGCCCCTGCCCTGGAGCGAGGAACTCCCGCCGTTGATGGAGGCGCGCTTCGGCGCGGATTACCGCCGGAAGCTCGTGGCCCTCTGGACCAATGTGGGCAGCGAGGATTTCACCGCCGCCATTCGCACGGGCTACATGGACATTGTGACGCGGCTTGCCCAGAAAAACTTCGGGGAGCAGCTTGGGGACTGGTGCCGCGCCCACGGGGTGGAGTACATCGGCCACATCGTCGAGGACAACGACAACAGCACCAAATTGGGCTCCTCCCAGGGGCACTATTTCCGCGCCCTGTGGGGGCAGGACTGGGCCGGAATCGACGATATCGGCGGACAGGTCACGCTGGGCGGGGCCAACATCAGCCACAAGGCCCTGCTGGGCACCGGCTCCGACGGGGAGTTCTACCACCATGTGTTGGGCAAGCTGGGGACCTCCCTGGCGGACATCGACCCCAAGAAGCAGGGGCGCTGCATGTGCGAGGTTTTCGGGGCCTATGGCTGGAACGAGGGGACGCGGCTGATGAAATATCTCGCCGACCACTTCCTGGTGCGAGGCGTCAACCGTTATGTGCCCCACGCCTTTGACCCGAAGGCTTTCCCGGACGGCGACTGTCCGCCCCATTTCTACGCCCATGGAAAGAACCCCTTATACAAACCCTTCGGGGAGCTGATGGCCTATCTGGGCCGCGTCTGCCATCTGATCAGCGGCGGGAAGCACGAGGTGGAGACTGCGATTCTCTACCACGCCGAGGCCGAGTGGGCCGGCGGGGACTACATGGACATGGTAAAGCCCGCCCGCGCCCTGGACGAGGCGCAGATCGACTATGATTTCCTCCCCGCCGACGTGTTCTCCGCGCCAGAGGACTTTGATTCCCGCTTTGACGGCGAAACGCTGTGGGTCAACGGCCACGGCTTCAAGGCGCTGGTGATCCCCGGCGCGG
The DNA here is from genome assembly GCA_017477525.1 of Oscillospiraceae bacterium. Taxonomy (GTDB): domain Bacteria; phylum Bacillota; class Clostridia; order Oscillospirales; family Oscillospiraceae; genus RGIG7114. The sequence goes on along the minus strand of JAFUVO010000008.1, from coordinate 9,756 downwards.
CCTGGCTCCCCCCGGCGGTGCTCGATTTCGCCGCGAAGGCGAAGGAAAGCGGCTTCCCCGTCCTGTTCGCCGGCAGGGCGCCGGAGGGCTTTGAAGCCGTGGCGCTGCCTGAGCTGGCGGGAAAGCTCCGCCGGGACGTCAGCCTGGGCGCCGCGTTCCCGGAGCTGCAGGTCTATCACTACAGCCAGGGTTCGGGTTCAGTCTACCTGATCTCCAACGAGAGCGCGGGCAAAACCTTCCATGGCAGCATCAGCCTCTCCGCCCCCGGGCACACCTGCCGCTATGACGCGCTGCAAAACCGGCTCTACGCCCTGGACCTCTCCTCCACCGTGACCATCGAACCCTATGAGATGCTGATCGTGATCGTGACGCCCGAGGCGGTCGAGGCGCAGGAGGAACCCGCCTGCGCCGGCGGCGGGACGGAGATCGCCGGGCCGTGGCGGGTCAGCTTTACAGAGAACGAGCGCTACCCCGATTTTGACAACGAAATCCGGCTGGATACACCGGAGAACATTTTAAAATATCAGCCGGACTTCTCCGGCGTCATCCGCTACGAGAACAGCTTCCGCTCCACGGCGGGGAACCACGAGCTGCTGTTGGAGGACGCCTACGAATCGGCGGAGGTCTGGGTGAACGGGCAATACGCCGGAATGCGCTTCGCGCCCCCCTACCGCTTCGACCTGGGCGGCCTGGTCCGCGACGGAGAAAATGAGCTGCGCATCGAGGTCCGAACGACGCTGGAGCGCAAGGTCCATAAGCTCACCGGGGGCATGGGCTTCCTCGGCCCGGAGTACAACGTGGTGCTGCCCAGCGGCATCGTCGGAAAGGTCACGCTCCGGTAAGGCGCGTATACGCTCAAGTGAATTATTCCGGCCCCGCCCTTCGGGCGGGGCCGGAACCCTGAAGGAGTTTGAGATTGAAGTCCTCTGTTCTGAATTTTTGCAAACGGGAACCGATCCTGACGGTCTCCGCGCTGGCGGCGGCGCTGAGCTGTTTTCTCGTGCCGCCGGACCGGGCCTACCTGTCCTATGTGGATTTCCGCACCCTGGCCCTGCTCTACGCGCTGATGCTCGTGGTGGCGGGGCTGCGGAACGCGGGGGTATTTGCCCACCTCGCCCACGCGGTCTGCGCCCGGGCGAAGAGCACCCGGGGGATGGGCGTGCTGCTGGTGCTGCTCTGCTTTTTCAGCTCTATGCTGATCACCAACGACGTGGCGCTGCTGACCTTTGTGCCCTTCGCCGTGGTGCTGCTGGGCATGACGGGCCGGCGGCAGGACCTGATTACCGTCGTCGCGCTGCAGACCGTGGCGGCGAACCTGGGCAGTATGCTGACCCCCGTGGGCAACCCGCAGAACCTGTACTTATATTCCCGCTACCACTTTACCGCCCCGGCGTTTTTCCGCGTCACGGCCCCGGCCTGGGGCCTCTCGCTGGCGCTGGTGCTGGCGCTCTGCCTCCTGCTGCCCCGGGCAAAACTGGAACCATTTCTCGGGGAGGAACCGGGGCTGGACCGGAAAAAGCTCCGGCTGCATCTGGTCCTGTTCACCGTGTGCCTGCTGGCCGTGTTCCGGCTGATCCCATGGCCGGCGATGCTGGCTGTTGTGATCGCCGCCTTGCTGCTCTTCGACCGGAAGCTGCTGTTAAAGGCGGATTTCATGCTGCTTCTGACCTTCGTCGCCTTCTTCATCTTCGCCGGGAACCTGGCGCGGCTGGAAGCCGTAGACCGCCTGCTGCGGGGGCTTCTGAAGGGGCGGGAATATCTGACGGCCCTGCTGGCGAGCCAGATCATCAGCAACGTCCCCGCTGCCCTGCTGCTCTCCGGCTTTACGGAGGACGCCCGGGCGCTGCTGCTGGGCGTCGATATCGGCGGCCTGGGCACCCCCATCGCCAGCCTCGCCAGCCTCATCAGCCTGAAGCTCTACTCCCGGACCCGCGACGCCCACACGGGAAAATACCTGCTGCTGTTTACCCTGGTGAACCTGCTCCTGTTGGCGGCGCTGTCCGCGGCATATGTCCTTTTATAGCAGGAAATCCCTCCCCGAAGGGGGAGGGATTTCCTGCTATATGCCTGTCATGAGGGCGTCCGCCCGCGAAGGGGAGTTCCCCCCAGGAGGGGAGAGAACACGCTCTTTTGGGTTACGCCTCCCCCTTCGGGGGAGGCGTAACTTCATACGCCATCAGCTTCCGCATCCGGTGGTTGACGGCGCTTTTGCTCAGGGGGGGGTCGGAGAGCTGGGCGAGGTCGGAGAGGCTGGCTTCGGGGTTCGCGATGCGCAGGAGAGCCACCTCCCGCAGTGGCGGGGGCAGGTTTTCCAGGCCCTGGGTCCGTTCCAGGGCGCGGATGTGCTCCAGCTGGCCCTGGGCGGCGGAGACGATCTTGTCCGCGTTGGCGCTGTCGCAGTTGACCTTGCGGTTGACCGCGGAGCGCATCTCCTTGGTGATCTTCGCGTTCATGACCTCCATTGCCGCGCCGGGGGCCCCGATGGCGGTGAAAAAGTCCTCGATCGCCTCGCTCTGCTTGAAGTACAGCACATAATGGCCCGCCCGCAGGGTATCCCGGGGGCTCAGGCCCATGTCCAGCAGCAGCGCCCTGGCCTCGAAACAGACGCTGCGGTGGTCCGTGACCAGTTCCAGCCGGCAGCGCTTTTCCGGCTCGGTGACGCTGCCCCCCGCGAGAAAGGCCCCCCGGAAAAAAGCGGCGCGGCAGTGGCCTTCCTCCAACACGCCCAGATTGATATGGTGGCTCAGCACCTCCTCCGGCGCATAGCCGAAGCGCTCGAACACAGCGCGGATTTTTTCCGGCGCGCGCAGGCTGAGGACGCTGCGGGCCCCGCTGCGTTCCTCGTCGAAGCCGAAACCGAAGGCCCTGCGCCACAGCCGGGGCAGGCGCTGGGCAAAGTCCGGGCTGGCGGTGATGAAGCGCAGCTCCCGGGCGCTGAAGCTGTTGGCGAACAGCAGCGCCCCGTAGGCCTCCGCCGAGGCGCAGCACTCCCGTTGGAGCGGGGCGCGGCACAGCTCCGCCTTCGCCCCGGCGGAAAAGGAGGGACCGCTCATTTGTCGAAGTCCCGGTTGACCAGCTCCGCCGCGTGGCCCAGGGCGGAAATCCGCTCCGTCAGGGCCCGGGCCACGGCGACGCTGCGGTGGCGGCCGCCGGTGCAGCCCACAGCCACGGTCAGCATATGCTTCCCCTCCTCCACATACTGCGGCAGCAGAAACTCCATCAGCGCCCCCAGGCGATCCATGAACGCCCCCGCCACCTCATGGGAGAACACATAGTCGTAGACCTCCGGGTCCATCCCGGTCTTGCTCCGCAGCGCCTCCACATAGAAGGGGTTCGGCAGAAAGCGCACGTCAAATACCAAGTCCGCCTCCGCCGGGATGCCGTACTTGAAGCCGAAGGATATGACGCTGACCTGCAGGGTCCGCCGCGGCGCTCCGCCCAGAAGCGTGAGGATCCGCGCCTGCAGCCGCCCGAGGGTCAGGCGGGAGGTGTCGATGATATAATCGGCGTTGTCCCGCAGCCGCGCCAGACGCAGGGCCTCCAACTGCACCGCGTTTTCGATGCTGCCCGCCACGGCGTAGAGCGGATGGGGGCGGCGGGTCTCCTTGTAGCGTTTGATGAGCGTGGAGGTGTCCGCCTCCATGAACAGGATTTCGTATTCACAGCCCAGACGGCGCAGTTCCTCCAGGGCGTCGAAAATCCCGTCCGCGCCGCCGGCGTCCCGGATATCCGTCACCAGCGCCACCTTCTCGTACCGCCCGCCGGCGCCCATGCAGAACTCCGCCAGCTTGGGCAGCAGCGCCGCGGGCATGTTGTCCACGCAGTAGTAATCCGTATCCTCCAGCACGTCCGCCGCCCGGGTCTTGCCCGCGCCGGACATGCCGGTGATGATGAGAAATTTCATATGCCGCCTCCTTTCAGGATTGTGCCGTCGCGGCCCAGGCGGCGACAAAGCCCCGGGCCGTCTCTATGACCTGCTTTGTGTTCCCCAGACGGAGGCTGACGCAGGGCTTGGCGGATTTCGCCTCGATTTTCAGCCGGTCCTTGTACCCGGGCAGGGCGTAGAGCGCGGAAATGCGCTCCATGTTGAACTGACCCAGCTCAAAGCGCAGGGAGCCGCTGCGCTGGGAGATGTCCGTGACCCCGGCCCGGGTGGCCTCGCCCCGCAGCAGCGCCACATGGATCAGGGCGTTGACGCTCTGGGGCGGGTCGCCGAAGCGGTCGATCAGCTCGTCGGTCAGGTCGTCGGCCTCGGCCTCGGTGCGGATCAAGGCGATGCGGCGGTACAAGTCCATCCGCTGCTCCGGCGCGGGGACATAGCGCTCCGGGATGTTCGCGCTGACCGCCAGGTCGGCGGCGCACTCCGCCCGCGTCTCAACATGCTCCCCCCGCTCTTCCAGAACCGCCTCCTCCAACAGCTGCAGGTACATGTCGTAGCCCACGTCGATCAGGTGGCCGGACTGCTCCGCGCCCAGGAGGTTGCCCGCGCCGCGAATTTCGAGGTCCCGCATGGCGATGCGGAAGCCGGCGTTGAACTCGGCAAATTCCCGCATGGCGCTCAGGCGCTTTTCCGCGATCTCGCTGAGCACCTTGTCCCGGCGGTAGGTCAGATAGGCGCTGGCCCGGCGGTTGCTCCGCCCCACGCGGCCCCGAATCTGGTGGAGCTGGGCCAGTCCCAGCTTGTCCGCGTCCTCGACAATCAGGGTGTTGACATTGGGGATGTCGATGCCTGTCTCGATGATGGTGGTGCAGACCAGCACCTGGCTCTCGCCGCCGGCCATGGCCTCCATGGCGGCGCTGAGCTGGGCCTCGTCCATCTTGCCGTGGGCCACGGATACGGTGGCCTCCGGCAGCATCTCCGAGATGCGGAAGGCCGTGCGGTCGATGGTTTCCACCCGGTTGTGCAGGTAGTACACCTGCCCGCCCCGCTGCAGCTCCCGGCGGATGGCGTCCGCCACCACGGTCCAGTCGTGCTCCATCACGAAGGTCTGGACCGGGATCCGGTCCTGGGGCGGCTCCTCCAGGGTGGACATGTCCCGCAGCCCGCTCATAGCCATGTTCAGCGTCCGGGGAATCGGCGTGGCGGAGAGGGTCAGCACGTCCACATTGCGGCTCATCTCCTTGAGCCGCTCCTTGTGGGTGACGCCGAAGCGCTGTTCCTCGTCCACCACCAGCAGCCCCAGCTTTTTGAAGCGGATATCCTTCTGCAGCAGGGCGTGGGTGCCGATGATGACGTCGACGCTGCCGTCCGCCAGGCCGCCCTTCGCGGCGCGGATCTGGGCGGGGCTGCGGAAGCGGGACAGAATCTCTATCTTAATCGGAAAGCCGAAGAAGCGCTGCATGGCGGTCTGGTAGTGCTGCTGGGCCAGCACCGTGGTGGGCACCAAAATCGCGGCCTGGCAGCCGTCCAGCACGCATTTCATCACAGCCCGGAGGGCCACCTCGGTCTTGCCGTAGCCCACGTCGCCGCAGAGCAGCCGGTCCATCGGCACCGAGGACTCCATATCCTTCTTGATCTCCGCGATGGCCCGGAGCTGGTCGTCTGTCTCGGGCCAGCCGAAGGCGTCCTCAAATTCGTTCTGCCACTCCGAGTCCGGGGCGAAGGCGTGGCCGGGGCGGCGTTTCCGCTCGGCGTAGAGCTTGATGAGCTCCCCCGCCATCTCCTTCGCGGCGGCCCTGGCCCGGGTCTTGGCCCGCGTCCAGTCCGTGCCGCCCATTTTGCTCAGGCGGACAGGGTGGTCCTCCCCGCCCGCGCCGATGTATTTGCTTACCAGATCGAGCTGGGTCGCCGGAACGTAAAGGGTATCGGTGCCGGCATAGCAGAGCTTGATGTAGTCCTTCTCCGCCCCGTCGACCCGCATCTTGACGATGCCGGCAAAGCGCCCGATGCCGTGGTACTCATGGACTACCAGGTCCCCCGGCTTGAGGTCGGCGTAGCTCTCCAGCTTTTTCCGGTCGGCGGGCAGCTTGCTTTTCCGCTTGCCTTTCCGAAAGCCGGGGCGGAGCATCTGCGCGTCGGTGAGCACCGCGAAGCGGCTGCGGACATACTCAAAGCCGCCGCTGAGGGCCCCGACGGCCACAGCCGCCTGCCCGGGGGCGATGGGGCCGTCCACCTCGCGCAGCGGCGCGGCCTGGATGCCCCGCTGGAAGAACATGTCCCGCAGCGCCCCGGCCCTCCGCTCGTCCCCGGCCAGCACCAGCACCCGGAAGCCGGAGGCGGTGTAATGCCGCACGTCGTCGCAGGCGGCTTCGAGGTTGCCGCCGTAGCCGGGGAGCTGCTTGGCGGTGATGCTGACGATGCTCAGCGGCTCCGGCCGGCACTTCCCCTGGGTAAAATTCTCCCCTAAGACCAGGGGATACCGGGTCATCCGCTCCGCCGCCTCGGCCCAGGGGAGGCGGAACCGGGTCTGGGAGGCGAGCAGGGCCCCGGCGGAGACCAGGACCTTCAAATCCTCCTGCATCTGCTTCTCCTGTTCCTCCGCCAGGAGGGCGCAGCGGGCCGGCTGGTCGAGAAACACCGCCGCCTCCGGGGGCAGGTAGTCCAGGGCGCAGGCAAAGTCCGGGTAGACCAGGCCCATATAGCGGTCCGGCGAGGACATTGCCCCGGCCTCCCGCAGCTTTTCCGCGTCGGCGCGGAGGGTCTCCGCCAGACGGCCCCGCTCCATGCTCCGGCTGCGGGCGCATTTGGCGGCTTCTTTTCCCAGTTCATCCGCCAGCCCCGGCTCCCCGCCCCGGGCCAGGCTGGGCAGGGTCTCCGCGGCGGGAAGGATGCGGCAGGAGGCGATATTCTCCACCCGGCGCTGGGTGGCGGGGTCAAAAATCCCCATGGCGTCGATCTCGTCCCCCCAGAACTCCATGCGAACGGGGTTTTCCAGGGCCGGGGTGAAGATGTCGAGGATGCCGCCCCGGCGGGAATACTGGCCGGGGGCCTCCACCTGGCCCCGGTGGACGTAACCGCAGATGAGCAGCTTTTGTTCCACCGCCTCAAGGGTGATCTCCTGTCCGGCGCGAAGTTCGAGGGAGCAGTCCCGCAGCAGCGCCGGCGGGATGCTGCGCTGCACCAGGGCGGGCACCGTGCTGACCACAACGGGGGTCTCGCCCCGGCCAATCGCGTCCAGCGCCGCCAGACGCCGCTGCTCCGCGCCGTGGCCGGCGGAATCCGTGGGGTAAAAATTGAAATCCCGCCCCTGCAGCAGCAGCACCGGCTCCCGCAGCAGCGATTCAAGGTCCCGGCGCATGGCCTCGGCGGCGCTGTCGTCGGAACAGACCACCCACAGGGGGACGCCCAGGCATTTGCGCAGCCCGGCGGCCATGTGGGCCCGCGCGGCGGCGCCCAGGCCGGTCAGCAGGACAGGGCTCCGCCCCGCGTCCAGCGCCCGCAGCGCCGGCGCCAGCTCGCCCGTCCAGAAAAAGTTTTCAGGCATGTATGCTTCTCCGTGCAAAACGCGACATAGCTTTGTCCCCACTCCTCCGGGGGGTGGGGACAAAGCTGAGTATTCGGCTTTTTGGCTCTCCCCGGAGGGAAAGCCCAAGGGTAAATCAGAACTTGTAGTTCTTGCAGACGGGGGCGTTGGCCTCGGCGGAAACCTTGTCGTACCAGATCAGGTTGTTGCTGGTGGCCTTGTCGAAGAGCTGGATCAGGCCGGGCAGGGTGTTGAACTTGACGGTCGCGCCCATCGAAACGTCGGTCTCCAGGCCGACGGTGGGGATGACCATGACCACCTCGTCGTTGCCGGAGCGGGCGTGGATGTTGTACTCGGAGCCCATCATTTCGCTGACTTCGATCTTCGCGGTCAGCTGGCCCTCGCCCACGGAGATGTGCTGGGGACGGATGCCGGCGACGATGTCGCAGGGCTTCTGGTTGTTCTGCTTCAGGGCCTTCTGCTGGAACTCGTCGAGCTCGAACTTCACGCCGCGGATGGCCGCGTAATACTTGCCGCCGTCCAGCAGGAGCTGGCAGCCGTCGAAGAAGTTCATGACAGGCATTCCGATGAAGCCGGCGACGAACAGGTTCACGGGCTTGTTGAAGACCTCCACCGGGGTGCCGATCTGGTTGACGAAGCCGTCCTTCATAATGACGATGCGGTCGCCCAGGGTCATGGCCTCGGTCTGGTCATGGGTAACATACATAAAGGTGGTGTTGATCCTCTGGCGCAGCTTGATGATCTCCGCGCGCATCTGGTTGCGGAGCTTGGCGTCCAGGTTGGACAGAGGCTCGTCCATGAGGAAGACCTTCGGGTCGCGGACCATGGCGCGGCCGATGGCGACACGCTGGCGCTGGCCGCCGGACAGGGCCTTGGGCTTGCGCTCAAGATACTGGGTGATGTCGAGGATTTCCGCCGCCTCGCGGACCTTTTTGTCGATCTCATCCTTCGGGGTCTTGCGCAGCTTCAGCGCGAAGGCCATGTTGTCATACACGGTCATATGGGGGTACAAGGCGTAGCTCTGGAAGACCATCGCGATATCGCGGTCCTTCGGGGCCACGTCGTTGACGAGCTTGCCGTCGATGTACAGTTCGCCGCCGGAGATTTCCTCCAGACCGGCGACCATGCGCAGGGTCGTGGATTTTCCGCAGCCGGACGGGCCGACCAGGACGATGAACTCCTTATCCTTGATGTTGATGTTGACGTCGTGGACGGCGGTCACCTTGTTGTCGTAGACCTTCTTAATCCCCTTCAATACGACTTCTGACATGCTTCTCCGCTCTGGCGTCCGGGACTCCTCCCGAAAACGCCTCGGGACTACCCGCGCAGGGGTACGCCCCATTACGGCAGGTCTCCACACTGCCGCACCGCGAGCGCGCGGTCGCTTCTTCCTCCTTTTGGTATGTACGGCGGGCCAAGAAGTGGAGTGGCCGGCCGCCATCGGATTGCGTTAATAAAATTAACAAAGAAAGTTTAACATCCCGCCGCCGATTTGTCAATGTGTACTTGAAATTTTTTGAAAAAGAAATATAATAGGGGAGGACGGCAAAGGCTGTTTCCCCCTCCCGGGCGGAAACGGAATCAGTTATGATAAGAAAGGTAAGAATGCGTATGACCACGAAAGAACTGGCGATCACCGCCACGAAGGCGCGGCTGCTGATCCTCGAGGGGGTCCACGCGGCGAAGGCGGGGCACCCCGGCGGCTCGCTGAGCTGCGTTGACGCGCTGACCACGCTGTATTTTGACGAGATGGACGTCGACCCCGCCGCGCCGCGAAAGGCGGAGCGGGACCGCTTTGTCCTGAGCAAGGGCCACTGCGCCCCTGCGCTGTACGCGGTGCTGGCGCTGCGGGGCTTTTTCCCGACGGAGGACATGAAGCTGCTGCGCTCCATCAAGGCCCACTACTCCGGCCACCCCGACATGGCCCACGTCCCCGGCGTGGACATGTCCACCGGCTCCCTGGGCCAGGGAATTTCCGCCGCCGTGGGCATGGCGCTGGCGGCAAAAACCACGAAGGCCGGCTGGCGGACCTACGCCATCCTGGGCGACGGCGAGATTGAGGAGGGACAGGTCTGGGAGGCCTTCATGGCGGCGGCAAAGTGGAAGCTGGACAACCTCTGTGCCTTCATCGACGTCAACGGGCTGCAAATCGACGGCGCGACGGCAAACGTCATGCCCTCCGAGCCGCTGGACAAGAAGATGGAGGCTTTCAACTGGAACGTCCTCACGGTCGACGGCCACGACTACGAGGCCATCCGGGCCGCTCTGAAAACGGTGCGGGAGACAAAGGGCAAACCCACGGTGATCCTGATGAAAACCACCTAGGGCAAGG
>JAFUVO010000103.1 GCA_017477525.1 Oscillospiraceae bacterium | reverse complement strand
GGGCCGCCGCCACCTTGACGGCGGAATCGCTGTTGACGATGAACTTGATGTGCAGCTCCACGACGATGCCGGTGACCATGACCTCGAGATCACCGTCGTTGTCCAGGTCCCCCAGGCCGGCCTGCTCGAACAGCGCCTGGCAGAGCTCTTTGTTATAGCCCAGCGAATCGGCGTACTCCTGATCGTAGAGCTGGCTCGATGGGTGGACAGGCAGGGCGGCGGGGATAGCGCAGTTGTCCATCAGCCCCGTGATATAGTTCCGGTCGATGATGTAGTTGACGGCGCAGCGCAGGCGGAACAGCTGGAAATATTTGCTCCGGGTGTTGAAGCCGACGTACTGCATGTTGCTGGTTTCAACATAGCGCGTCTCGTTGGTGCTGCCGTAACCCAGGCTGAAAACGCTGGTGGGGTCGTTGGTCACGATGTCCAGGCGGGAATCGTCAAATGCCTGGATGCGGACGCTGGACTCCATGTAATCCACCAGATAGATCGTATCCAGCGGCAGGGAATTGACATGGCGGTATTCATAGTTCTTTACCAGCCGCGTGTGGTCGTCGGAGAGCACATAGGGGCCGCTGCCCACGGGAAAATCCTCATAATAGTCCCCCGCGCGGATGATCGGGATGGTCAGCAGCAGGGGCAGCATACTGTTGGGCGCGGTGGTGGAGATGGCGAAGCGGGAGTCGTCGATGGAGGAACAGCCATAGACGATGTCCAGACGGTGGCGGTAATAGGAGGATTGCTTCGCCACCAGGATCGAGTAGGCCACGTCCTTCGCCGTCAAAGGGCTGCCGTCGGAGAAGTTATAGCCCAGGTTGACTGTAAAGTTCCACCAGGAGTTGTCCTCGGTCGAGTAGTCCGCGATAATCTCCGAGCTCAGGTGAAATTCCTCGTCGATGCTGAACACGCTGTCATAGAGCAGGGACCAGAACTGCATGTTGGCGCTGTTTTCCGCCCGGATGGGGTTCATGTTCCCCTCCGGGTCATAGTTGATGGAAAACAGCCCGTCCACCGGTTCGCGGTCCTGCAGCTCCGTTCCGCTGATGGGCACGTTTTCCAGGTCGACGCCCCCCTCGGCCTCCTGCGCCCCGCAGGCGCACAGCAGCAGCGCCGCCGCCGCGGCCAGCAGGGCCGTGAATCTCCGCGCAAAGCCCTTCACTGCCCCAACCCCTTCGATAAACCTGCCAGGGTAATGACAGCCCCCTGGCTGCCCCGCTGCCCTTTTGTGTAGCGGTGGGACCAGTATTTGTCATGGGAGCACACGGTACACTCCCCGCTGACGGCGATATTGGCCGGGTCCAGGCCGAGCTGCGCCAGGCGGCGGGCGTTGGCGCCCCGGAGGTCGAGAAAGCTTTTCCCCTCCGCCGCCGGGTTCGGGCGGACCAGCCCCGCCGTATCCCCGCCGAGGTAAGCCTCCGCGGCCCCGACCACCTCCGGCCCGACCTCGAAGCAGCAATAGCCGATGGAGGGGCCGATGGCGGCGCGGATATCCTGCCGCCGCGCCCCCAATTCCTCCATCCGCGCCACGGCAGCGCCGAGGATATCCGCCACGCTGCTGCGCCAGCCGCAGTGTACCGCGCCAACAACGCCCCGGCGCGCGTCGCAGAGCAGCACCGGGACGCAGTCGGCGGTGAAGCAGATCAGGACGGCCTCCGGGTCGTCGGTGACGATGCCGTCGGCCTCATAGGGCACGGGCGTGAACAGCATATGCGCGTCCGCCGCCGTGACGGCTCGGACCGCGTTGCCGTGGACCTGCTTCGTAAACACCAGCCGCGCCGGGTCAAAGCCCAGGGCCAGGCCCAGGCGGCGGTAATTCTCCCGCACATTCTCCGGCGCGTCCCCCCGGTGCTCCCCGAGGTTCAGGCTCGCGAGATATCCCCCGCTGACCCCGCCCAGGCGGGTGGTAAAGGCGTGGCGCGCCGGGATGTTCGGCGCGATCATATAGGTCACGCCGGCTGTGGTGGTTTCAATAAATGTCATATTATACGATAATTGCATCATTTTGATTGTTGTTTCACGCTTCACTTCAATAGCCGCCCTACAAATGCTCTCATATTTTATTCAAGCGTTCTTCCATGGCTTCTTCCAGCGTCATATCCGCAGGGAGGACACCGAGTAGGCCTTGGACTGCGGAGCCTATTCCGGTTCGGGTTGCTGAGCTTAGCGACAATTATGCCGTTTCTTGTGATATAGATATCTTCCGTTTCAGCCAAACAGTTGTCCAAATATATCCTCATAAGAATATGCCTCTCTATGCCGAACATTTTTCAAAAGCCGCAACCCGCCCTTGACTTTCCCCCAATTCTGTGATACGCTCATAACGTCACACGAACTGAATAGCAATAGCATTTTCTGGGAAAAGTGTTTTTGCCCTCGGCAAAAACGCTTCTCCTCTTTCAACTTTTCCCAGGATGCTATTTGAAAGTTCGTGTGACAACGGTAGGAGACTGCGTTTTTCGTGGCGCGGCTCCGGCCGCGTCACTTTTTATTTTAAAGGGGGAGCACACAATGACCGACGATGAACGGAACTATATTTTGGAAAAGATGATTCCCCAGTGCGCCGCGCTGCGCGGCGCGTTATACTGCATCCAGGATTCCATCACATCCCATGAAACCGCTGCCAGTCCCCGCGCACTGGCGCTCAGGAACTGCCGGGACAGCGTGGCGCTGCTGGAAACGGACCTCAGGCTTTTCGCATACGCCCGTCCGGGCAGCCTCGGAGAAGAGAGCGTTTTCTAATCTTCCCCCGCCTTTGGGCGGGGGATTTTTTGTCACGCGTTCCTGCCGCAGCAGTCCTTATACTTCATCGGCAGGCCGTTGGGACGCAGCTTGCCGCAGGGGCAGGGGTCGTTGCGGCCGGGCTTTTTGGCGCGGCGCACCGGCTGGCGCTTCACCGTGCCGTCCCCGCCGGCGTTGGCGACGGCGGCGGGGTTCTTCACGACGCTGCGGCGCTGGACCGTCTCGTTCTGGCGCACCCGCACCAGGTACATGCGCCGGGAAACCTCCTGGCGGATGCCTGCCACCATCTGCTCGAACATCTCGAAGCCCTCCTGCTTGTAGGCGTCGACGGGCTTGACGTTGCCGTAGCCCCGCAGGCCGATGCCCTTGCGCAGCTCGCTCATGGCGTCGATGTGGTCCATCCAGTATTCGTCCACCACCCGGAGCAGGATCACACGTTCCAGCTCCCGCATCATCGGCGTGCCGTCCGGGGCAGGGCCCAGCTCCGCGGCCTTGCGCTCGTAGGCTTCGGCGGCATATTTCCCCACCTGCTCCCGAATTTCGTCGTGTTTGAGGCCGGGACGGTATTCGACCGCCCCACGGGGCAGGAACAGGGGGTAGAACGCGCTCAGCGTCTCCTCCAGGGCCTCCGGGCTGTCGGGGTCGACGGTGCCCACGTTGTCGGTGATGAACTCCGTGATCATGCCCCGGACGCTCTCCTGCACGTCCTCCCCGTTGAGGACCTTGTAGCGCTGCTCGTAAATCAGCTTGCGCTGGACGTTCATCACGTCGTCGTATTCCAGCGTGGCCTTCCGGGTCTGGAAGTTGCGGCTCTCGACGGTTTTCTGGGCCTGCTCGATGGAGTTCGAGAGCATTTTCAGATCCAGCGGCGTGTCCTCGTCCAGTCCCAAGGTCTCCATCATGCCCATGACCCGCTCGGAGCCGAACAGGCGCATGATATCGTCGGTCATGGCCAGGTAGAAGCGGCTCTCGCCGGGGTCGCCCTGCCGGCCGGCGCGGCCCCGGAGCTGGTTGTCGATACGCCGGGACTCGTGGCGCTCCGTGCCCAGGATGAACAGGCCCCCGGCGGCGCGGACGCGCTCGGCCTCCGCCGAGGTGACGGCCTTGTGCTCCTCCATCTTCTCCGCGTAGAGCTTCCGGGCTGCTAAAATGTCCTCGTTGTCCGTGTCCGCGTAGCCCGTGGCCTCGGCGATCACCTCGTCGGTGAAGCCCGCCTTTTTCAAATCGTTCTTCGCCAGAAACTCCGCGTTGCCCCCCAGCATGATATCCGTGCCGCGCCCGGCCATGTTCGTGGCGATGGTCACGGAGCCGAACTTGCCCGCCTGGGCCACGATCTCCGCTTCCTTCTCGTGGTTCTTCGCGTTCAGGACATTGTGTTTGATGCCGGTTTTCTGTAAAAGCTTGGAGAGGTATTCGCTCTTCTCGATGCTGACCGTGCCCACCAGCACCGGCTGGCCCTTTTCATGGCAATCCACGATCTGCTGGATGATGGCCCGATTTTTGCCGTTTTCATTCTTATATACCACATCCGGGCGGTCGATCCGCGCCACGGGCTTGTTGGTGGGGATCTCTATGATATCCAGGCCGTAGATGCTGACAAATTCCTCCTGCTCCGTGGCGGCGGTGCCGGTCATGCCGGAGAGCTTTTCGTACATGCGGAAGTAGTTCTGGAAGGTGATGGTGGCCAGGGTCTTGTTCTCCCCCGCCACGTCGACGTGCTCCTTGGCCTCAATGGCCTGGTGCAGGCCCTCGCTGTAGCGCCGGCCCAGCATCAGACGGCCCGTGAACTCGTCGACGATGATGACCTCGCCCTCCTTGACCACATAGTCGATATCCCGCTTCATGATGCCGTGGGCGCGGATGGCCTGGTTGATGTGGTGGCTCAGGGTGGCGTTTTCCAGGTCGCTGAGGTTTTCCAGGCCGAAATGCTGCTCCGCCTTCGCGATGCCCCGGGCGGTCAGGGTGACGCTCCGGGCCTTCTCGTCGACGGTGTAGTCGGCGTCGAGGCCCTCGTCCTCCTCCGCCTTCTCGTCGATGCTGGCGTAGACCACCGGCTTTAAGCGGCTGACAAAATCATCCACCTGGCGGTAGAGCTCCGTGCTCTCGTCGCTCTGTCCGGAGATGATCAGCGGCGTCCTGGCCTCGTCGATCAAAATCGAGTCCACCTCGTCCACGATGGCAAAGACGTGGCCCCGCTGCACCATGTCCCGCTTGTAAATGGCCATGTTGTCCCGGAGGTAGTCGAAGCCCATCTCGTTGTTGGTGCCGTAGGTGATGTCGGCGGCGTAGGCGGCGCGGCGCTGGTCGTTGGTCAGGCCGTGGACGATCAGGCCCACGCTCAGGCCCATGAAGCGGTGGACCTTCCCCATCCACTCGCTGTCGCGCTTGGCCAGGTAGTCGTTGACCGTGACCACATGGACGCCCCGGCCCTCGAGGGCGTTTAAGTAGCAGGGCAGCACCGCCACGAGGGTCTTGCCCTCGCCGGTCTTCATCTCGGCGATGCGCCCCTGGTGGAGCACGATGCCGCCGATGAGCTGCACCGGGAAGGGCTTCATGCCCAGCACCCGCCAGGCCGCCTCCCGGACGGCGGCGAAGGCATCAGGCAGAATGTCATCGAGTGTCTCCCCCGCGTCCAGCCGCGCCTTAAATTCCGGCGTCTTGGCCTTCAGCTCCTCGTCGCTGAGGGCGGCGTATTCCCCCTCCTTCGCCACGATTTTGTCCACAATCGGGCGTATTTTTTTCAGCTCCCGCTCGGAGTAGGTGCCGAAAATTTTGTCAAGTAATCCCATATCGCTGTATACCTCTGTTCGTTTTTCATAGCGCATGATTTATTATATATCCCCCGTCCCCGGCGCTGAACGGCGGCGGGGCTGTCTGCCGCTGCGCGTTTTGATTATACCAGGCAATTATGAACAAATAAAGGGAATTACGGAACCCGGTCAAAAATCTCCGCCAGGGAGATTGTCAGGTCGTCGCAGAGGCTGCATTGAAATTCCGGCGGGGGCGCGCCGCGTTTTTCCGGCGGCAGCCAACGGTCCGTCCAGGCGGGCAGGATGGCGTAGATATCGCGCAGCAAAAAACGTCCGTCCGTCAGGAGGTACTGCTCCACCGTCTTGTTGGAGGGGTCGACGATCCAGTATTCCCGCACCCCGCC
The DNA here is from genome assembly GCA_017477525.1 of Oscillospiraceae bacterium. GTDB lineage: Bacteria > Bacillota > Clostridia > Oscillospirales > Oscillospiraceae > RGIG7114. Next base: position 1,795 of record JAFUVO010000103.1, on the reverse strand, counting down.
GCGTTCATAGATGTCCTTTTTCCGCCCCCGGTCGAAGCGCGCCGCAGCGGGGGACAGCACCTCCGCCACCAGGTCAGGCGCGCCGTGGATCCCGTCCGGGCGCACCTTGTCCGGGTCGCAGACCACCGCGACGTCGGGGATATAGTAGTCCCTGTCCGTGAGATATACCGCCGCGCCGTCCGAAAACGCCTCGCAGACGCGCCCCTTCAGATGGGAGCTGAACATGGAGAAAATGTTGCCGGCAACCCGGTTGTGGTTGATCGAGGCGGGGGACATCATCACCAGCTCCCCGTCGATCATTTCCTCCCAAAGCTCTTCCTGATAAGCGAGATTGTCGTCCATATGGCTGCTCCTTTTTGCAGGGCGCGATGCTCTCATCGCGCCGCCGTATACGGTTTGGACACAGGCTCCGAGCTCAGCTCCACCCAGGCCGGGCGGAAGCCGGCGTTCAGCGCGATGTTCCATGAATGATAATTCGCGACCGCCGCGCCGTAAAACGGGGTATCCCCCTGGGCCAGCACACGGTTTTTCATCGCCGTGACCAGCGCGGTCCCCACGCCCCGGGAGCGGCAGGCCGGGAGCACATCGACGCCGATCTGCATCCAGCCCGGCGCGTCCTCGGAGATGCCCGCCATGCCCATGATGTTCTCCCCGTCCATGGCGCAGACCGCCAGACGGTCGGGGCGCTCCCGCTGGAAGCGGGGGCAGAGGGCGTTGACAAAGCGGGGGTCGCCGTAAAATCGTTCAAACTCCCCCGGCCCATACCAGCGCAGCGGGAAGGGGCAGTCCCCCGCCGTTTCCCGGTGGGGCAGGAACATGTGCTGTGTGCCGGCCAGCCGCCAGCCGAAGCGTTCCAGCTCCGCCGCCAGCGGAGGCAGGTTCGGCAGGTTGAACAGCCAGCTCCCCCGGCGGTGGCGCATCCAGCGCCGCAAAAAGGGGTGCAGCCGCGCGTCCGCCGCCACCACCGCCCCGGCCCCCGTGGTGGCCATCTGGAAAAACGGCGCTTCCGGGGAATACACCCGCCGCCCCGGCAAAAGCGCGGAAACGGTCAGTGTGTTCTCCGCCTTCGTAAAATCCGCCGGGGCGCAGTTATAGTCCCGCGCCAGCAGCTCCATGGCGTTTCGGAAGCAGCCGCTCCACACGTTTGATTCCCCCATGATGATTTTTACGGGGCTACGAAAAAAGTCAACCGCAAAAAAACTATGAATCCAGAAAAATCAGGGCAAAAAGAATCGCTGTCATTGCTCACCAGTCCTCAGACTGGTGAAGGCAATCCCCCAATCCGGGGGCTGGCGGTAAATGTTTCGCTCAAAAGGCAGCTGCAACTGGTGGGGGGATTGCCTACACCAGTGTGCGCACTGGTGTGCAATGACAGCGTTTTTATTTTTGTTCGCAATGGCTGACTTTTTCACTCCCCCCAATATAATGTTTCATAATAAGGTATTGTACCATCCCCCCGCCGCCCCTGTCAACGGAAATATTTGGTGCGCCGCGCTTTTCGTGAATTACGCGGGAAAATCGCCCGCTACCCCGTTTTTTTTCTGTGGAAAAGCGAATTGTTCGGTAGTACGCCGTTCTATATAATACAAATAATAAGAGGAATTGACAGTCACACATGACGCCGCGGCTGCGCCGCGTGAGAAAAGGAAAGAAAAATATGACAATTTTCTCCCTGTTTTCCTTTGCCGGCGGCCTGGGGCTGTTCCTGTTCGGGATGCACGTTTTAGGCGAGGCCATCCGCCGCCAGGCCGGCGGCCGGATGGAGCGTGTGCTGGAAAAGCTGGTGTCCAACCGC
>JAFUVO010000102.1 GCA_017477525.1 Oscillospiraceae bacterium | reverse complement strand
CTGCCGGCCTCCACCGGGGCGCGGATGCCGCCCGTCGCGGTGGGAACCGGCGGCGCGTCATCGTCGCGCACAAACAGGCGGACGCATAGCACCGCCCCCACGATGACCAAAATCAACACCAGACTGATATAAGCGGAAGCTCTTTTCATTCTCTCTCAGCTCCTTCTGCCACAGCTTCACTCTTCACTCTTCACTTTTCACACTCTTTTATGACACCCCCGCGATACGCAGGCCGCTCAGGCGCGTCACGGCGGGAATTTCCCAGTTGTCGTAGCGTACCGCCTCCGCCGACATGCGCAGGGAGGGGGCGGCGCTGCGCAGATTCCCGGAGACAGAGCCGCCGGTGACGATTTTTGTCTCCCCGCCCCGGCGCAGATAGCCCAGCCGAATCTCCCCGGCCAGGTCGCCGGAGGCGGGGTCCACCTCCAGGGCGGAGAACTCCACGAGTTCCAGACAGCCGCCTTCCCGCAGGGCCACGGCGCCCTCCGTCCCACCGGAGGCGCGGAAATTGTGGACAAGCGAGGACTGTTCCAGCCCCAGGTACTGGCTGTACTGCCGCTCGCCCCAGAACTGCTCCGCGATACCGTCCCGTATCAGATACCGGGGGAAAATCACGCCGCCCTCCGCGTCCACGGGGAAATTCCGGGAGGAATTTTCCAGCGACGGCAGCGCTTCGAGACAGAGGGCCGCGCCGGCTCCGACACCGCTGCCGCCCTCCCAGTCGGAGAGCTTTTTATATTTCATCTCCGCGTTCATGCGCTGGGCAAACCAGCGGTAGAGCTCCACGGCGTCCGCCGTCGAGAACACCACGTCGATGCCCTCCAGCTTCGGCGTCGGCTCCGCCGCGAGGCGGTCCCGCCCGCAGCGCAGCGCGGCGGCGGCATCCCCCAGCAGCTTTTCCCGGCCGCAGGTTCCGGAGCGGAACAGCCGGTACAGCTCGACCTCCCGCCGCCCCTGCCGGGCGCTGACCACCAGTTCCAGCATGGAGCTGGGATAAGAACAGAGAAATTCGACGCCGTTGGAGTTCAGGGTATGCCGCGTCACGCCGCTGACGAAGAGCTCAGAGGAATTGACGAACTCCGTTTCCGTCTCCGGCACAGCGGACATGGCGCTCAAAAAGCCGCCCGAGATGCCCTCGACGTCCACGGGCTCCGAGGAGAATGGCACCGCCGGGGGCACGTCCGCCAGGGTGTAGAAGGGATTCATCATGAGCTCCGCCCGGGACAGCAGGGCATGGAGGGCGCGGTCGATTTCCGCATCCGTGGCGGTCGGGGGAATGTCCCCGGCGGCGCGGCCCAGGCTTCGGCCATCCTTCGAGGCCGCGTAAACGCGGACGGAATAGCCTGTCACATGGACGGCCCGGTGCTGGTCCAGGTCACGGCGGATGAAGTAGAACTCCCAGCCCTCCCTGACTGTCTCCGTCAGCTCCCAGGCCGCGCAGGGCAGGGCGTCCAGTTTGCGCTTCAGCTTGTCGAACATCATCCGAGCCTCGCTTTCGTCTTCAGCCAGGGGCCGCCGTCGGCCACCTTGACCCACTCCTTATGGCCCTTGCCGCAGGCCCCGTTGCCCTCGATCCCCCGGTCCGGGCTGGCCATGCTGATGTTTCCCAGCAACTCGGGCACATAGCCGGTCAGCACCACGGGGGAAACCACCCGTCCGGTGAGCCGGCCATGGGCGATCTCGTAGCCGCGCTGGACCACGCACTGGATTCCCCAGTGCTTGGGGTCCTCCATGCCGCTCTCCGCGCCCCGCAGCAGGTAGCCGGAGTCCACCGAGGCGATCATATCCTCGAGGCTGTCGGTCCCGGAGTCAAACACTGTGTTGGTCATGCGGGTATAGGCTTTGTGGGCATAATTTTCGCGTTTTCCGTTGCCCGTGGGCGCTGTTCCCAGGCGCAGGGCGCTGAGGGTGTCGCAGATGCCGCTGCGCAATATCCCGCGCTCAATCTCCGTCACGTCCCCCGCCAAAACGCCCTCGTCGTCGAAGGCATAGGCAGTGACGCTCTCGTCACAGAGGGCCCCCTCGTGCATGGTCACCTTCTCGCTGCCGACACGTTTTCCGATATAGTCCGCCCCCAGGGCGCGGCCCTTGACAAACATGTCCATTTCGACCCCGTGGCCGAAGGCTTCATGGGCGATCAGCCCGGTGACGCCGGGGTCGGTGATGATCTCGTATTCGCCGGGGACGATCCGCCCCGAGGCCAGCAGCTCCGCCATGGTCTGTCCCGCGCCGTCGAGCTTCGCGTCCAGCCCGTCGAGGATTTCCGGCCCGCCCAGGCCGCTGACCCCCTCGTAGATGCTCTTCATATCGCCATCCGCCGTGGGGGACCAGGCGCGGACGGTCCCCTCCGTGATCACATAGCTCTGGCGGAGGTAACGGTTTTTGCTGAGGAAAAGCTTCGAGATATGGGTCGAGGACGCGGAGAGCACACAGTCCAGCGCGCCGGGAATCGTCTCCACTCCCCTGCCGCTCAGGGCGGCGAAGCGCTCTGTCAGCGCAGCCAGGTCCGCCGACTCCGGGAAGCTCCCTGTCTCCTTCTCCACGAACAGCTCCAGCGGCGCGTCCTCAGGCAATCCGGTGGGATAATTCTTGGCGCCGCAGCGGTCCAGCAGCGCCGCCTGGCGGTCCAGCCCGGCTTCGATCCGCGCCGCCAGCGCGGGGATGTCCGCAAGGTCGAAGCAGTTAAACGCGAACTCCCCCCAGCGCCCCCGCCGGCACACGCGGACCACGCTCCCCCGCTCCGTGGTCAGGTTGCTGTCGGATACGGACTTGCTCCGCTGGGAGACGCTCAGGCGGAAGCCGGGGGAATCCGTCGATAACACGCTCACATATTCACAATGTTCACCCAGGACGCCGACCAGCTCCCGCAGCGCGGGGGTGATCGCGTCCAACCATGGGGAAAAGCTTGCTTTCATGGGGTTCTCCTTCGATTGAATGATACTCACGAGCAATGAAATTTACATTTTGTAACTGTTTAGAAGCCTATCGTGCCCCCAAACGCTCCCGCAACGCGTCCTGCAAAACCAGCGACAGGCTCAATCCGGTTTGGGCTGCCTTTTCGTCCATCCATTTGGGGATACTAACGGTACGGTTTACATCCCGCGTATCTGTGATATCTACCCGAATCATGGAGACAAACTCCCCTTCTGCATATGTGACGGTTCCGGGGACGCTTGCCTCAGAGACAGGAATGTCGTTTTCGGCTGCGCACATGATCCACTGCGTCAAAGCATCCTGGGCCATATACAATGCGTTTTCCAAATTCTTCCCCTCACTGATGCAGCCGGGAAGATCGGGAAATGTGACCGTAATAGAACCGTCACTGTTCGGATGAAACACGGCGGGATAAACATATTTGGCCATGAGCAAAGACCTCCTGTTCTCATTTCAGCCCTGCGGCTTTCAGAATATTCCGTGCGGTCAGCTCGTTGAGTTCACGGTGCCGGGGGATAGACGCCAGAGCGAAGCCTTTCTTAAAATAAATCGTATGGTCGCCCTCATCACGGAGCTTCTGAAAGCCAGCGTCCTCTAATTTCTTTATCAAATCCCTGCGTTTCATTACACAATGAATCCCCCGTCCGTGCCGAGGACCTGGCCGGTGATGAAGGAGGCGGCGTCCCCCGCGAGGAAGCGCACGGCCTCCGCCACATCCTCAGCTCTGCCGAGGCGGCCGAGGGGGGTCTGTTCCGCCAGGGCGTCCAGTGTCTCGCGGCCCAGGACCTGCACCATGTCTGTGTCGATGACGCCGGGGGCAACGCAGTTGACGCGGATGCCCGTGGGGGCCAGTTCGAGGGCCAGGGAGCGGGTCAGGCCGATCAGGGCGGCTTTTGTGGCGGAGTAGACCGCCTCGCAGCTGGCCCCCCGCAGCCCCCAGATGGACGAGATGGTGACGATACTCCCCGCGTGGGCGTGGAGCATGTCGGGCAGCACCGCCTGGATGGCGTTATATGCCCCCTTGACGTTGACGGCGAAATAGCGGTCCCAGTCCGCCTCGCGCACATCCTGGAAAAGCATCTGCCCGGCGATGCCCGCGTTGCTGACCAGCAGGGACACCGGGCCGAAGCTCCGGCGGGCCTGTTCCGCCATGGCCTCGACGGCGGCCTTGTCCGCCACGTCGGCCTGGACGGGCAGGGCGCGGCAGCCCTCGGCGGCGAGGGATTGGCAAAGGGCTTCGGCGCAGTCCCGCCGGCGCAGATAGTTGACGCAAACGCCCCAGCCCTCCCGGGCCAGCGCCGCCGCGACTGCCCGCCCGATGCCGCGGGACGCGCCGGTGACAATCGCGCATTTTTTCATGCTATTCCATCCTCCCCAGCACGAGGCTCGTCACATTGTCCCTGCCCCCGGCCCGCAGCGCGGCCTCGGTCAGCTTCCAGGAAGCGGAGATAGGGTCGGGAAAATCCCGCAGCACCAGACGGATATCGTCGTCGGCGCACATCTCCGTGAGGCCGTCGGTACACAGCAGCAGCCGGTCGCCGGGGATGAGCAGCAGCCAGTCGCTCTCCTGAGGCTCAATTTCTTCGAGGGTCGGGTCCCCGCCGATATAGTCGGTGAGCTGGTGGCGCTCCTTCGCGGCGCGGGGATCGTCCGCCGTGTAGTAACCGATGTCGATCTTCATCGCCGCGAGGGTCTGGTCGTGGGTGAGCTGGTACAGCGCGCCGAAGCGGTAAAGGTAAGCGCGGCTGTCGCCGATGTGGAACACGCGGAAGCGCCGCCCGTCGGTGAAAAGCACGGTGCCGGTGGTGCCGTACATCGTGCGGTCCCGCTCCTGCAAAATGCGGCGGTTTGCGGCGCGGAAGGCCCGCCGCGCCAGGGATTCGACCCCGGCGGCGCCCAGCTCCGCCCCGGCGGACAGCTTCTGGAACTCCCGCGCCGCCAGCCAGGAGGCCACCTCGCCCCGCTCGCCGCCGCCCATGCCGTCGAACACCCCGCAGATGTGCCAGTTCCCCAGCAGCGGGGACAGCGGCGGCGCGATCTCCATCACCGGCGCGCTTTCGGCGTTGATTTTGCCCTGCAGCAAAAAATTATCCTCATTGTTCGCGCGGTGGTAGCCCAGATGGCTGGATACGCTGCCCTCAAGCCGGATTTTCTCTTTTCTCATAACCGCTTCCCCGCATCCTGTGTTGATATTCCTATTATAGCCCAGCCGAGGGATTTTCACAAGCCCCAACCGTGTGGAAAAAATACGCCCCGCCGCGTAGGGCGGGGCGTATTTGCCTGTAAAAAGGGAAGCGAGGGACTAATCTGTCGCGGCTTTGGGCTCCTCTCTTCCCTTCGGACCCATGATCCAGCGCCGCAGCAGTTCCAGCACAACGGTGAGAAGAAGGCCGATCGCCAGCCCGATCGCGAAGCCGTAAAAGGTCCGCATAAGGCTGAGGCTGAGGGGTGTGCGGATATGCTGGAAGGTATTGACCACACTGGTCAGGCCGACGCTGGCTCCGGCGGAGAACAGCAGGGAAAAAATCGAGCTGTGATGGAACAGGGCATAGACCATCAGGCAGAGGCATGGCCAGCCGATTAAAAATTCCTTGGTCCGGGGACGGGCGACCAGCTTTGCTTCCAGGCTGTTCCGCAGCAGCATTTCCAGGCGGGAAACACTGTCCGCGCCGGAGTTGTTGCCGCTGCGCAGCATAAAATACGCCCCGGCAGCGCCGAGGAACAGCAAGAGCACCGCCCCCACCACCGCCGTCGCCAGCGCCCGGATCGGGACAGGCCGGGACATAAAGCCGTTCCAGCCG
>JAFUVO010000053.1 GCA_017477525.1 Oscillospiraceae bacterium | reverse complement strand
GCTGTTCCCCGGGGACAGCCTGAACGCGGGTGAGGGGGAGGAATTTACCTTTCTCTCCGGCAAAGCGGAGATGGTAATCGAAAACGGCGCCGTGGTTATCGTTTCCATGGGACGGGAGGCGTCCAACGGCAATGTGAACCTGCTCAGCCGCCATATCGTCTGTGAGGATTCCCGTGTCACGATTGACATCCGCTCCAACAGCGTGGCCATCGTCTCGAAAGGTGTTGAAGCGGCGGAGGGCAGCCCCTTTGAGGATGTGAAACGGGAAAATTGGTTCTTTGCCGATGTGCTGAGCGCCACCAGACGCGGCCTGGTGGACGGCGTGACGCCCACCAGCATTGAACCCGGTTCCACCCTCACCGTGGCCCAGTGCGTCAAATTGGCTGCCTGTATGCACCAGCTCTGGCACGAGGGTGATGTGACACTCAAGGTGGCCGAGGAAGGCCCGTGGTACGCCGGCTATGTGGACTACGCCATCGAGCAGGGGATTCTGGACGGGGAGCCGGAAGGCTATGACACCGCAATCAACCGCGAGGATTTTGTGGGCATGTTTTACCGCGCCCTCCCGGCGGCGGAGTACGCTGTGCTTAACACGGTGCCCGAGGGGTCGATTCCCGATATCCCGGAACCGGCGGAGCTGGATCACGGGGCGGAAATCTATACCTTTTATCGTGCCGGCATCCTGATGGGCTATACGGAAACGGACAGCCGCGCCGCTTATTCCTTTGGACCGGAGGACGATATCAGCCGCGCCGAAGTGGCGACGATCATGAACCGCATGTTTGATGAAGAGGCGCGTGTACGCTTTACAATGGTAACTGAGTGAGGTCATTTTTGAGCCTGCCTATACAGACAGGCTCTGAGCAAATCTGTTACGCTTCTGTGTCAACCTTGGAGCGGCGGCGTGTTTCCCGCTCCTCCGATTTCTGTGATGTGACATAGGCAAGTGTTCCGAAACGAACCTCCGTCTTTTCGAGCCTGTGCTCAGACGCTGTCTTTACCGAGCCAGCTTCCGCAGTTTTTTCTTTCCCTGCCGTTTCTGCTCCCAAATAATCCGGCCGCTTCGCTTTTGCGTCCACGTCCAGTGCAGCATTTTCAGTTTCTACGGCTGGTTTTTGCGCTTGCATCGCAGCATTGAAGGCCTGGCGCAGCTTGTCCATCCTTGCGTCGCGTTCCTCTTTTCGTTCCAGAGCCTGTTCCGATTCTGTGGGAAGCCCTTTGTATTTTCTGGATTTTGTAAAAGCGATCATGCTCTCAGTCAGACGGTTCAGTCTGTACACAGCGGTTTCGTCGCCGTCCTTCGCGGCCTGCATCACTTCGCCCACACGACTCAAGTGCATGCGCTGCGCTTCATCCCTAGATTTGCAGCGCCGAAGATCCTCTTCATACTCCTTTTGCTCCTCTTCAATCCGGCGCAATTTTTCATAGAGCCGGGGGTTTTTTTCTTTGAGATATTCCATCTCCTTTTTTGTCAGCTTTGTGCCGGCATTGACCTTGCTGGTGATTTGTTGCAGCTTTACGTCATCAGAATCCTGCAGCGTTTGCGGCGTGGGGCCGCCAACCGAAAGGAAGTCGCTCAGCGATTTGTTATGGCTGGTTACATCGCCGCTTTTCTGTTTCAGCTCCCATCGCATTTTGAGCGCGGCGCCTTTCGCATACTGGTTGATTGAACCAATCGTTGAAAAATCCATAGCGCTTGCCTCCTTGCCTGTGGTGAATAATTCCTATTTTATATATCGACAGAATTGCTGCAAACTTAACGTTACCATCATAAATAATGATGCTCCCCGCCCGCAGGGCAGGGAGCATCATTATTTATGACAGGAAATCACGCAGTTTTTTGGACCGGGAGGGGTGGCGCAGCTTCCGCAGGGCCTTGGCCTCGATCTGGCGGATGCGCTCACGGGTGACGTTAAATTCCTTGCCCACTTCCTCCAGCGTCCGCGTCCGCCCGTCCTCCAGGCCGAAGCGCAGGCGCAGCACCTTTTCCTCTCTGGGCGTCAGGGTGTTCAGCACGTCCATGAGCTGTTCCTTGAGCAGGGAGAAGGAGGCGGCCTCCGCCGGCTCGCTGGCATCCTCATCGGGAATAAAGTCGGCCAGGTGGCTGTCCTCCTCTTCGCCAATGGGGGTTTCGAGGCTCACCGGCTCCTGGGCGATTTTGAGGATATCCCGCACCTTGTCGACGGGCATGTTCATCTCCTCCGCGATCTCCTCCGCGCTGGGGTCGTGGCCCAGCTCCTGGAGCAGCTGGCGGGAAACGCGGATGACCTTGTTGATCGTCTCGACCATGTGGACCGGAATGCGGATGGTCCGGGCCTGGTCTGCGATGGCGCGGGTAATGGCCTGGCGGATCCACCAGGTGGCATAGGTGGAGAACTTGTAGCCCTTGGTGTAGTCGAATTTTTCCACAGCCTTGATCAGGCCCAGGTTGCCCTCCTGGATCAGGTCGAGGAAGAGCATCCCGCGGCCCACATAGCGCTTGGCGATGCTGACCACCAGACGGAGGTTGGCCTCGGTCATACGCCGCTTGGCACCCTCGTCCCCCTCTATCATGCGGCGGGCCAGGTCGACTTCCTCGTCCGGGGTCAGGAGTGCCACCTTGCCGATCTCCTTGAGGTACATGCGCACAGGGTCGTCGGTGGAGAAGGTGTCCGCCATGGAGTCGGTATCGAGAATTTCCTCCTCTGTGACCTCCTCAATCTCCTCCAACTCCGGTAGCGAGTCGTCGTCCATGGGCGGGAGGAAGTCGTCGTCCTCAATGACGGTCTCGATGCCGGCGGCCTCCAGGCTCTCATAGAACTTGTCCGTGGTTTCCGCGTCGAGGTTCAGGCTCTCCAACACCATCAGTTCTTTGTTGGTAAGCTGGCCGGCTTTTTTCCCCTTTTCCAGCAGAGCGGCGAGGACCTCAGCCGGGGTTTTCTCCGGGACGGGGGGCTCAGCGGATTTTTTCTCTCCGCGCTTCGCGCTCTTTTTTTTCACGGCGGACTCCGGCGGAAGCTCGATCAGGGTAAAGGGCTCTGTCGGGAGGCCGTCCGCTTTTGCCGCCTTGGAAGTGTGTTTTTTGTTCTCAGCCATACTTATCCACCATATCCTTTTTTGTTTCTCTGGCTGGCCGCGAAAGCCCGAAGGTCCTGCTGGGCGGTCAGCGCCTGTTGTTCTGAACGGATAACGCCTATGTAATCCGCAAGCGCCCGTTTTGCGTTGGCGAGGATTTCTGTTTTGTTCAGCACTTCGGTGATGTGCGCCTCCTCCTCCGGGGTGAACATCCCGCTGAGGACGGCGGGGGAGAGGCCGCTGTGGCTGGCGGCGCGCTCCCGCAGCAGGGCATAAACCCGGCCCAGAAGCGGGCTTGAGAAGTCCTCCGGTTCCAGCGTCACCCCCTCAAACAGCGTGGGATCACAATACATCAGCCGAACGACGCCCTCTTCGGCCAGGGCGCTGCGCTCGTTTTCATAGCGCAGATTTCGGTCCCGGGGCTGGACGGAACGGGAAAGCGACCGCGCGGCGTCCCTGTCCTCCTTCTTTTTCTCCCGGTAATAGTCCTTTTTCCTGCCGCGGTTGATCTCGTCGCGCAGCACCGCCTTGTCCACCCCCGCCCGATCGGCCAGGCGCATGGCGTAAACCTCCCGCTCAACGGGGCTTTCCAGCTGGGCGATGATGCCGGCTGCTTCCTTTAGATAGGCCACCTTCTGCTCATCGTCGCCCAAGTCGTAATGTCCCTCCGCTGTCCGGAGGCGGTATTCCACGTCGCTCTTTGAAGCCTCGATCAGGGCGCGGAAGGCATCGCTGCCCTTGGCCTTGATGAACTCGTCGGGGTCCTTGGCCCCCTCCATTTGGAGCACCCGGACGCTGACGTCGAGGTCACGAAAGATGCCGATGGCGCGCTGTGCGGCTTTCTGCCCGGCGCCGTCGTTGTCGTAAGCGATGACCACCTCCCGGGTATGGCGGGAAATCAGCCGCGCCTGGTCCGGCGTCAGGGAGGTGCCCAGGGAGGCCACGGCGCCATCGAAGCCCGCCTGATGGAGCGACACTACATCTATATTGCCCTCTGCCAGCAAAAGATATCCGCTTTTGCTCTTTTTTGCCAGGTTTAATCCGAAAAGATTGCGGGATTTATTGAACACCGGCGTTTCCCGGCTGTTTAAGTATTTCGGCTCCCCGTCCCCGAGAATGCGGCCGGAGAAGCCGATCACATTGCCGCGTATGTCGATGACCGGGAACATCAGACGGTTGCGGAACACGTCGTGGACGCCTTTTCCGCCCTTGTTGGCGTTGGCCAGGCCACCGGTAATCAACTCCTGTTCCGTAAAGCCTTTGGCGCGCATGGCGTTGGTGAGCGAATAAAAATTGTCCGGGGCAAAGCCCAAGCCAAAGCGCTTGACCATTTCAAGGGAAATCTGCCGCTTTCGGATGTAATTCTGGGCCGGAAGCCCGCCGGGCCTGGTAAGCTCCGCGAAGAAGAAGCGGGCGGCTTCCCGGTTCAGGGCCAGCAGCCGCTCCCGCTGCCGGGACTGTTCCCGATCCCCGCTGTTGCCCTCGGGCAGCTCCATCCCTGCCCGCCGGGCCAGGAAAGCCACCGCGTCGGGGAAGGAGAGGTTTTCGATCTCCATGATAAAGCTGATGACACTGCCCCCTTTGCCGCAGCCGAAACAATGGTAAATTTGCCTGTCCGGCGCAACGGAGAAGGAGGGGGTTTTTTCATTGTGGAAAGGGCAGAGGCCGAAGAGGTTCGCCCCGCTTCGCTTTGTCAGACGCACATAGGAGCCGACCACATCGACAATGTCGTTCCGGTCGGCTAATTCCTGCAGAAAGCTCTCTGAAAATTCAACATAGGGCATGGCTTCACCGCCTTTCATTTCACCGCCCAGGCGGCTGGAATAAATATATCGCTGTAGCAGCGCAGGGCGAAATCATCCGTCATGCCCGCCACATAGTCGCAGACCGCCCGCTCCAATCCGTCCTCATGGGCGATGGCCCTGTATTCCGCCGGCAGTTTGTCCGGGTGGGCGACATATTCGTGGAAAATTCCGCCTAAAATGCCGGCCACCTTGCTTTCCTCGCCCTTGGCGGTGGCATTGCGGTAGACGGCGTCGTACATAAAATTATGGAACTGGTCAAAAGCTTCCGCCATTGGCTCCGACATCTGGATGATTCCGCCGGCGCTGTTTTGAATCATATCACTGAGCATGGCATTGATGCGCCGGGAGGTGCCGCGGCCGCAGGCGGAGAGAACGGCGGGGGGCAGGTCCTCCTCTGTGAGGATGCCGGCGCGGATGGCATCATCGAGGTCGTGGCTGATATAGGCGATACGGTCGCACAGGCGCACCACCGTGGCCTCCCTTGTGTCGTCGGGGGCGCCATAGGTATGGTTGAGGATGCCCATCCTCGTTTCATAACAGAGGTTGAGGCCCCGGCCCCCTTTTTCCAGCCGGTCCACCACCCGCAGACTCTGCTCATAGTGGTGGAAGCCCCCGGGCATCAAATCCCGCAGCGCCCGTTCTCCCGCGTGGCCGAAGGGGGTGTGGCCGAGATCGTGGCCCAGGCCGATGGCCTCCGCCAGGTCCTCGTTGAGCCGCAGCGCCCTGGCGACGGTCCGGGCCAGGCGCGTGACCTCCAGCGTATGGGTCAGGCGGGTGCGGTAGTGGTCGCCCTCCGGACGGAGAAATACCTGGGTCTTATGTTTCAGGCGGCGGAACGACTTGCTGTGGGTAATGCGGTCGACATCCCGCTGAAAGCAGCAGCGTATGGGGTCTGGTTCCTCAGGAATTGCGCGGCCCCGGGATTGCGCGGAGCGCAGCCCGTAAGGTCCAATCAGAAAAAGCTCGTCTGCCTCCCGCTGCTCCCTGAATCCGCCCATATGCGACACCTCCGGTTTTCTCGCCTATGAGTATATACGCCGTAAAAAGAAAAAATCCTTTATTTTTTTGTAAAAATATTTGGCGGACACATCGTCATTTTTTCTGGCGGAGCGCTATAATTTCACGCCCCGGAAGCAGATCTCCCCCCACTCAGTACACAGCGTTCCGGCGGACAGTTCCGTCAGCGCCGTTTCAAATTCCGCCGCGCGGTCGGCCCGCAGGAGGGCGGAAAAGCTGACCTCCGCGCCAAAATTGCTGTTTTCTACCACAGCCTCATGGGCATCCAGGAGGCGTTTGACGCGCTCATAGAGGGGATAAGGGCAGTCGAGCGTAAAGCTCTGCCAGCGGTCCATGGCGCGGAGCCCGGCAGCGTCCAGGGCGGCTTTCGCCGCGGCGGAGTAGGCCCGCGCCAGCCCGCCGGCCCCCAGCAGCACGCCGCCGAAATAGCGGGTCACCACGCAGACCGCGTCAGTGACGCCCCCCGCCTGAAACACATTCAGCATGGGCTGGCCGGCGGTACCCTGGGGCTCGCCGTCGTCGCTGTAGCGGACCGGGCCATCCCGCAGCAGATAGCACCAGCAGTTATGCCGGGCGTCATAGTGCCTCTTCTTCGTCTCCTCAATCCGCGCCCGGGCCTCTTCCTCACACTCCACCGGCCAGACCCGGCCGATAAAGCGGGAGCGCTTTTCCACCAGCTCCGCTTCCCCAGGAGCGTCGGGGGTGATGTAGGCGCTCATTCCCCGCCCCTCCGTTCCTCGTCCCGGTAGCGGGAGAAATAGTAAGTCAGCCGCCGCAGCCCCAGGGCGGGAAGGGCCTCCTCCCGCAGGAACTCCCGGCGGAAACGCAGCTTTTCAATGACCCTCCGGGAGCGGGGGTTGTCCGCGTAATGGCAGCACCAGACCCGGGAGCAGTCCAGCTGTCCGAAGGCGTATTTGACCATGCGCCGGGCGGCTTCCGTGGCGTAGCCCTGGTCCCAGAACTGTTTTCCCAGCCAGTAGCCCAGCTCCAGATCCCGCCCGGAGCAGACGGAACCCGAAAAAAGGCTGATGCAGCCTATGGGCTGCTCCGTCTCCTGCAGGGTGACGGCGAAGGTGTTCTCTCCGCTGAAATTTAAGATAATCGCCCGCCGGCTCTCCTCGACGCTGCGGTGGGGAAGCCAGCCGCAGGCCGGACCCACCTCCGGGTCGGAGGCCAGGACATAGAGCGCAGGCGCGTCCTCCTGGGTCCAGGGCCGAAGGACAAGACGGCTGGTGGTCAGTTTCATAGCGTTTCCTCCGCGAAAGGTCTGATTTTTTCCCAAAGCTCCGGCGGGACGACGGCCCTGATCCGGGTCCCGCGCTCCGTGTATTCCGTATCGAGCACAGCGGCCTGTTCGTGAACGGCGCGGACCAGCGCCCCCTGGTCGAAGGGGAACAGGAACACCGCCCTGTGCTTGCCCCGGCCCAATGTCTCCGCGATGGCGGCCAGGAGGCTGTCAAGCCCTTCGCCGGTGCGGGCGGAGACGCAGACCGCGTCCCGCTCCCTCGGCAGCGCCCCGGCGAACAGGTCGCACTTGTTGTAGACCCGGATGCAGGGGGTCCCCTCCGCGCCCAGCTGGGCGATCAGGGCGTCGACTACCGCGGCCTGGGCTTCCCACTCCGGTGAACTGAGGTCGATGACATGCAGCAGCACGTCGGCGAAGGACAGCTCCTCCAATGTCGCCTTGAAAGCCTCCACCAGATGGGTGGGGAGCTTGCGGATAAAGCCGACGGTATCGCTGAGCAGTATTTCCTGCACTTCGTCCACCCGCAGGCGGCGGGTGGTGGGGTCCAGCGTATCAAAGAGGCGGTTGTTTGCCGGGATGTCGCTGCCGGTGAGGCGGTTGAGGATGCTGCTCTTGCCCGCGTTGGTGTAGCCCACCAGTGCGGCCAGCGGGACGGCGTTTTTTTCCCGCCGCCGGCGCTGGGTGGCGCGGTTTTGCCGCACTTCAGACAATTCCTCTCGGAGCTTCTGGATTTTCCGGCGGATGTGCCGCCGGTCGCTTTCCAACTGCGTCTCGCCCGGGCCGCGGGTGCCGATGGCGCCCTCCTGGCGCTCCAGATGCGTCCACATGCCCAGCAGCCTGGGCAGCAGATATTGGTACTGGGCCAGCTCCACCTGCAGCTTGCCCTCCCGCGTCCGCGCCCGCTGGGCGAAGATGTCCAGAATCAGCCCGCTGCGGTCCAGCACCTTGACCCCAAGATCCTGGCCCAGCACCCTCATCTGGCTGGGGGAGAGCTCGTTGTCGAACACGGCCAGCGTACACTCGTTGGCTTCGATCAAGTCCTTCAGCTCCGCAACCTTGCCCTCGCCGATAAAGCTGCGGGGGTTCGGGGCGGGGAGGTTTTGCATCAGCATACACACCGGCTCGCCACCGGCGGTTTCCACCAAGGCCCGCAGCTCTTCCATGCTCACGTCCGTGCTGCTCTCGCCCTCCGTGAAGCATGCCGCAGCCAGGCCGCAGAGGGCGGCGCGCTCTTTTTTCGTTTCGATTTCCGTCAAGTTTTGCTCCTTGCAGGGGATAAGTACCCCATTTCATATGCCTGCATACTCTCTCCCCCCGGGGGAGAGAGTATACGGAAGTGATGCGTGGAAATTATGCCGGCTGTCCCCCAATGCGCATGGCGTCCTCGTAGAACACGGCAAGGGCGTCATAAATCAGCCCGATCAGGTCCATGGCCCGCTCCGCCAGCGCTTCCGGCGTGGTGTCCACGGGGAAGGGGAGGGTATACTTGTGGTACATCTGCTTTTCCTGGCGGTAGATTCCGAAGGCCCCCAGAGGGATGTTGAGGTTCCAGTCGAAAATTCTCTCCTTCAGCGCTTCAAAACCGGGGCCGATCTCCGAGAGAATCGTGGAGCAGAGGGTCAGCAGATCGCTGTCCTCCGTGTAGCGAGTGACCATGACCTCCAACAGCGCGACGTTTTTCTCATTCGTGTCGTTCATAGGCAGCAGAACCCGGAGGATATCGCCCTCCTGAAGTCCTCCGCTGCCATCCACATAGGCCGTTTCGAGCTTGCGCTCCCTGAGCTTTTCTTCAAGGGATTTCTGGAACTGTTTGACCTGAGATGCATCCATATGTGTCGCTCCTTTTTTCGGTTTTCTCCCCTTCCGGGGAAGGAAAGCAAAATCATAACACCTTCGCACACTCCCCTGAGGGGGAGCAATAAATCAGCCTGTGAAAAACCGGCAATATGCGGCGCAGCAGCAGCGCTCACAGGCGGGCTTACGGGCAGTGCAGACCGCGCGGCCGTGCAATACGATGCGGTGGCAGAAATCCGAGGATTTTTCCGGGGGCAGGATTTCCCGCAGCACCCGTTCGATTTTCTCCGGCTCCTTGAGATTGTCCACCAGCCCCAGGCGGTTGCTGATGCGGATGCAGTGGGTGTCCACCACAACGCTGCCGGGAGCCTGGAAAATATCGCCCAGAATCAGGTTTGCGGTTTTGCGCCCCACACCGGGAAGCGTCAGCAGCTCCTCCATGGTGCCGGGGACCTTTCCGCCGTAACGTTCCAGCAACATCTGCGCAGCCAAAACAATATCCCTGGCCTTGGCGCGGAAGAAGCCGCAGGAGTGGATATATTCCTCTACCTCGGCGGGCTCAGCTTTGGCGAAGGCTTCGAGGCTGGGGAAATGCTCAAACAGCGCCGGGGTCACCTGGTTGACCCGCGCGTCGGTACATTGGGCGCTGAGCCGGACGGAAAACAACAGTTCATAGTCCTTCCCGTACTCCAACGCGCAAAGCGCCTGGGGGTATTCGTTTTCCAGCGCCGTGACGATGCCTTCCACCTGTTCGCGTGTTCTCATCTCTCTGTCCGCCTCATATGTATTTGATATTTTTCCCCCTCAGGGGGAAAAATCAGATTTATCCTCTCTCAACCGGCACGATCTCGCAGGAAAAGCTGCCGCCGTTGATTTTGACCAGCCCGAAGCTGGGGCGCATAAAGTCCCCGACGCTGCCCGGATTCATCAGAAGGCGTCCATCCGCCTGTTCGATCAGAGCGCAGTGGGTGTGCCCGTAGAGCCCCAGGGCGGAGCCGGAGCACAAGACGCTGTTCCAGAAGCCGTCCCGGTCCATTTTGACGCCGTGGCGGTGGCCGTGGGCGGCGAAAATGCGCACACCGTCCAGCTCGAACAGGATGCTCTCGTCATGTCCGTCAACGCGCCAGTCGCAGTTTCCCCGCAGCAGGATGAAGGGGATGGCGGGATACTCCCGCTCGATGGCTTCCGCGTCCCGGATGCCGTCGCCCAGGAAGATCATATGGTCGGGCCGGACGCTCTCGACAGCGCGGCGCATGTTTTCGGTGTTCCCATGGGAGTCGGAAAAAACGGCAAGCAGCATTTTTCTGTCAACCTTTCGGCATGTCGTGAATATTCTGGAGGGAAGGGAGGGATTGCTGTGGATTACAGTGAAATCGAACGCGCCTTAAAATCAAACGGCGCGGTGGCCGACGCGGCGAACAGCGCGGAAGCCCGCCGGCTCATGGGAAAGCTGGATACCGCCGCGGTGGAACGCGCCGCGAAACGCGGGGACAGCGCCGCGCTGAAGCGGATTCTGGGCCAGGTGCTCTCCACACCGGAGGGCAGGGCACTGGCGGAAAAGGTACAGGGCGCGGTCCGGCGGAATGGATGAGTTTGAGGCCGCGCTGAACCGGGTGCTCTCCGACCCGGCGGAGATGGAAAAAATCACGCGTCTGGCGGGGCAGCTGATGGGCGGGGAAGGGGAGGCGAAGGGCGGGGGCGGGATGCCGGGGCCCGGTGCCCTTGGGCAGCTCATGGGCGGCGGGGGAGGGGGCGGGGACAAGAGCGCCCTTGTCAAAGCCCTGATGCCATACCTGCGCCCGGAGCGGCGGGAAAAACTGAAAAAAGCCCTGGCCATGGCCCAGGCAGCAAAAGTCGCGCGGCTGGCCATGGGGCAGTTTGGAGGTGGGGAGAATGTATAACCGTTATCGCGGCAACAGCGGCTTCGTAGAGCATGTGGACGACAGCCCGCCGCCCCCGCCGTCGGAAGCTTTTGCTCCGCCGCAACAGGAATTTGCACCGCCCCCGCCTCCGCCCCCGCCGCAACGGGACCCCGCGCCGCCTCCGCCTCCGCCGTCCCCGGAAGGGGGCGGCGGTTGGATGGGGCGGCTGCTGGACCGCTTCTCGCCAAACCGCCTGGAAACCGAGGATTTGATGCTCATAGCGGTTTTTTATCTGCTTTACCGCGAAACAGGGGATACGGATTTTCTGTTTTTGATGGCTGGCGTGGTCTTGTTTTAGACTTCCGGAATTTCAAATACCGCCTCGTCGGGTGTGGAAAAAACAGGAGAAGTGGAGCTGAGGGAATAAATCAGTGTATCGCCGTCATAGGTTTCCGCACCCATGAGAAGGCCGCTGTCTACGGCGATATAACTCAGGCTCTCATAGCCGAGGCTGCCTTTTGCATAGCGGGCATAGACGCACAGCGTCCCATTATATACCGTGCAGCCGGCGTCTATGATCGAGCGGCGGTCCACCGTCAGAATCTCTTCCCAGCCCCTCAGGGTCTGATAGGCGTCGGTATCGCCCAGGGCGGCGCGTCCGGTCCAGACGCCGGGGCGGTCGGAGTACCAAATCCATTTTTTCCCGTCCCTCAGAAGAATTTGCTGTTCCGTTTCGCTGCCGCCTTCGCGGATGCGCAGCCTGGCCTGGGCCCCATGGACCCACACGGTGATTTCCCGGACGGAGCTTCCGCCGTTCCAGTAGGTCGTGGCAGTCAGTACACGGGAATAGTTTTCCGCGCGGGACAGGGTGGCGACGACATTCTGTATGGAGTTCACATCCACTGTGAGAATACGGTTGTCCGTACCGTCAGTCGCGCGGCTGCTCTCCCCGTTTTCCGCGGGGACAGGGGCCGCCAGGATGACGGCGGGCGTTTCAGGGCGCGCGCCCGGACCCAGCAGAAACACAAGGACAGTCAGCATAACCAGCGCCAGCGCCGTCAGAGCGAAGAAAAACGCGCCGCCATGCCCAGCCCGCCGGGGAGATTCACCGCCCTGCACCGGTTCGGAGGGCGCGTTCGGCTTATTCATTGCCTGCGTCCTTTTTCTGTTCCGCCTTGGCGGGATGCTCTATGGTCCGGTAGACAAACACGCCCACCGCCGCGGCGATCAGAAGATCAAAGGCCAGCAGCAGCATACGCAGCTTGCCCGTGGAGCAGATGACCACCGCGGTCAGCCCCAGCATGGCGCTGAGGGAGTAGAGGACCGCCACGGCCTGCTTCTGGCTCAAACCGTGGTCAATCAGCCTGTGGTGGAGATGCCCCCGGTCGGGGGTCATGGGGTTCTGGCCCCGGAGCAGGCGGCGGATGATGGCAAAGGTCGTGTCGAACAGCGGAAGCGCCAGGGCGAGGATGGGCACGATGAAGGTGATGACCGCGTAGAATTTGAACAGCCCCAAAATGGAAACGGTGGCAAGTACATAGCCCAGCAGCAGCGCTCCGGTGTCGCCCATGAAAATCTTCGCGGGGTTCATATTGTAGGGGATGAAGCCCAGACAGCCCCCGGCCAGGGCAGCCAGCAGCAGCGCCACGTTGGGCTCCGCCACCATCAGCGCCGCTACGAGCATCGTCACGGAGGAAATCGCGGAAACGCCGCAGGCCAGCCCGTCCAGCCCGTCGATGAGGTTCACGGCGTTGGTAACGCCCACGATCCAGAACAGGGTAATCGGGATGCTCAACACTCCGATGGTAACCAGCGTTTCGTGGGGGGAGAACACGTTGGGGTTCATCAGGCCCTGGATGACCACGCCGTGGACGATCGCCACCACGGCGGCGACCACCTGGGCGCCGAGCTTGACAAACCAGCGCAGCTGTACAATGTCATCCACGACCCCCGTGGCGACGATGATGACCGCGCCAATGAGGATGCCCTGCACCTGGGTGTCAATGCGGACGAAGAGCAGCACACTGATGAGAAAGCCGAGGAAAATCGCCATGCCGCCCATGCGGGGGATGGGATGGTCGTGAACCCGGCGCTTGCTGTCGGGCACGTCGATCGCGCCCACCCGTGTGGCGAAGTTCTTGACAATGGGCGTCGCGCCAAAGGCCACGGCGGCGGCGGCCGCCACGGCCAGCAGGACCTTGAGCCATAGCTGCATATCTGGGAACATCACGTCTGTCTCCTTACCCGCGTATCGCGGAAAAGCCCCTGCGCTGTGCATCCCTTGACGGACGCTGGACCGGGAACTGATAAACTCTTAAAAATGAATTATACCACAAAACAAAGGGTTTTACAATCCCCTAATATTCGATCCCCTCCCGGGCGTTGATTCCCCTGTCATAGGGATGCCGCAGCTTGCGCATTTCCGTGATATAATCCGCCCGCGCGCACATGGCCTCCGACGGGTCACGGCCCGTCATGACAACCTCGAGCGTTTCAGGCCGCGTGTCGAGGAAGGATAAAACTTCCGCCTCCGGGACGGCCCCGCTGTTGCAGGCGGACATGATCTCGTCCAGTACCAGCAGCCCAAAGCCGCCGTCGCGGGCATCGTCCAGCACCTCCCGAAGCAGGGCGGTATAATCCGCCGCGGCCCTCGCCCGTTGCTCTTCTGAGAGGAATTTGAAAAAGCCGTAGGGCGTCTGGCAGACCCGGACATCAACGTCCGGCAGGGCGCGGAGGGCGCGCAATTCCGACGAACTCCCGTCCTTGAAAAACTGGGCGAACAGCACCCGCTTTCCCGCAGCCGCCGCGCGGACCGCCAGTCCGACGGCGGCTGTGGTTTTTCCCTTCCCGTCCCCACAGTAAATATGGACAAGCCCCTGCATAAAAATATTGCTCCTTTCAAAAAAGCAGGCGGCGCGACAGCGCCGCCTGTGGGATTTGATGCCGTAATCAGGCTTTTTTCACCGGCTTGGAGAAGAATTTCTTGATGACAAACAGCGTTCCGACGGTCAGCGCGGCACCGATGATGAGGCTGACAATGGCATTCTGGATGAAACCGGCAAAGATATAGGTGACAAAGCTCACGCCCGCGACGGTCAGGGCATAGGGGAGCTGGGTCGAGACATGGTTGATGTGCTCAATCTGCGCGCCCGCGGAGGCCATGATGGTGGTGTCGGAGATCGGGGAGCAGTGGTCGCCGCAGACGGCCCCGGCCAGGCAGGCGGAGATGCCGATGATCATGAGGGTGCTGTCGGCGGGGAACACGGCCATGACGATGGGGATCAGGATGCCGAAGGTGCCCCAGGAGGTGCCGGAGGCAAAGGCCAGGATCACAGCCACCAGGAAAATCACGGCGGGCAGCAGGCTGTAGAGGCTGCCGGCGGCGCCTTCCATGACGTTGTGCACGAAGTCCGCCGCGCCCAGCAGACCGGTCATGCTCTTCAAAGAGACAGCCAGCGTCAGGATGGTCATGGCGGGCACCATCGAAATAAAGCCCTTGGGGACGCACTCCATGGCCTGCTTGAAGGTCAGCACCCGGCGGCAGAGCATGTAGATGACAATGATAATCAGGGCGATGATGCTGCCCCAGGGCAGGCCCACAAAAGCGTCGGTGTTGCCGAAAGCGCCGATAAAGTCGCCGGCGCAGCCGTCGTCGCCCCACCAGTCGACGCCGAAGTAGCCGCCGACATAGAGCATTCCGATGGTGCAGCAGATAATCAGCACCGCCACGGGGAAGATCAGGTCGATCACCTTGCCGCGGTTGTGGCCCTTCTCCTCATCCGTGCCCTCCAAGCCGCCCAGCTTGCCGTTGAGCTGGGCGCTCATTTCGTGGATCTGCATCGGGCCGTAGTCAAATTTCATCACGACAAGGCCGATGATGAACACGAAGGTCAGCAGGGAGTAGAAGTTGTAGGGAATCGCGCGGATGAACAGCTGGATGCCGCTGATGCCGGTGTCGAGGTCATCGGCCACGCCGGAAACGGCGGCGGCCCAGGAGGACACAGGGGCGATCATGCAGATCGGGGCGGCGGTGGCGTCAATCAGGTAGCTGAGCTTGGCGCGGCTGATTCTGTGGCTGTCGGTGACCGGGCGCATGACGCTGCCGACGGTCAGGCAGTTGAAATAGTCGTCAATGAAAATCAGGACGCCCAGGACAAATGTGGCCAGCTGCGCCCCCACGCGGGTTTTGATGTTCTTTTCCGCCCAGCGCCCGAAGGCCGCGGAGCCGCCGGAGAGGTTTACCAGGCCGACGATGATGCCCAGCAGCACCAAGAACAGGAAAATGCCCGCATTGTCGGCAATGCCGGCGATCATGCCGTCACTGTCGCTGACCGCGAAGTTCAGCGCCTGCACCGGCGAGCCGCCCGCCGCCAGAAGCGCGCCGATCACCACGCCGATGAACAGCGAGGAATAGGCTTCCTTCGTAATCAGGGCCAGCACGATGGCGACAATCGGCGGGACCAGGGCCCAGAAGGTGCCGTAGAGCGCCGGTCCGGCGTCCTCGCCGTCCTCCGCGAAGACCGTCAGCGACAGCGCCAGCATCAGCACGACGCAGAGCCCCAGGGCAATGCTTATTCGCGCGGCATGGTTGAGTTTCGCCTTTTTCATTTGGGACAACCCCCTTTTTTATTGCGTCCCCCAGACAGGATCGACGGGTTCCGCTTTGGGCATAGTATAGCAAAGTATGAACGAATTGTAAAGTGTTTTATGAAAAATGGCACAAATAAAATGACGAATGAAATGCAATGAAGTGATAATGCACAAAACATTATGGACAGGTTTGGAAATACGTGCTATCATACTGTGGAAGGTGATATCATATGCGCTTGTCAGAGCTTCTTGGGAACGCGCCGGCGGCGGCGCTGGTCGGGATGTGCAAAAACGCGGGGAAGACCACGGCGCTGGTCCGTCTGGTTCGGGATTTTGTCCGGCGGGGGACGGTCCTCGGCCTGACCAGCATCGGGCGGGACGGGGAGGGCCGCGACCTGGTCACGGGGACGGACAAGCCGCCGGTTTTTATGTATGAGGGGATGCTGGCCGCTACGGCGGAGGAGCTGCTGCCGCTGTGCGATGTGTCGCGGGAGATTCTGGCGCTGCCGGATGTCCGCACCAGCCTGGGGCGGGTCGTGGTGTTCCGCGCCCGCAGCGACGGTTTTGTGCAGCTGGCCGGGCCCTCCATGGTGGAGCAGTTGGGGCCGCTGCGTCGGCTGTTGACGGAACTCGGGGCGCAGCGCGTCCTGATTGACGGGGCGCTGGGCCGCCGTTCCCTCTCCGCCGGGGTATACGAGGATGGGGGCGTCTGCGTCCTATGTACCGGGGCTTCCCTGGACCCGGACATGGAGAAGGTGGTGGCGGAGACCGCGTTCGCGGCGCGGGTGCTGACCCTGCCCGCCGCAAGCGCTCCCGGCCCCGAACTTGACCGTTTTACGCTGTACCGCGGCGAAGAGGCCGCCGGCGCGGCGGATATCCCTTCCCTCTGCGCCGCGCTCCGGCGGGGCGGGGGAGAGGCGGAGGCGATGCTCTCCGGTGCTCTGACCGATGCCCAGGCGCTGGCGCTGCTGCGCGGCGGGGCAAAATTGGAGGGGCTGCGGCTCATCGCCGGGGACGGCAGCCGCTATCTCCTTCGGCGGGAGAGCTTTGAGCGCTTGGAGGGGGCCGGCGTGCGCTTTACCGTGCTGCGGCCGGCGCGGCTGGCGGCGGTGACGGTCAATCCGGTCTCCGCCGGCGGCTGGCGCTTTCCCCCACAGGCGTTTCGGGAGGCGATGGGGGCGGCGGTGCCGTTCCCGGTGCTGGATGTGGAGGCGGAAAATGGAACTGAGCTTTGAACAAATCGAGGATATCGGCCTGAAGTATGTCCGGGACATGCTGGAACCTGCCTCGCCCTACGGGGTGAAGCGGCTGAGGGCCGAGGGCTTTTATGGGCCCTCCCGACAGGCGGAGCTGGAACGGGAGCTGGATAATATCGGACTGCTGCGCGAGGCGCTGGCAAGTGACCGGGAGGGGGTGGCCGGGCTCCGGCAGGAGCTGGCGGGGCTGAAGGAGCTGGGCGCCACCATAGAGCGCTGCGCTGACGGGCCGCTGTCAGAGGTGGAGCTGTTTGAACTGACCGCCTTCTGCCTGCGGCTGCACCGCCTGATCCCGGCGGCGGAGGCGCTGCCGGGCTATGGGAGCCTGGAGGGCTGCCGCTTTGCCTCTGTGGACGCCGCCTTAGCGGTGCTGGACCCCGGGGGAAGCGGACGGCTGAGCTTTTACATTGAGGATGCCCGGAGCCCGGAGCTGCTTCGGGCGCGGTCGGAGAAGCGGGAAGCGGAACGGCTGCTGCGCCGTCCCGGTGCGGACATAGAAGCGCTGAACGCCCGCCGCGCCGCCGCCGTCCGGGACGAGGAACGGGCGCTGGCAGAGCTGCGGGCGGAAATCAGCGGCTCCCTGCGTCCATTGCTGCCGGCGTTGCGGCAGAATATGGACGCGGCGGGACGGCTGGACGCCGCCATCGCCAAGGCGGAGCTATCTTTCCGCTATCCGAGTTGCCGCCCGGCGCTGGGCGGGGACACGCTTCTTTTTGAGGGTGCCCTCAGCCCCAAAATCGCCGCAGCGCTGGAGGCAAGGGGACGGCGCTTTACCCCGATTGACGCGGAAATGCCCCGGGGCGTCACAGTGCTGACCGGGGCAAATATGGGGGGCAAGAGCGTCGCGCTTCAGACCGTCGCGCTGAACATCTGCCTGGCGCTGTCGGGATGTTTTGTGTTCTGCACACAGGCGAAGGTGCCGGTGTTTGAGCGCGTGGAGCTGATTAACCGGGACTTTTCCAGCGCGGAAGGGGGGCTCAGCTCCTTCGGCGGGGAGATCGTGCGCTTCAACGCCGCCGCCGCGCGGTTGGGCGGGGGAGGGCTAAGCTTCATCGCCATGGACGAGTTTGCCCGGGGGACCAACGCCGCAGAGGGGGCGGCCATTGCACGAGGTGTTGTGCGATATCTGGCGGACAAAAACGCGGTGACGCTGCTGGCCAAACACTATGACGGCGCGGCGGCCTTTGCCGCGCGGCACTACCAGGTGCGCGGCCTGCGCTCGATG
>JAFUVO010000101.1 GCA_017477525.1 Oscillospiraceae bacterium | reverse complement strand
GGGGCCACGGTGGAGCTGCCGGATAAGCCCTCGGGGAGATTTGTCATAATCCTCAACCGGAACCGCCATGCCTCGCTGGAGGAATGGACGGACTTCTTCACCGAGCGGGAGGTGGGCGTCATCATGGAGGACCTGAAGTGCGTGACGGCCGCGGGGGACAGCGCGGGGGAGCAGCTTGCCAGGCGCTGCCAGGCGCGGCTGGCGGAAAACCAGATGGCGCTGCGAAGTGAAAACGGCGTCCTGCTGGTCTCCAGGGCGGAGCATGGGATCTACGACCTGGTGATCCTCTCCGAAGAAATGGCGGATGCCTTTGATTATTCCACCGTGTACGCCCGCCCTGACGCGCTGGTGCTGACCGTGGAGGGCGGGCCATGAGGAAATGCAACGCGATTCTGACGGCGGCGATTTTGCTGCTGTTTCTGCTGCACGCGATCCTCGGGTCCTTCCAGCTGGCCGGCCTCGGCGGCACTGCGGCCAAGCCTGTGGCCTGGGCCGCGGCTGTCCTGATTCTGGTCCACACGGGGATCGGCGTGAAATTCACGGCGGATACCCTGCGGGTTTGGAAAAAGACCGGCGTGTCCTATTTCCGGGAAAACCGGCTGTTCTGGGCGCGCCGGATCAGCGGATTTGCCGTAATGGCGCTGCTGCTGTTCCACTTCACCGCCTTCGGGGACAGCGGCGGGGCGGCCTACCGCCTGAAATACTTCGGCAGGGGAAGGCTCGCCGCCCAGCTCCTGCTGGTCGCGGCCATCGCTCTGCATGTGCTGACGAATGTGAAGCCCATGCTGATTTCCTTCGGCGTCCGGAGCCTGAAGCCCCGCGCGGGGGATATCCTTTTTGTACTGTCGGTGCTGCTGCTGTTTTTCACAGCAGCGTTTGTCGTGTACTATCTGCGCTGGAATCAAATATGAGCGGACGGGCCGGAAAACATATGAAACGAGTTGTCATTATCGGCGCGGGCCTCGCGGGGCTGTCCGCGGCGCTGGAATTGGCGAAACAGAATATCGGGAGCGACCTGGTTTCCCTTCAGCCCTCGGAACGGGCGCAGTCTGTTCTGGCCGAGGGCGGCATCAACGCGGCCCTGGACCTGATGGGAGAGGGCGATTCCGTTGCGGAGCACTGCGCGGACACGCTGCGGGGCGGCTGCGGGCTGGCAGACCCGGCGGCGGTGCGGAGCCTGACCGAGGCCGCGCCGGCGCTGGTGCGGAGGCTTCGCGCCCTCGGCGTCCCCTTCCAGACGGAGGGGGGGCGGCTCGTGCAGCGCAATTTCGGCGGGCAGAAGAAAAAACGCACAGCCTACGCCAAAAGCAGCACCGGAAAAGCCGTCATGACCGCCCTCATCGACGAGACGCGGAAATTCGAGGCTGAGGGTCTGGTATGCCGGTATCCCCACCACGCGCTGGCGGAGCTTTCCGTCGAGGCCGGGCGCTGCGCGGGAGCGCTGGTCCGGGATACCTATACGGATGAGGCGCTGCTGTTCTCCGGCCCGGTTGTCCTCGCCTCCGGGGGCCTGAACGGGCTGTTTCCCGGACAGACCACCGGGACGGCGCAGAACACGGGGGACGCCGCGGCGCTGGCTTTTGCCCATGGCGCGGAACTGGGGAACCTGGAAATGCTGCAATACCACCCCACCACGGCGGCAATTCCCGGGAAGCGCCTGCTGGTCAGCGAGGCTGCCCGCGGCGAGGGCGGGCGGCTGTTCGTTATGAAAGGCGGGGAGCGGCGCTATTTCATGGAGGAAATATACCCGGAGCTGGGAAACCTCATGCCCCGGGACGTGGTTTCACGGGAGATGGCGCGGCTGGACGGACAGGTCTGGCTGGATCTGACAGGGCTGTCCGGGGCGGTCTGGGCCGGAAGGCTCCCCGACCTGCGGGAGGAGCTGCGGCATTATCTGGGGCTGGACCCGGCAAAGGAACCAGTTCCGGTCAGCCCGGGCATCCACTTTTTCATGGGCGGCATTCTCGTGGACGCTTCGCACAGGACCAGCATCGAGAACCTGTTCGCGGCGGGGGAGTGCGCCTGCCAGTACCACGGGGCAAACCGCCTGGGCGGAAATTCCCTGCTGGGGGCGCTCTACGGCGGCATCGCCGCCGCGCAAAGCGCGGCGTCCCGGGCGGTAGAGCGGAAAGGCCCGGAGCCCGTCGGGCGCATCCCCCCGGAGCCGGAGACGCCCGGATTCCCGGAGCTGCTGGGGGGGATTTTGTACGGCGGGCTGGGCATCCTGCGGGACGGCCCGGGGCTCTCCGCCGCCTTGGACGCGCTGGACGCCCTGCCCGCGGACACGCTGGCGGACGCGGAGCGGCGGCGGATCGCGCTGGGGCGCGCCATGCTGCTGTCGGCGCTGGCGCGGCGGGAGAGCCGCGGGGCGCATACCCGCAGCGATTTTCCCCGGCGGGATGACGGGCAATACAGAAAAACCACTGTGGCGGCGCTGCGAAACGGGGAGATCACAATCTCCTTCCGCCCCATCCCGGAGGGAGGCGGAGCGGATGCGACTTGAAATTCTGCGCCGGAAAAGCAGGGAGGAAGCCCCCTATATCGAATGCCACGACTATACGCCCGCCGAAAAATCGGAGACCGTGGCGACCGCGCTGACGCGGCTGAACGCCGCGCTGCCGGACCCCATCCGCTGGGAGTGCTCCTGCCTCCAAAAAAAATGCGGGGCCTGCGCGATGGTGGTGAACGGAAGCCCCGTCCTGGCCTGCGACGCGCGGCTGTCGGATTACAAAAATAAGATCCGAATCGAGCCGCTGCGGAAATTTCTCGTCGTTGCGGACCTGATCTCGGACCGGAGCGTTCTGTACGAAAATCTGCGCCAGCTGCGCTGCTGGCTGCCCGCGGAGGCGGAGATGCGCGAGGGGGCGGTGGAGATTGGCTATGAGGCCTCCCGCTGTCTGCAATGCGGCTGCTGCCTGGAGGTCTGCCCCAATTTCGACCCCGGCGGCGTTTTCGCGGGCATGGCGGGAGCGGTCCCGCTCTCCCGGCTGCTGGCCGAGCTGCCGGAAGCGGAGCGGGGGGAGCTGTCGGCCCTGTACCGGCGGCACGTATATGCCGGCTGCGGAAAATCCCTGGCCTGCCGGAATGTCTGCCCCGCGGGGATCGACGTGGACGGCCTGCTGGTCAATTCCAACGCGGCGGCGGTCTGGAAACGGCTGTTAAGGAGGAAAAAACATTGAAAAAAATGCGGGTGGGGGCGAGGGACATTTTGCTGCTGCTGATCCCGGCCCTGCTGTTGGCGGGCATCCTGAGCGTGTTCCAGCCCTGCTCACCCCGGGAGGACGGGAGCTGGATGAGCTGCCATTGGGCCGGACGCGCGACGGCGGGGGCGGCGGGGGCGATGCTCGCGCTTTCACTGGTCCGCCTATTCGTTTCAAAGGACGCGAAAAAGGGGCTGGATCTGGCGCTGATCGTCCTGTCCGTGCTGGCGGCGCTGCTCCCCGGCAGGCTGATTTCCCTGTGCATGATGCGGGATATGCGCTGCCACACCCTGACGGCCCCCTGCGCCGCCGTGCTGTCAGGCCTGACGGCGCTGGCGGCGCTGGTCGATCTGCTGCTGTCCGGGGGGAAGGGAAGGCGTCATGAAGCTTGAACGGGTTCTCCCCATGAAAAACCTCCGGCGGAAGCCCGCGCGTACCGCCGCGCTGGTGCTGCTCTCGGCCTTCCTCGCCCTGTCGGTGTTTGGCGGCAGCGTCATGGTCCTGAGCCTGCGCAACGGCCTGAAAAGCTATGAGTCCCGCTTGGGCGCGGACATCGTGGCGGTGCCCTACCAGGCGCGGACGAAGGGGAGCTTTGAATCCATCCTGCTGCAGGGCATCCCCGGCATGTTCTACATGGATGAGAAGTATTACAACAAAATCTGCGCCATCGACGGCGTGGAGGCCGCGGCCCCCCAGTTCTATCTGGCCAGCACCAGCGCGGGCTGCTGCAGCGTCCCGGTACAGATCATCGGCTTCGACCCGGAGCGCGATTTCACCGTGCAGCCCTGGGTGCGGGAGCGCTACGCGGGCGAGCTGGGGGACGGCGATATCATTGTCGGCAGCGAGCTGACGGTGCCGAAGGACGGGACGCTGACATTTTATGACACCCCCTGCCGCATTGTGGCGCAGTTGGGAAAGACCGGCACCGGCCTGGACACGGCGGTCTATACGAATATGAGCACCATCAAGGCCATGATGCGCTCCGCTGAAAGCCTGGGCTTCCACTACCTCACGGACGTGGACCCGGACCACGCGGTCTCCGCGGTGATGATCCGCGTGGCGGAGGGCTATGACGCGGAGGCGGTCACGGGGGACATCAACGTCCACGTCCGTCATGTCGAGGCCTCCGCCGCGGCCGCGATGCTATCCTCTGTTGCCGGCGGGCTGAGAAGCGTGTCCGGCGTGATCGTCCTCCTGGTGGCGGCGGTCTGGGTGCTGGCGGCGGCGGTCCTGAGCATTGCCTTCGCCCTGATCTCCCATGAGCGGGCGAAGGAGTTCGCGGTTTTGAGGGTTCTCGGCGCGTCGAGAAACATGCTGTCCCGGCTGCTGCTCGCAGAAGCCGCCATTGTCAGCTTTTCCGGCGCTGCCATTGGAGCCTCCGCCGCGGCGCTGATTGTTTTTCCCTTCGGGAAGGCCATCAGCGCGGCGATGGAGCTGCCGTATCTGATGCCGCCGCTTGGGACGGTCCTCGCCATCGGGGCCGCTTCGCTGCTGCTCTCGACTGTCGCGGGCGCGCTTTCAGCGGCGCTCTCCGCCTGGCGCGTCAGCCGGAATGACGCGGGACTGCTGCTGCGGGAGGGGGCCTGAGGATGGTTTTGCGCGCTGAAAATGTCTCCCGCCGCTTCCTCCGGCAGAGGAAGGGGAGCAACGTCTTCTACGCCGTCCGGGGCGCGACGCTGGCCCTCGCCCCCGGCAGCCTGACGGAGCTCACCGGGCGCTCCGGCAGCGGGAAAAGCACGCTGCTGAACCTGCTGGCCGGGCTGTTGGAGCCCACGGAGGGCAAGGTGTTTCTGGACGGCACGGACCTGTACGCGCTGGAGGACGGGCCCCGCTCCCGGCTGCGCAATCAAACGCTTGGCGTGATTCCCCAGGGCCAGACCGCGCTGGGCGCCCTGACGGTGCTGGAAAACGTGCTCCTGCCGGGACTGCTGTACGGCCTTCCCTGTCCGAGAGAGCGGGGGGAGGAGCTGCTGGACCAGGTGGGAATCGCCCCCCTGAAAAATGCCTGTCCCACGGAGCTGTCCGGCGGGGAGCTGCGGAGGCTGGCGATTGCCCGCGCCCTGGCGCTGCGTCCGGGCATCCTGCTGGCGGATGAACCGACGGGCGATCTGGACGATGAGAACACCCGGACCGTGCTCTCCCTCCTGCGCCGCAGCGCCGACGAGGGGCTGGCGGTGCTCCTGGTGACCCACGAGAGGGAGGCGGCTGGATACGCCGACCGGCATTACCGCATGGACGGCGGAGTTTTGACGGAGGATTGAATTATTATCTTGACGAATCTATAAAAATGTGCTATTGTATCCGCACTGACAAGTTGGATTGGAAAGGAGGCCGCGTATTATGAAGCAGATTCGTACCAGCGTGGTTTCCTATGTTTTTTATTTTACGTCCGCCCGCTTTTTGGGGGGCTTCTTTTTTGGCGCCCAAAAGATGAAAGCTGTCCGAACGTAAAAGGCCCGATTTGTTGTATGCAAACCGTTCCTGTACCTTTTGGGCAGGGGCGGTTTTTTGTTTAGGAGGTAAAACAAGTGAACACAATACGAAGGGCGGAGGAGCGGGACATCCCGCGGATCGAACAACTGCTGCTGCAGGTGAATATGGTGCACCACAAGGGCAGGCCGGACCTGTTCAAGGGGCCCACGACGAAATATACGCGGGAGCAGCTGCGGGAGGTGCTGAGGGACGACGCCTCGCCGGTGTTTGTCAGCGTGGACGCCGGCGGCGAGGTGCAGGCCCACGCCTTCTGCAAATTCCGGCAGACCGGCGAAAGCCATCTGATGACGGATATCAGGACGCTGTATATTGACGATATCTGCGTACAGGAGGGCCTGCGGGGGCAGGGCGTCGGACGGGGGATGTATGATTTCCTGATCGGCTTCGCCCGGGAGAACGGCTGCTATAACGTGGAGCTCAATGTCTGGGAGTGCAACCCCGGCGCGAAACGCTTTTATGAGCGCTGCGGCATGAAACCCCAGAAGACGGAAATGGAAACGATTCTTGGGTGAGCATATGGATTTAAAGGAAGCGAGAGAGGAAATACGCCGGGTGGACGAGGAGATGGCCGCGCTGTTTGTCCGGCGCATGGAGGCGGTCCGGGAGGTCGCCGTCTATAAGCGGGAACACGGCCTGCCCATCGAGGACCGGGAGCAGGAGGCGCGGGTGATCTCCGGGCGCAGCGCGCTGATCACGGACCCGGAGCTGCGCCCGTTCTACGTCCGGTTTTTGCAGTCCGCCATGGATGTCAGCAAGCTCTGGCAGCGCCGCCTGATGGAGGGGCTGCGGATTGCTTACAGCGGCGTGGAGGGCGCCTTCGCCCACATCGCGGCAAGGCGGATCTTTCCGACCGGTACCCCCGTCCCGTTCCCGTCCTTCGAGGCGGCCTATGAAGCGGTGGTAAACGGGGACTGCGACCTCGCGGTGATTCCGATTGAAAACAGCTATGCCGGCGAGGTGGGGCAGAACATCGACCTGATGTTCACCGGGAGCCTGCATGTCAACGGTGTGTATGACCTCTCGGTGACGCAGAACCTGCTGGGCCTGCCCGGCGCGTCCCTGGAACAGGTGCATACCGTCCTCAGCCATCCCCAGGCGCTGGCGCAGTGCGCCGGCTATATCCGAAGCCGCGGCTTCGCCATGCGCTCCGCGGAAAACACCGCGCTGGCGGCCCGGGAGGTGGCGCGGCAAACGGACCCCGGCCTGGCCGCCATCGCCAGCGCGGAGACCGCGGAGCTTTACGGCCTGCGCATTCTGGACCACGACATCAATGAGAGCAAGGCCAACACCACCCGCTTCGCGGTGTTCTCGCGCTCACAGCGCGCCCCCACGGAAAAGCGGGAGGGCGGCGCGTTCCTCCTGCTGTTCACCGTGAAGGATGAGGTTGGCGCGCTGGCCAGGGCCATCAGCATCATCAGCGCCCACCATTTCAATATGCGGGTACTGCGTTCCCGGCCGGTGAAGACCCTGCCCTGGCATTACTATTTCTATGCCGAGGTGGAGGGGGACGACGCCTCGGAGGACGGACAGCGTATGCTGGACGCGCTGCGCGGCGTCTGCACCACGGTCAGGGTCGCGGGACGCTATACGGCGGAACACGCCATCCAGGGAGGGGAGAGCATATGATTCTGAGCATGGAGCTGGGAAGCGCCGGTTATGACATCGTGCTGGAACGCGGCTGCCTTGGCCGGGCGGGGGCGCTCCTGGATTTGAACCGGAGGGTGCTGGTGGTCACGGATGAGGGCGTCCCGGCGCGTTACGCCCGCGCCGTGGCGGAACAGTGCGCCGCGCCGCGACTGTACACCGTGCCGCAGGGGGAGGGCAGCAAGAGCTTCCCTGTGCTGGAACAGCTGCTAAAAGCGATGCTGGGGGAGGGCTTTACCCGGGGTGACTGCGTCTGCGCCGTGGGCGGCGGCGTACCGGGGGACCTGGCGGGCTTCGCCGCGGCCTGCTATATGCGGGGCATCGACTTCTACAACATCCCCACCACGGTGCTGGCCCAAGTGGACAGCTCCATTGGCGGCAAAACCGCGGTGAATCTCGGGGGTGTCAAAAACATCGCCGGGGCCTTCTGGCAGCCGAAAAAGGTGCTGATCGACCCGGACACCCTGGATACCCTGCCGGCGCGGCAGCGCTCCGCCGGACTGGCGGAGGCGGTGAAGGCCGGCCTGATCGGCGACGCGGCGCTGTTCTCCCTGTTTGAAACGGAGGACCCGGCGAATCGAATAGAGGACATCATCCTCGCCTCGCTCCGGGTGAAAAAAGCGGCTGTGGAGGCGGACGAGCGGGAGGGCGGCGTACGGAAAACGCTGAACTTCGGCCACACCATCGGGCACGGGATCGAGAGCGTCACGGGCCTGCTCCACGGGGAGAGTGTGGCGCTGGGGATGCTGCCCATGTGCGCCCTGCCGGCGCGGGAGCGCCTGGCGCGGGTGCTGGAATCCCTGGGCCTGCCCACCTCGGTGCGGGCCGACCCCGAGGCGGTGTACGCCGCCGTGCTGCACGACAAGAAGATGGCCAACGGCGCGATCACCGCCGTCTATGTGGAAACGCCGGGCGGCTGCCTCCTGCGGCCCGTCGCGCCGGAGGCCCTCCGGGCGGCCATTGATACGGTGGTGCGGCCATGAAGAACAGCTTTGGCAGCAGCGTTTCCGTCACGCTGTTCGGGGAGAGCCACGGCGGGGCCGTCGGCGCGGTGCTGGACGGGCTGGCCCCCGGCCTCCCGGTGGACCGGGAGAGGATCGCCCGTCAGCTGGCCCTGCGGCGGCCCCAGGGGAACATCTCCACCGCCCGGGTGGAGGAGGACCGTTTTGAAATTGTCAGCGGCGTGTTTGAGGGGCGGACCACCGGGACGCCGCTGTGCCTGCTGATTCCCAATGAGAACACCCGCAGCCGCGACTATGCCGCCACCCGGGCCCTGGCCCGGCCCGGACACGCGGATTACACGGCCTATATCAAATACCACGGCTATGAGGATTACCGGGGCGGGGGCCATTTTTCCGGCCGGGTGACCGCGGCGCTGGTGGCAGCCGGCGCGGTCGCCATCGGGGCCCTGCGGAACCGGGGAATCGCCATCGGCACCCACATCGCCCGCTGCGCCGGCGTCCCGGACCGGGCCTTCTCCGAAGATGCGCTGGGGGAAGAGCTCGAACTGCTGAACGCCCTGCCCTTCGCCGTGCTGGACGCGGCGGCGGGGGAGCGGATGCGGGAGGCCATCGCCGCCGCGGCGGCGGAGGGCGACAGCGTGGGCGGCGTGCTGGAAACGGCGGTTCTCGGCCTCCCGGCCGGGGTCGGCGAGCCATGGTTCGACACGCTGGAAGGGCTGCTGGCCCACGGCCTTTTCTCCATCCCCGGCATCAAGGGGGTTCAGTTCGGCGCGGGCTTTGACCTGGCGGAGGCCAGGGGCAGCGCCTTCAACGACGCCTTCTACGCGGAGGGGGGCGCGATCAAGACGCGGACGAACCGCAACGGCGGCATCAACGGCGGCATTTCCAACGGTATGCCCATCCTGTTCCGCTGCGCGGTTAAGCCCACGCCCTCCATTTTCCGGCCACAGGAGACGGTAAATTTTCAAACGGGCGAAAACACGGTGCTGGCCCTGAAGGGCCGGCATGACCCGGCGATCATCCACCGCGCCCGGGTGGTGGTGGATTCGGTGGCCGCCATCGCGCTCTGCGACGCGCTGGCCCAACGCTGGGGCACAGACTGGATCGGAGGCGGAACATGCGCTGCGGATTGTTAGGCCGGACCCTGGGCCACAGCTTTTCCAGGGAAATCCATGAAAAGCTCGGCAGATATTCCTATGAACTGATCGAGGTCCCGCCGGAGGGGCTGGACGCCTTCTTAACGGCGCGGGACTTCGACGGCTTCAATGTGACCATCCCCTACAAGCAGGCGGTGATCCCGTATCTGGACGGGCTGAGCGACCGGGCCAGGGCCATCGGCGCGGTGAACACCGTGGTCCGGCGGGGCGGGAAGCTCTACGGGGACAACACGGATTTCGGCGGGCTGGAAGCGCTGATCCGCCGGATGGGCCTTGAGTTGAAGGGGAAAACGGTGCTGATTGCCGGGACGGGCGGCACCAGCCAAACCGCCAAAGCCGTGGCGGAGTCCCTCGGCGCGGCCCGGAGCCTGCGCCTGAGCCGGAGCGGGCGCGGCGGAGCCATGACCTATGAGGAAGCCTGCGCCTCCTGCGCCGGGGCGGAGATTTTGATTAACACGACGCCCGCCGGCATGTATCCCGATGTGGACGGCGTGGCCGTGGACCTCTCCCGCCTGCCCCGGCTCGAGGGCGTAGTGGACGTGGTATACAACCCCCTGACCACCCGCCTGGTGCGCCAGGCCCGGGCCAGGGGCATTCCGGCGGACAACGGGCTCTATATGCTGGTGGCCCAGGCGGTGCTGGCGGCGGAGGCTTTCACGGGGGAGCGCTTCGGCGGGGAGCTGACTGACCGCATCTGGCGGGAGCTGCTCTCGGAAAAGCGGAATATCGTGCTGACCGGAATGCCCGGCAGCGGCAAGAGCACCCTGGGTAAGCTTTTGGCGCAACAGCTTACCCGGCCACTGGTGGACATCGACGAGGAAATCGTGTGCCGTGCCGGGATGCCGATTACGGAGATATTCCGCGCCCGGGGGGAGGGGGCTTTCCGGGAACTGGAATCGGCCATCATCCGGGAGGTATCCCTCACGGGGGGCAAAATTATCGCCACCGGGGGCGGGGCCGTGCTGCGGCGGGAAAATGTGGACAACCTGAAAATGAACGGCGTCTGCGTCTTTTTGGACCGGCCCCTTGAGGAACTTCTGCCCTCGGCGGAGCGGCCCCTGGCGGACGAGGCGGGGAAGCTGCGGGAGCTCTATGCCCGGCGCTACCCGCTCTACACCGCCGCGGCGGATGTGGCGGTCCGGGTCAGCGGGACGCCGGAGCACACGGCGCGGGTATTATTGGAGGCACTGAAATGAAGCTATTGGTCATCAACGGGCCGAATCTGAACATGCTGGGAATCCGGGAACCGGGCATCTACGGGGCGGAGAGCTATGATACCCTCTGCGCCAGGATTCGGGAGTTTGCCGCGGCGCAGGGCGTGGAGGTAGAGCTGTACCAGTCCAACCACGAGGGGGATCTGGTGGACAAAATCCAGTCGGCCTACGGCAAAATGGACGGCATCGTCATCAACCCCGGCGCCTACACCCATACCAGCATCGCCCTTTTGGACGCGGTGAAGGCCGTGGGCGTTCCGACGGTGGAGGTCCACATCTCTGATGTCTCCGCCCGTGAGGATTTCCGACAGGTCAGCTATATCCGGGCGGCCTGCGCCGCCACCATCAGCGGGCATGGGCTGGACGGGTATCTGGAAGCGATGGAGCTGCTGATGGAGGGAAAAGCGCCGTGATGGTCCGCATTCTCCCCTCGGTCCCCACGGGCACGGCTTCCGCGCCGCCCAGCAAGAGCATGGCCCACCGCCTGCTGATCTGCGCCGGACTGGCCGAGGGCGGCAGCACGGTACGGGGCGTCGCCCCCTCAGAGGACATCCTCGCCACGCTGGACTGCCTGAACGCCCTCGGCGCGGAGGCGGAGGCCGCGGACGGGATCGCCACGGTGCAGGGCGCGGCCCCGCCGCGCAGCGGCCCCGCCCTCCTTCGCTGCCGGGAGAGCGGCAGCACCCTCCGCTTTTTCCTCCCGCTGTGCCTGCTCTCGGGGCGGGAGATGACCTTGACCGGCAGTGAAACGCTGCTGAAACGGCCCCTGTCCGTCTATGAGGAACTCTGCGCCGCCCAGGGGCTGCGCTTTGAGCGAAAAAAAGGCGCGATTGTGGTAGAGGGGAAGATGCAGGCGGGGAATTTCGTGATGGACGGCAGCATCAGCAGCCAGTTTGTCAGCGGGCTGCTGTTCGCGCTCCCGCTGCTGCGGGGGGACAGCTGTATCCGGCTGCGCCCCCCCGTGGAGAGCCGCTCCTATATCAATATGACGATCTCCGCCCTCCGCGCCTTCGGCGTGGCGGCGGGCTGGGACGGCCGGAACGAGCTGGTTGTTCCGGGCGGGCAGCGCTACCTGCCCCGGAGCGTGGAGGTGGAAGGGGACTGGTCCAACGCGGCCTTTTTCCTCGCGCTGGGCGTTCCGGTGGATGGGCTGCGCGGGGACAGCCTGCAGGGGGATAAAATCTGCGCGGCGTATTTCAAAGCCCTGGAGGCCGGCAGGGCGGAGCTGGACATCTCCGACTGCCCCGACCTCGGGCCGGTGCTGTTCGCCTATGCCGCCCTGCGCCACGGCGGGAGCTTTACCGGCACCCGGCGGCTGCGCATCAAGGAGAGCGACCGGGGGGCGGCCATGGCGGAGGAGCTGAAAAAATTCGGCGTCGCGCTGCGTGTTGAGGAAAACCGGATCACGGTGGACAACACGCTGCACCCCCCCTCGGAGCCGCTGTACGGCCACAACGACCACCGGATCGTGATGGCGCTGTCCGTCCTCTGCGCCCGGACCGGCGGGACCATCGAGGGAGCAGAGGCGGTGCGGAAAAGCTTCCCGGATTTTTTCCAGCAGCTGCGGCGGCTGGGAATAAAGATCACAATTTCGCCGTGAGAATATCCCTCCCCCGGAGGGGGAGGGATATTCAGAAAAAGATAAATTTCTACCGTTTATCTCCCCCTAAGGGGGAGATAATACCAGGAAAAGATATCGGAGGTGGACAAACATGATGCAATGGATTTCTCAGAGCAACATCCTGATCGTGGGCCTGGGCCTGATGGGGGGGAGTTACGCGAAAGCGCTGAAGCGGCTGGGCTACCGCGTCACAGCCCTGGCCCGGCGGCAGGAGACCATAGACTATGCGCTGGAGCATGGGATCATCGACGAGGGGAGCGCCGGGGTGGACCCGGCCCTGGCGGGCGCGGCGGACGCGGTGGTTTTCGCCCTATACCCCGGGGCGTTTAAGCGCTGGATCCAGCAGCACCAGCAATTTCTGAAGCCCGGTGCGATGCTGACGGATGTGACGGGCGTGAAGCGCTGCATCGTCTATGATATCCAGGAGATGCTGCGGCCCGACGTGGAGTTTATCGCGGCCCATCCGATGGCGGGGCGGGAGCTCAGCGGCGTGGAGAACAGCGACGACCGGATTTTCCACAACGCGAATTATATCGTCACGCCCACGGATAAGAACACGCCGGAGGCCGTCGAGTGGTGCAAGAGCCTCGGGCGGCTGCTGGGCTTCCGCAAGGTCAGCGTCCTCTCGCCGGAGGAGCATGACGAGATGATCGGATTTTTGAGCCAGCTGACCCACTGTATCGCGGTTTCCCTGATGACCTGCTCAGACAACCGCCACCTGGCGGATTATACGGGCGACAGCTTCCGCGACCTCACGCGCATCGCCCGGATCAACGAGGTCATGTGGAGCGAGCTGTTTATGCTCAACCGGGACGACCTGCTGCGCGAGATGGACGTGTTCATCAACGAATTTACGGCGCTGCGGGAGATGCTGGCCGCCGGGGACGCGGAGGGGATGCGGGAGAAAATGCGACTGAGTACCCGCCGCCGCGCCGGCTTTGATAAACCGCCGGCGGATGCCTGACGGCGGACTGTGTGGAGGACAGACCTTATGAATATGGATTTCAAGCGGAAGCTGACCATTCCCATGGAGACAAAGGAGATGTACCCCCTGACGGGCGCGATTTCCGCGACGGTGGAAAAACGCACCGCAGAGCTGAAGGCCATCTTCTCCGGCCAGAGCGACCGGCTTGCGCTGATTATCGGCCCCTGTTCCGCGGACAACGAGGACAGTGTGATGGATTATATCTCGCGGCTCGTGCCGGTGCAGGAGAAAGTGAAGGACAGGATCTTAATTGTCCCCCGCATCTACACCAACAAGCCCCGCACCACCGGCGAGGGCTACAAGGGTCTGGTCCACCAGCCGGACCCCAACGCCCGGCCGGACCTGTTCAAGGGCATCATCGCCACCCGGGAACTGCACATGCGGGCGGTGCGGGAGACCGGCTTCGCCTGCGCCGATGAGATGCTCTATCCCGAGAACTACAAATATCTCGACGACCTGCTGGGCTACGTGGCGGTGGGCGCCCGCAGCGTGGAGGACCAGCAGCACCGGCTGACGGCCAGCGCCATTGAGTGTCCCGTGGGCATGAAAAACCCCACCAGCGGCGATCTGACCGTGATGATGAACGGGATACTAGCGGCGCAGCACGCCCATGATTTCATCTACCGGGGCTGGGAGGGCCATTCCTACGGAAACCCCTTTGCCCACGCCATTCTGCGGGGCTATGTCAACCGTCAGGGGGTCACGCATCCCAATTACCACTATGAAACGCTGCTGTACCTTGCGGAGCTGTACGGCAAATGGGAGCTGCGGCACCCGGCGGTGGTGATCGACTGCAACCACGCCAACAGCGGGAAAAACCCCTTCGAGCAGCCGCGCATCCTCAAGGAGGTGCTGCACTCCTGCCGCTACAATCCCGAGGTCAAACGCCTGGTCAAGGGCTTCATGGTGGAGAGCTACATCGAGGACGGCAGCCAGCCGGTGGGCGGCGGCGTCTACGGCAAAAGCATTACGGACGCCTGCCTCGGCTGGGAAAAAAGCGAGCGCCTGATCTATGAAATGGCGGATATGCTGTAAACCGGGGCGAATGGGCGCCCCTCCGCCGGGGGAAAAAGATAGATTTATGGGGCGTGTTTGATTTTGGAAAAGGCAAGTCAAAGCCGCCTTCGCGTTGGAGATTATACCCTTTTTCCGACGCTGTCAAGAGAGCGTTCCATTTCTTTCAGAAGTGCTTGACATTTTGGAACATTCTCTTGACAGCAACGGAGAAAAAGGTATAAAGTTCAATTTGAAGGAGGCTTTGACCTTCAATTCCCATAATTCAAACCGCTCGATAACGAAAGGAGCAGACAAGATGAGTAAAAAGAAGAAGAAACGGTGCGAAGTTATCGTTCCCATCCCCCAGGAGGTGCTGTCCGGCACACAGGAAACCACGATGCGCCCCATGTCCATGATCCTGGATATTTCCGTCAAAAAGAAGGCAAAGCTCCGCGTCAAGGTATATATGGCGGCAGACAGCTGCAAGGAAGAAAAGGACGAGCCTGTCCAGCCGGATGAGCAGTCGGATGACATAGAGCAGCCGGACGACAACGAACTGCCGGATGAGTTGGCAGATGACATAGAGCAGCCGGACGACAACGAACTGCCGGATGAGTTGGCAGATGACATAGAACTGCCGGATGACAGCAAGCAGTCAGATGAGCAGCCGGATGGCATTGAGCTCCCGGAAGGCATCGAGTTACCGGATGGCATTGAGCTCCCGGATGGGCTGCCGGATGTATTGCCGGATGGCATCGAGCTCCCGGATGGGCTGCCGGATGTGTTGCCGGATGGACTTCCGGACCAATGGTAAAACGGAAGCAATACGACGTTTGGAGACATGAACACAGCGCTTAGAAACGACGCGGACCGGATCATCTCCGCCAGCCTGAGGGCCGTCCTGCCGGACGGGGCGGTACAGCGGGCCCTGAAGGATTTCCAAAAGGCCGTGAGAGGCAGGACGCTGCTGGTGGCGGCGGGCAAGGCCGCATGGCAGATGGCAAAGGCCGCCGTTGATACGCTGGGCAGCGTCGACGGCGGCGTGGTGGTCACGAAGTACGGGCACGTCAAGGGCGAGATCCCCGGCCTCAGGTGCTATGAGGCCGGACATCCGGTGCCGGATGAGAACAGCTTTTACGCGACGGAGCAGGCGCTGGAGCTGGTGAGGGGCCTGACGGAGGAGGACACGGTGTTGTTTCTGCTCTCAGGCGGCGGCAGCGCTCTGTTTGAAAAGCCCCTGATCCCCGGCGCGGAGTTGCAGGACATCACAAAGCAGCTTTTGGCCTGCGGCGCGGATATCGTCGAAATGAACACCATTCGCAAACGGCTCAGCGGCGTCAAGGGCGGACGCTTCGCTGAACGCTGCGCTCCGGCGCGGGTGTTCAGCATTGTGCTCAGCGACATTCTGGGCGACCCGCTGGACATGATCGCCAGCGGCCCGGCCTATCCGGACAGCTCCACCAGCGCGGAAGCCCTGGCCATCGCGGAAAAATACGGACTGACGCTGACGGAGGACGCGCGGAGTTTGCTTGCGCAAGAGACGCCGAAAACGCTGGACAAGGTCACGACCCGGATTACCGGCTCCGTCCGGGAGCTCTGCGCTGCCGCGGCAAAGGCGGCGGAAACGCTGGGCTACGAGAGCGTCTACCTCACCGACCGCCTCTGCTGCGAGGCGCGGGAGGCGGGGAGCTCCCTCGCCAGCGTATTGAAAAGCCATGCCGGGGACGGAAAAAACTGGCTTTCATCGCCGGGGGCGAGACGGTGGTGCATCTGACGGGAAAGGGTCTCGGCGGACGGAACCAGGAGCTGGCCCTGGCCGCCGCGCCGGGCATCGCGGGGCTGGATGCCGCGGTGTTCTCAGTGGGCAGCGATGGCACCGACGGCCCCACCGACGCCGCGGGCGGCTACGCCGACGGCGCCACGCTGGCGGCGCTGGGGGAACAGGGCCTCGATGTGTTCGAGGTGCTGAAGCGAAACGACGCCTACCACGCGCTGA
The DNA here is from genome assembly GCA_017477525.1 of Oscillospiraceae bacterium. Taxonomy (GTDB): domain Bacteria; phylum Bacillota; class Clostridia; order Oscillospirales; family Oscillospiraceae; genus RGIG7114. Next base: position 641 of record JAFUVO010000101.1, on the reverse strand, counting down.
AAGCCGTGGGCGGGCTGATCGTGACCGGAGCCACCGGCACCAATGTCAACGACGTCGCGGTGGCGCTGCTGGGAGCGCCGAACCGTCTTTGACGCTTCCCATACCAAAACCCGGACCTCTGGTCCGGGTTTTATACTCACGAGCGTAATAAGAGGCTGTATTTACGGACGCTCCGCGCCGTCTTGACGGGCCTTTTGCCGCCATACTTCAAAGATTCGCGTGTACCCCGGCATATTTGTTCCTGACTACTTGACCTGAGAAGGATTTAGAAGTAAAATAGATGCCGGACAAAGACGGAGGGAGGGAGCGCTTTGCGCAGAAAAAGAAAAGGCGGCGGTTCGATTATCGGGGTTCTTGTGCTAGTGCTGATACTGCTGCGCATCCTGGGGCCGGGGTTTTGGCTGATGCTTGGCCTGGGGGCCGCGGCAATCATCGCCTTTGTCGTTTTTATTTTAAAAGCGGTTTCGGGAAACACTCAGGGCGAATCCGGCCAGAGCGCCCGCAGCGCCGGGGAGGCGGCGCGGGAGGCCAACCATACCCGGAGCCGCAGCGGCGGGGCGCAGAGCGCCTATACCGCCTCGCGTTCCGGCGCGGTCCCCGCCGCAGACGCCCAGGCCGCCCGCCCCGCGCCCCAGACGCCG
>JAFUVO010000100.1 GCA_017477525.1 Oscillospiraceae bacterium | reverse complement strand
GGTCCGGGAGGCCATCGCGGCGGCGGACTGCCTCATCGGGGCGCGGCGGATGCTGGACCGCGCCGCCCCGGGGCAGAAGCGGGCGGAAGCCGTGGCCCCGGAGCGCATTGTCGGGGCCATCCGCGCCCGCCCGGAGTGCGCCCGCTTCGCCGTCCTGATGAGCGGGGACACGGGCTTTTTCAGCGGCGCGAAAAAGCTGCTGCCGCTGCTGGCGGAGGCCGGCTATGCGGTGGAAACGCTGCCGGGGCTGAGCTCCCTGAGCTGCCTCTGCGCCCGGCTGGGGACCTCCTATGAGGACGTGGTACCCGTGAGCCTCCACGGGAGGGAGCGGGATATCGCCGCCGACCTGCGCCGCCACGGTCGGGTCTTTGTCCTGACCGGCGGGGAAAACGGCGCGGGGGCGCTCTGCCGCCGGCTGGCGGCGGCGGGCCTGGGACAGGTCCGGGCCAGCGTCGGGGAAAAGCTGGGCTACCCCGACGAGCGCGTCAGCGTCGGGAGCGCGGCGGAGCTGGCCGGGCGGGAGTTCGATTCCCTCAGCGCGGTGCTGCTGGAGCATGACGCGCCGGACGCCGTTGTCACGCCGGGGCTGCCGGACAGCGCTTTTCAGCGGGCCGAGGGCGTCCCCATGACCAAGAGCGAGATCCGCGCCCTGGCGCTGTCGAAGCTGGCGCTGACCGGGCGGGCCGTCTGCTGGGACGTGGGGGCCGGAACCGGCTCCGTGTCGGTGGAAATGGCCCTGCTGGCCCGGCATGGGACGGTGTGCGCCATTGAGCGCGGCGGGGCCGCCCTTGGGGCGCTGGGGGAAAACCTGCGGCGCTTCGGGCTGGACAATGCGCGCATCGTCCCCGGCGCGGCCCCGGAGGTCTGCGGGGACTTGCCCGCCCCGAGCCATGTGTTCCTCGGCGGGACCGGGGGCAGGGCGCGGGAGATCATCGCCCTGGTATTGGAGAAGAACCCCGCGGCGCGGATCGTGGCAGCGGCGGTGACGCTGGAAACCGCCGCGGAGCTGACCGCCTGCCTCAGGGCCTTCCACTTTGCGGAAACGGAGGCGGTGTCCCTCACCGTCGCCCGGGACCGGAAGGCCGGCCCCTACCACCTGATGCGGGGGCAGAACCCGGTGTACCTGTTCACCATGGCGGGGGGAGGCGGCGGATGATCCTCCGGTTTTTGGCCCTGCCGCTGGGCTTCGCGCTGGATCTTTTGATCGGCGATCCCCCCGGCTGGCCCCACCCGGTCATCGCCATCGGGAAGCTGATCTCCGGCCTGGAATGGCTGCTGCGGCGGCTGTTCCCCAAAACGCCGGAGGGGGAGCGGCTGGCCGGGGGCCTGCTCTGGCTGATTGTGGCGGGCGTCTCCTTCGCGGTACCCTACGGACTGCTGAAGCTCTGCTATGACGCGCGGCCCTGGCTGGGACTGGTTTTGGAGAGCATTATGTGCTGGCAGATTCTGGCGGTCAAATCCCTGCGGGACGAGAGCATAAAGGTATATGAGGCGCTGAAAACCGGCGATTTGGAGGCGGCCCGCCGGGCCGTGTCCATGATTGTGGGCCGGGACGTGGAGCGGCTGGACGGCCCCGGGGTCGCGCGGGCGGCGGTGGAGACCGTCGCGGAGAACACCTCGGACGGGGTGGTGGCCCCGCTGCTGTACCTGGCCCTGGGCGGGGCCCCGCTGGGCTTTTTGTACAAGGCGGTCAACACCATGGATTCGATGCTGGGCTACGTCGAGCCGCCCTACCGCGACTTCGGCCTGGTGCCGGCCCGGATGGACGACGTGTTCAACCTCATCCCGGCCCGGGTTTCCGCGCTGCTGATGCTCCTGGCGGGGGCGCTGCTCCATATGGACGCCGCCGCCGGCTGGCGGGTGTTCCGCCGGGACCGCTACAAGCACGCCAGCCCCAATTCCGCCCAGACCGAAGCCGTCTGCGCGGGGCTGCTGGGCCTGCGTCTGGCGGGGGACGCCTGGTACCACGGGGTGAAGCACCCCAAGGAGTATATCGGCGACGATCTGCGCCCCATTGAACACGGCGACATCCTCCGCGCCTGCCGCCTGCTCTACGCCACCGCCGCTCTGGCCCTGGCCCTGTGCTGTATCATTCGCTTCGGGCTGCTGTATTTGCTGTGGTAAAATATTTCGTAAAGGCATCTATTTAGCAACCTTGTGTTTTCTCCCCCGAAGGGGGAGAAAACACAACAGAAATCTATCTTTTTCTCTATTTCCCTCCCCCTTCGGGGGAGGGAAATACCCGCAACTAAATAGTTGCTCGTAAAACATCAAAATGAAGGAAAAGCCCATGTATTATCAAAGCCCCAACCCCCACGGCGGAGATGTGCCGGACAATATACAATATGATTTCTCCGTCAACACCAACCCTCTGGGGCCCTCCCCGGCGGCGCTGGCGGCGGCGCGGGGGGCGTTGGAGCATATGGACCGCTACCCTGACCCCCGCTGCCGGGGGCTGGTCCGGGCCATCGCGGAATATGAGGGCGTCCCGGAGCGCTGGGTGCTCTGCGGGAGCGGGGCGGCGGAGCTGATTTACGCCTGCTGCGCGGCCCTCCGGCCCGCTGCCGCGATGGAGCTTTCCCCCACCTTTTCTGAGTACGCCGCCGCGATGGAGCTCTGGGGGGGCGCCATGGAGCGCTGCCCGCTTTCGCCGGAGGCGGGCTTCCTGCCGGACGCGGGATTCCCGGCGGCGGTGGAGGGCAGCGGCGCGCGGGTGTTGTTCCTCTGCAGCCCCAACAACCCCACGGGGCGGCTGCTGCCGCCGGAGACCGCGGAGGCGCTGCTGCAAACCTGCGCCCGCCGGGGCATCCGCCTGTTTGTGGACGAGTGCTTCCTTGACCTGGCGGGAGGCGAGGGCATGAAGCGCCATCTGGGGGCGTTTCCGGGGCTGTTTATTCTAAAAGCCTTCACCAAGACTTACGGCATGGCGGGGCTGCGGCTGGGCTACGGCCTGTGCGCCGACGAAGCCCTGCTGGAGGCCATGGCGCGGCGTACGCCGCCCTGGAACGTTTCGTCCGCGGCCCAGGCGGCGGGGATCGCCGCCCTGGGGGACCGGGAATATCTGGAACGGGCAAGGGCGCTGATTGCCGCCGAGCGTCCCCGGCTGCGGGCGGCGCTGGAGGCGGCGGGGCTGCGCGTCTGGCCCTCGGAGGCCAATTTCCTGCTGCTGCGCGGCCCGGAAGCCCTGGGCGCGGCGCTGCGGGCGCGGGGCTTCGCCCTGCGGGACTGCGCCAACTTTCCCGGCCTGGGGCCGGGCTGGTACCGCTGCGCGGTGAGAACCGGCGAAGAGAACGACGCCCTCGCGCGGGCGGTTTCGGAGGTGCTGTGATGGCGAAAAATATCATGGTCCAGGGCACCATGTCCAACGCGGGAAAGAGCCTGCTGTGCGCGGGGCTGTGCCGCGTGTTCCGGCAGGAGGGGCTGCGCGCGGCCCCCTTCAAAAGCCAGAACATGGCCCTCAACTCTTTCATCACCGCCTCCGGCGGCGAGATGGGCCGGGCCCAGGTGGTCCAGGCCGAGGCGGCGGGCGTGGCCCCCGACGTGCGGATGAACCCGGTGCTGCTCAAGCCCACCACGGACGTGGGCAGCCAGGTGATCGTCAACGGCCGCGTCCGGGGCAATATGGACGCGAAGGCGTATTTCCGCCACAAGCGGGAGCTGATCCCGGAGATCATGGAGGCGTACCGGAGCCTCGCGGCGGAGTACGACGTGATCGTCATCGAGGGCGCGGGCAGTCCGGCGGAGATCAACCTCAAAGCTGACGATATCGTCAACATGGGGCTGGCGGCGCTGGTGGACGCGCCGGTGCTGCTGGTGGGGGATATCGACCGGGGCGGCGTGTTCGCCCAGCTCTACGGCACCGTGGCGCTGCTGGAAGCGGCCGAGCGGGCCAGAATCCGGGGCCTGGTGGTGAACAAGTTCCGGGGCGACCGGGCAATTCTGGAACCGGGCTTAAAAATGCTTGAGGACCTTTGCAAAATTCCCGTGGCGGGGGTGCTCCCCTATCTCCATGTGGACATCGACGACGAGGACAGCCTCAGCGAGCGCTTCCACCGGGGTACGTCCCGGAAGGACATCGACCTGGCGGTGCTGCGCCTGCCGCGCATCTCCAACTTCACCGATTTCAGCCCCTTCGAGCGCTACAAAAACGTGTCCCTGCGCTATGTCGCGCGGCCGGAGGAGCTGCACACGCCGGACATGATTTTCCTCCCCGGCACCAAGAGCACCGTGGCGGACCTGCTCTGGCTGCGGCAGAGCGGCCTGGAAGCAGTTGTCCTCCATGCCGCGTCCAACGGGACGCCGGTGTTCGGCATCTGCGGCGGCTACCAGATGCTGGGAAGGCGCATCTCCGACCCCGATGGGGTCGAGGCCGCCGGCATCCGGGAGCTGGACGGCCTGGGGTTGCTGGACCATGAAACGGTGTTTGAGGGGGAGAAGCTGCAAGCCCAGACCGCCGGGCGCTTCTCCGGGCTGTCCGGCCCTCTGGCGGGGCTGAACGGCCTGGACTACGCCGGCTACGAAATCCACATGGGCCGGGGCAGCGCCGGCGCCCCCGCCGTGGCCCAGAAGGGAAACGTCTGCGGCAGCTACATCCACGGCCTTTTCGACGCCCCCGGCGTCGCCGCCGCGCTTCTGCGGGGCCTCTGCGAGGCGAAGGGCCTCCCCTTTGCGGCTCTGGAAAGCTTCGACACGGCGGCTTACCGGGAGCGGCAGTACGACCTGCTGGCCCAGGCCGTGCGGGAGGGGCTGGATATGGAGCTGGTACATCGGATGCTGGAAACAAAATAGCAGGCGGAATTATGCCGGGAGGAAGGATATCCATGGAAGCGCTGGAAGCGGAACTCAAGGAATATATCGCCGCCGTCGCGCCGCCGGACGCGGCGGCGATGGCGCGGGCGCGGGCGCGGCAGGACGCGCTGGCAAAGCCTCCGGGGAGCCTCGGGCGGCTGGAGGAACTGGGCGTCCAGCTGGCCGGCATCACGGGCAGGGTGAACAACGAGCTGCCCCGGAAGCATCTGCTGGTGTTCGCCGCCGACAACGGCGTGGTGGCGGAGGGCGTCGCCAGCGCCCCGGCTTCGGTGACACTGATGCAGACCCTCAACCTGACGCGGGCCAAGACCGGGGCCTCGGTGCTGGCGAAGCGCTTTGGCTGCGGCCTCACGGTCTGCGACGTGGGGGTGGACGCGGAGATACGCGACACAGCGGTGCTGGACCGGAAAATCGCCCGGGGGACCGGGAACATCGCCCGGGGCCCCGCCATGAGCCGCGAACAGGCGCTGGCGGCAATCTGCGCCGGCGCCCGCCTGGCCCGGGGGACGGCGGCGGATGTGCTGGGCGTCGGGGAGATGGGCATCGGCAACACCACCACCTCCGCCGCGGTGCTCTCGGCCCTGACGGGGCTGGACCCGGCGGCGGCGGTGGGCCGGGGCGGG
>JAFUVO010000052.1 GCA_017477525.1 Oscillospiraceae bacterium | reverse complement strand
TTTCGTAGTCCATCAAATACATATAGCGAATATTGACCCTGCACCTGTCCTCTAATTCCCGCAGCGATGCATATCCTGTTTCCATAAACCCAAACAATACCGTTTTTAACATATTGACCCGACTGTATCCCAGCCGCCCAAGCCTGTTGTAGCTTGCCGGTTTCAGATACTGTTCGATTCCGATCTCCTCCATGATCTTGTCAAATACGATTACTGGATCGCAAATATTTAAATAATCTGCAAAAAACACTGGTAATACGCCTTGCCTGGGGTTATAATATCTCTCGGTATTCTTTTTCATTGCAAGTTAAGTATACCAAAAACAAAGAGCGCTTCCAAGCCCTTGTGACTTGAAAGTGCTCTTTGTTTTTCATTGGACTTTTTTCACAGCCCCATCTATTTAAAGCGCTTCCTTTACCACAGGGCGACCGCAGACGATGTTGAGGTTGCCGTTGCGGGTGCGCAGCTCATCCATAAACGCTTTTGTATGTTTCTCGTCACGGAGGCTGACACGGTAATCCAGCTCGTAGAGTGTGCCCATATTGCTGGTTTTCACCCGCTCCAGGCGGCAGGAAGCGGTGTAGCGCTCGAACAGGTCGTCAAACAGGCCCTCGTAGTCAAGGTTTTCCGGGATGGTGATTTTCAGTTCCCGATCGCTGTCCCGGCCCGCGCCGAAGTTTGCGGCGGTCAGAACCAGGGTGAACAGCGCCATAACCGCGAAGAACATGGCGGCGAGGGCGACGTAGCCCATGCCCGTGGCCAGGCCGATGGACATGCCGAGGAAAATCATCCCGATCTCCCTTGCGCTGCCGTTGGCGGAGCGGAAGCGCACCAGCGAGAAGGCCCCTGCCACGGCGACGCCCGCGCCGATGTTGCCGTTGACCAGCATGATGACCACCTGGACCATGGCCGGCAGCATGGCCAGAGTCAGGGCGTAGGACTGGGAGTAGCGGTTTTTATACATGCAGAGCAGGGCGCAGCCCAGCCCCAGGGCGAGGGACACGGCGGTGCAGATCAAAAACGCGGAAAGCGTGATCTCACTGGTGGAAATGATAGAGTTAAGCACTGATAAGAACCTCCTTCTCATAGGGCGCGCCGGCATGTCCGCCGAGCACGACTTCTTTGTAATATGTGCCGTATTTGGAAAAGGTAGTGGAGAAAATGCCGTTTTCGCTGAGCAGCTCCGCCAGCCAGAGCGGGGCAGCGCCGGGGATTTTGATCTCCATCAAAATCGCGTCCTCGGGCAGCAGATAGGTCCCGTGGTCCCCGCAGCGCAGGTCGACCTCCTCATCCCTCCAGCGCAGGCCGGTGTCAAAGGTCAGGCGCAGTTCGCTGTTCTCCTTTCCGGCGTAGGCCTCCCGGTCATAGCCGATGAACACCCTGGGGTCGGGGCGGTAGCTTTTCATGAACCAGTCGATCTCGTGATGGATCTGCCCGGGGTCGGAAACCGTATCGCCCCGCAGCCAGCGCACCGCGTCCACGCAGCGCATGGTGACCCGGCGCTTGTACACCACGCCGTCATACTTCTTCTTCAGCTCCACGAAGACGTTGTCCCTGCCGCTCACGGCGCCGTAGGAGCGAACACGCAGCTTTTCCTTATACACCGGTTTTTCCAGAGATGTGCGGATCAGCCGCCAGTCCGGCGTATCGTAATAAATGTTGCAGATGGTGTAGTTGCTGTAGCGATCCGCGACCATATAGCGCTCCATCCCCCGGCGCATCGCTTCATACTGCTCCCAGGTCAGCAGATATTTTTTCTCATAGCGCTTGAAGCAGCTTTGAATCGTATTCCCCATGTTGAAACCCTCCTTGTCATATTTCCTGCGGCTTTGGAAGCCGTTTTGAGAAAACACTTTGTTTCCGGGAGGCCGCTCCGCTTCCCTCTGCTATATTCTTCGGAGGGGCAGGCGCAAATTTTGGGGTCGGAGAAAAAACTTTGGCGCCCCTGCGGGCAAAGCCCATGCTGAACACAGCAGCGCCTTTCATGCCGGCAAACTCTGACGGCTTTTTCCGCTTGACGAAACGCGGCTGAGACTGTAAAATACAGGTGTGTTATCAGAACTGCTGCGGGGAGGCGGAACGGGATGGAGCAGGCGCGGTTTTCCCATGCGTATATCGTTACCGGCTCGCCGGATAAGACGGAGGACGCGGCGCGGCGTCTTGCGGCGGGGCTGCTCTGCGCCCACCCCGGCCCGGACGGCGCGGCCTGCGGCGATTGCGCCCACTGCCGCAAGCTGCGGCGGGGGATCCATCCCGACCTGATTGTCCTCGCCCGCCAGACGGACGACAAGGGCAAGCCGAAGCGGGAGATTTACGTGGACCAGATCCGCGAGCTGGCTTCCTCCGCGCCGGTTTTGCCCAACGAGGCCGCGCGGAAGGTCTACCTGATCCGCGAGGCCGGGACCATGAACCCCGCCGCCCAGAACGCGCTGCTGAAGCTCCTGGAGGAGCCGCCCCCCTTTGACGCCTTTGTGCTGGAAACGGATTCCGCCGCAGCGCTGCTGGAAACCGTGCGTTCCCGCTGTGTGCTGCGTTCCGCCGGGGAGGGGGAGGACGCCCCGCCGGCGGAGGCCCGGGAGCTGGCGGAACGCTGGATCGACCTGGCCGCCGCCGGGGCGCGGGTCTCCCTCATCAGCTTCGCCAACGAAAACGCCGAGAAAAGCACGGCGGAGCTGACCGATTTTGCCCGCGCCGCCCGGGGCCTGCTGACGGATATGCTCTGCGCCCGCCTCCCGGCCCGGGGCCTGTCACGCCCCGAGCTGCTGCGGCTCGTGGAACTGACCGACCGCTGCGCGGAATATTTGCGTTTCAACGTCAGCGTGAAGCATGTTTTAGGTATGCTCAGCGCGGAAACGGTTGCCTGACACGGGAAGCAACTATTTCGTTGCGGGTATTTCCCTCCCCCGAAGGGGGAGGGAAATACCGAAAAGACAGATTTCTGTTGTGTTTTCTCCCCCTTCGGGGGAGAAAACACAAGGCTGTCAAATAGATACCGCGGGAAAAATAGTGGAGGATAAGATATTGATAGATGTAGTCAGTGTCAAATTCAAAAACCGGGGAAAAATCTACTACTTCGACCCCAGGGGGCTGGATGTCCCCGCCGGGGTGCAGGTGGTGGTGGAAACCAGCAAGGGCCTGGAGCTGTGCGACTGCGTTCAGGGCCCCCATACCGTCACCGACGAGCGCATTGTCCCGCCCCTGCGACCTGTGGTGCGCGTCGCGACCGACGACGATTTGCGCATTGCCGCCCTGTGCAAAACGCGGGAGAAGGAAGCCTTCGGCATCTGTGAGAAAAAAATCGAGGAACACGGCCTTGAGATGAAGCTTGTGGACGTGGAGTGCGCATTTGACGGCAGCAAGATCCTGTTCTTCTTCACCGCCGACGGCCGGGTGGATTTCCGCGCCCTGGTCAAGGACCTGGCCGGGGTGTTCCGCACCCGCATTGAGCTGCGCCAGATCGGCGTCCGGGACGAGGCCAAAATGCTGGGCGGCATCGGCATGTGCGGCCGTCCCTACTGCTGCAACCAGTTTTTGAACGAATTTGAGCCGGTCAGCACCAAAATGGCCAAGGTGCAGTCCCTGTCGCTGAACCCCACCAAAATCTCCGGCTGCTGCGGGCGGCTCATGTGCTGCCTGCGCTACGAGGAGGAGGCCTACGAGGAGCTGGTCAAATCCTCCCCCAGGATCGGGGCCTTTGTGGAGTCCGTGGCGGGCTATGGGAACGTGGTGCAGGTGAACCTGTTGCGCCAGACGGTGAAGGTGAAGATTGACGGCGAGAACGAAACGCCCCGGACCTTCCCGGTGGACGAGGTGGCGGTGGTCCCCGGCGGACGCCCCCGCCCCGGCGAGACCCCGCCCCATGTGCTGGAGCTCAAGCCCAAGCCGCAGGAGGAACCGGAGGAGCCGGAGGAGGATTCCTGGCTGGCCCCGCCGATTTTCGCGGAGGACACCGCGGTGTCCCGCACCGCGCCGGAGCGCCGGCAGGACAGCCGCCGCCACCGGAACCGCAGCGGCAAAAAGCCGCCCCAGGGCGGCCAGGCGGGCAAGGGCGCCCCGCCCAGGGAGCAGCCGCAGCCGGCGCCCCAGCAGCCCCGCCAGAATGCCCCGGCGGAGCAGCCCGCCGGGGAGAAAAAGCGCGG
>JAFUVO010000099.1 GCA_017477525.1 Oscillospiraceae bacterium | reverse complement strand
GACGCCGGAGGCGTCCTACGCCCAGCGCCTCGCGGCGCGGGGCCTTGGATGACCACGGCGCGTCTCACCGCCGCCCCCGGCGGGCGCTACGGCGTGGCCCTGGAGGGCCACGCCTCCGGTTCCCCGGCGCTCTGCGCCGCCCTCAGCGCCCTGGTCCAGGCCCTCCAGGGCTGGCTCCACGCCTCCGGCGCGGAAATCTACCGGGAGGAGCTGTCCCCGGGCCACTGCGCGCTGTGCTTTTCCGGCGAAGGCTCCGCCGCCGCCTTTGCCCTCGTCCGCGTGGGACTGCTGCGTTTGCAGGCCACGGACCCCGGGCGCCTGCAATGCTTTGATATCCCCGCCCCCGGCGTCTGACGCCGGGGGCTTTCGTTTTTGCAGCGGAAATGCTTGAAATACGTGGAAATATATAGTATAATATAACGCTTGAAATCCAGAGAGAAACGGAGGGACACGGCGATGGACGAGGCGGTTCGGCGGCTGAAGGAATTGGTGGACGGGAGCGGCAACATTGTGTTTTTCGGGGGCGCGGGCGTGTCGACGGAGAGCGGGATCCCGGACTTCCGCAGTGTGGACGGGCTCTATAACCAGAAATACAAATATCCGCCGGAGGAAATTCTGAGCGCCAGCTTTTTCCGGGCCAGGCCGGAGGAATACTACGAGTTCCACCACGACAAGCTGCGGCTGCGGGGGGCCAAGCCCAACGCGGCGCACATCAAATTGGCCGAGTGGGAGGCCCAGGGCAAGCTCCGGGCGGTGATTACCCAGAACATCGACGGGCTGCACCAGGCCGCGGGGAGCAAAAACGTCATCGAGCTCCACGGCTCCCTCCTGCGGGCCTACTGCTCCCGCTGCCGCAAAACCTGGCCGGCGGAGCGCGTCAACGACGGGGAGGGCGTGCCCTACTGCGACTGCGGCGGGGTCATCCGCCCGGATATCGTGTTCTATGAGGAAGGCCTGGACCAGGACGACATGTACCGCGCCGCCGACTATATCCGCAACGCCGACGTGCTGATCATCGGGGGGACGAGCCTGGTGGTCTACCCCGCCGCGGGACTGGTGCGCTATTACCGGGGCGATAAGCTGGTGCTGGTAAACAAAAGCGCGACGGACGCCGACAGCTGGGCCAACCTGGTGATCCACGACAGCATCGGAAAGGTGTTCTCCCAGCTGTGAGCGCGCCGGAGAAAATTGACGTCCTGGGGGTCGGCTTCGACAACCTGGACATGGACGAGGCGGTGGAGCGGGGCTGGGCGCTGATGAAAAAACACCGCGCGGCCTATGTGGTCACGCCCAACCCGGAGATCGTCATGGTCTGCCGGGAGGACCCTGAGGCGGCGCGGGCCGTGGCGGGCGCTGCCCTGACCATTCCCGACGGCATCGGGGTGATCTACGGCGCGAAGCTGCTGCGGACGCCGCTCAAAGAGAAAATCCCAGGAATTGACTTCACCTGCCGCTTGTTCGAGCGCATGGCGGGGGAGGGCAAGCGGGTGTTCCTGCTGGGCAGCAAACCCGGCGTGGCGGAACAGGCCGCGCAGCGGCTGGCAGCGGCCTACCCCGGCCTGGTGTTTGCCGGGACCAACGACGGCTATTTTCAGGACGACGGGCCCGTGGTGGAGAAAATCAACGCCGCCGCCCCGGACCTGCTGCTGGTGTGCCTGGGGGCGCCGAAGCAGGAGAAATGGATGCGCCGCAACGCCCCGCGCCTGGACGTGGGGCTCATGATCGGCGCGGGCGGGAGCCTCGACGTGTTCGCCGGGAACGTCGAGCGCGCCCCGGAGCGCTGGCAGAAGCTGGGGTTGGAATGGCTCTACCGCCTGGCAAAAGAACCGAAACGCATCGGCAGGATGATGAAGCTGCCCCAATTTCTGCTGTGCGTGATGTTTCGGAAATAAGTCTGGTGTTCGTCAAGAATCGTGTTGGTAAAATTCCTCCGTTCAAGGTCAATCACATGAAACCGAACTGACCCACCGGCCCAGCGTCTTAGCGGCCCGGCGATGGTACAACGTCTTAGACATCGGCAGTTTACGGGGCATGAGCCTGGGCCAATGGATGGACCTGCGGGGTAAGTCCAGAGAGGGGCGCCGCAAGCGCCCTCTCTGGCGGCGTTTTTGCCTACTTTTGTCGCTGTTGACAAAAGTAGGTCGGCCCCGGAGGGCCGAAACCTCCCCCTTTGTCACTGATTGCGGATTCGTTTCGTAAAGGAGTGTTTCGTCTGCGGACGACCTGCTTTCTGCTCGTGCAGAAAGTAGGCAAAGACACGCCTAAGAGGGCGCTCGCCGCGCCCCTCTTAGGAATCTCCCCGCGGGTTTGGAATAATTACTTAGGCCCATGCGGGAAAAACTGCCGGAATCTAAGACGTTCCCGTGTCCCCGGGCCGCTAAGACGCTGGGTTGGCGGGTCAGTTCGGTTTCTATATGATTTTCCTTGAACAGACGGATTTTTACCCAACACAGCTCTTGACTATCACCATAAATTTTAATCATTGTATGAGGAATATTTGATGCAGGGACGGCTTATTGTATTGGAGGGAATCGACGGCAGCGGGAAGTCGACGCAGTACGGACTGCTCGTCCGCCGTCTGGAAATGGAGGGCCGGGAGTTCCGGCGGGTGGGCTTTCCCCGCTATGACTGCTCCAGCAGCGCCCTGGTCCGGGCCTACCTGGCCGGGGATTTCGGAAGCGCGCCGGGGGATGTGAACCCCTACGCAGCCTCCACCTTTTACGCCGTGGACCGTTACGCCTCCTTCCGCACGGACTGGGGGCGGTTTTACGACGGCGGGGGGCTGGTCCTCTGCGACCGCTGGACCACCTCCAACGCCTGCCACCAGGGAGCTAAGCTCCCGGCGGAACAGCGCGGGCCTTTTCTGGATTGGCTGGCGGAGTTTGAATATGGGCTGCTGGGCCTGCCCCGGCCCGACCGGGTGATTTATCTGGATGTCGCCATAAAAGACGCTGTGGACCGGCTGGAGCGGCGCGGGGGTGAGGACATCCATGAGCGGGACCGGGACTACCTCGCCGCCTGCCTGGACGCCGGCCGCTTTGCCGCCGCCCACTACGGCTGGATCGTCGTTTCCGCCGGAGATCGTACCCCGGAGGCAATTCACGGGGATATTTACCGGGCCGTTCTGGATATACTATAAAAATAAATGCCCTCCGCCCGGAGGGCGGAGGGACTGTGTTGTGGAGCTTCCCTCCCCAGAGGGAGAGAATCATACGCGGCCTTTCCCCGCCCGAAGGGCGGGGAAAGGGCCGGAATCAATCAGCAGCAGCAGTTATTGTTGTTGCAGCAGTTGTTGTCGCAGCAGTTGTTGTTCCCGCAGAAGCCGTTGCCGTTGCCGCAGCCGCAGAACAGAACGATCAGAATGATGATGATCCAGAGGCAGTTGTTATTTCCGCACATAGTTTTTACCGAAACCTTTCTCCGCACCCTTTCAAAGCTTCCGAGCCGGGCCGCCCGCGCGGTGCGGCGGAGCTTGCGCGCGGCCCGTTTTCCCTTTCGCGGCGATGGAGCCGGCGCCTCAGCT
>JAFUVO010000098.1 GCA_017477525.1 Oscillospiraceae bacterium | reverse complement strand
TTGGCGGGAAATTCAGCGCCACTCTGCGTTGCAAAAGCTTGAAATCCGACAGGATTCCTGCGCTTTTGCGCCTTGATTGGCACTGAATTTCCTCGCCAATCCGCACACGTTGATTTATTCAGCGCTTCCTTAAGCGCCTGCCCTCTAAGTATTGCAGTCTTTTCCGGGAAAGTCAATGAATAATTCGTAAACATTGCACAAATTTTATATGAACCGATTGAAGGCGCTCTTCGAGGGTGGTATACTTGGCGCGTTTGAGAGAAAAAGGAGTGGAGAATTTGAAGAATTTTTACGCCTCCTTCGGCGTGGATGACGCCGTTGCCGCCCGCTGCGAGGCCGTGGCGGAAGGGCTGCGGGACCGCTTTGAAGCCATAGACGCCGTGGCGGAATACAACCAGGCCCGGGTGCTGCGGGCCATGCAGCGCTGCCGGGTGGACGCGGGCTGCTTTGCCGGGAGCACGGGCTACGGCTACGACGACATCGGGCGGGACACGCTGGAGCGGGTCTACGCCGAGGTGTTCCACACGGAGGCGGCGCTGGTGCGCCCGCAGCTGGTCTGCGGCACCCACGCCCTGGCGGTGGCGCTGGGCGCGAACCTGCTGCCGGGGGACGAGCTGCTGTCCCCGGTGGGCAAGCCCTACGACACCCTGGAGGAGGTCATCGGCATCCGGCCCTCCCCCTGCTCCCTGGCGGAGTACGGGGTCAGCTACCGCCAGGTCGACCTGCTGCCCGGCGGCGGCTTTGATTACGAGGGCATCCGCGCCGCCATCACGCCCCGGACGAAGCTGGTGACGATCCAGCGCAGCAAGGGCTACGCCCTGCGGCCCACGCTGTCCGTGGAGCGCATTGGGGAGCTGATCGCCTTCTGCAAGTCCATAAAGCCCGACCTCCTCTGCATGGTCGACAACTGCTACGGGGAGTTTGTGGAAGCATCGGAGCCCAGCGACGCGGGGGCGGACATGGTGGTCGGCTCCCTGATTAAAAACCCCGGCGGCGGCCTGGCCCCCATCGGAGGCTATATCTGCGGGACAAAGCAGTGCGTCGGCCGCTGCGCCTACCGGCTCTCCGCCCCCGGCCTGGGGCAGGAGGTGGGGGCCAGCCTCGACGTAAAAACCAGCCTCTACCAGGGCTTCTTTTTAGCCCCGGTGACGGTGTCGGGGGCGCTGAAGGGGGCGGTGTTCGCCGCGAAGCTCTACGAGGGCCTGGGCTTCCGGGTGCTGCCCGACGGCAGCGAGAGCCGCCACGACATCATCCAGGCGATAGAGCTGGGCTCGGCGGAACGCCTTGTAGCCTTCTGCGAGGGGATACAGTCCGCCGCGCCGGTGGACAGCTATGTCAAGCCCGTACCCGCGCCCATGCCGGGCTACGACAGCCCCGTCATCATGGCCGCCGGGGCCTTCGTCCAGGGCAGCAGCATCGAACTGAGCGCCGACGGCCCCCTGCGCCCGCCTTACAGCGTCTTCTTCCAAGGGGGACTGACCTGGTTCCACGCCAAAACCGGGATTGTGATGAGCCTGCAAAAGCTCTGGGAAAAGGGCTTGATAACATTGTAACGGTCCGGGACCCTTATGTTGGGTCCCGGACCGTTACAATATCTGTGCGGACGGGGCTCAGCGTTTCCGCAGGGCCACCTCCGCCTCGTCGATCATACGCTTGTTGCGGGCGTTGAGGGCGTTGAGCTCCTCCTCGCTCTCAGCGGCGGCCAACTGCTTTTGGGAAAACGTCGTGATGAACGCCACGGATTTTTTATCAATGAGGCCGGCGAGGACCTTCATCTCCGCGAAGGTGAGCGCTTCCAGCACGTCCCGCTCATCCGCAGCCTCGATGCTGCACTCCCCGGTATAGCCGCTGCACTGCAGCAGCGCGTAGGTTTTTGTCGCCGTGTTGTAGTAGTACCTGCGGTAGGGTGCCTCGATCCCGTTGCCGGAAATGGCGCTGAGGGGGTGCCAGTCGTTCTCCTTCATGGCCTCCTCCACCACGCTCATGGGCGCGACTTCCAGTTTGACGCTCTTATACGCCACCAGCTTGAGCCCCATCGTGACTTCGCCCTTGATTTTTTCAGCTGCTGTCATATGCGTTTCCTCCTTCTCATCCTCTTTGGCGGTTGCGTTCTGCTATACTTATTTTAATATATCTGCCCCTGCCTGTCAAGCGCTTCGGCCCCGTCTTTTACCGGCGCAGGATCTTCGCCAGTTCCCGCATCATCTTGGGAACATCAATGGGCTTGGCGATGTGTCCGTCCATCCCGGCGTTTTTCGCCGCAAGCACGTCCTCGGCGAAGGCGTTGGCGGTCATGGCGATGATCGGGATGCCGGCGAGGGCCGGGTTATCCAGGGCGCGGATGGCCTTTGTGGCCTCGTAGCCGTTCATGACGGGCATCTGGACATCCATCAGCACCGCCTGGTAATCCCCGGGCTGGGATGCGGCCACCATCTCAAAGGCGATTTTCCCGTTTTCGGCGGAGGCGATTTCAAAGCCCGCCTCCTCCAAAATCAGGATGGCGATCTCCCGGTTGATCTCGTTGTCATCCACCAACAGAAGCTTTGTGCCGGTGAAATCCACCTCAGACGGTGTTTCCTCCGCCGCGCCTTCCTCCTCCGGCGTGTCCTCGGTCAGGGGGAAGTCCACCCGGATGACAAACTCCGTGCCCCTGCCCTGCTCGGTCCGCACCTCGATCGTGCCGCCCATCAGGTCCACGATGCTCTTTGTGATCGCCATGCCCAGGCCGGTGCCCTGGATGTTGGAGGCGGTTTTCTCCCGGGAATAGGCGTCAAAAACCGTGGCGGCAAATTCCGGGCTCATCCCCATGCCCGTATCCCTCACGCTGAGCTGGTAGCTGCCGGTGGTGTCCGTCGCGCCGAGCTGGGTGAGGGTGACAGTCACGGCCCCGCCCTCCGGCGTGAACTTGTAGGCGTTGCTGATGAGGTTCAAAAGGACGCGGTTGAGCCGCGGCGTGTCACACATGACCGTTTTGTTCGTCACGCCCTCCGCCGACACGGTATAGCGGATGCTCTTGGTGATCATCTGGGTGGAAAAGAGGTCCCGCACCTCGTCCATGGTTTTGACCAGGTCCGATTTGACGGGGTCCAGCTCCATCTTCCCGTTCTCGATGCGGCTCATGTCCAGCACGTCGTTGATCAGGGCCAGCAGGTGCTGGCTGGACCCCTCGATTTTCCCCAGATAGTCCGCCGCCTCCGGGGGCATGTCTTTTACTTTTTTCGCCAGGTTGGTGTAACCGATGATAGCGTTCATGGGTGTGCGTATGTCGTGGCTCATATTGGACAGGAAGGTGCTCTTGGCGCGGCTGCTCTCCTCCGCCTGGGTTTTCTCCACCTCCATCCGCTTTTCGCGCTGCATCATGGCCTTGTAAATATTGAACATGATGAGCAGGGCCGCCACAATGACCGCCATCTGCATCCAGCTGCTCCGGGTCATGTCGCGGGTGACCTCGTCCATCTTCTCCTGCAGGAAGCGCTCGGCCTCCGCCGCTTCCTCCCCATCCAGCGTGACGCCGTGCCCGGCCAGCTCGGAGATATTATAGGCGTTGAGGTCGCCCAGCACCCGCTCGGTGGAGTCGTGGGTGACCTCCCGGAGCCAGAGCATGGAGGTGAAGAAAATCAGAAACAGCAGCGTAACCCAGACCGCAGTGGATTTCCCGAAGCGGTTCTGCCCGTCGTTGCTGAACACCATGCGGAAAAACAGGAAGCCGAGGATGCTCCACACGATCAGGATCAGATAGGATTCAGGCGACAGGCGGCTCACGGTCCAGAGGTTGGGCACCATGAAGTAGAGGAAGAACAGCAGCGATATGGCCCCGCCGATGATGCCGGTGAACTTGACAGGGGTGTTGCCGTCCGCCCGGGCCAGCTTGAAGGCCGCCGCCGAGGTGTAGGCGTAGGCGATCAGGGCCCCGATGGTGTTGACGTCGATGATCCAGCCGATCGCCGCCCTTCCGACGAAGGGGACCAGCAGGGAGATGGCCATCAGGAATTTGATCGCGTTGGAGGGGTTCTGCCGCTCGTCCAGACGGCCGAACCACTCCGGCAGGATGCCGTCCTTGGTCATGGCGTACATCAGGCGGCTGGCGGCAATGCAGTTGCCAATCAGCCCTGTGACAATGCCCCCGGTGATGGTGACGCCCAGCAGCGCCAGCCCGGCTTTGCCCATGGTCTCATTGGCGGCGTAGAAGGTGGGCAGGCCCGCCAGCCCGTCCAGGCTGCCGAGGCCGTCTATGTAGGCCACCCAGCTGTCGTAGCCCTCCGGCAGGTCGGCCACGGAAATCAGGGCCAGCAGCACATAGCAGGCCGCCCCTGCGGCCAGCGCCGCCAGCATGATCCAGATGGACCTTTTCGGCGAAAATTTAAAGCCCTGGGTCGAGTTGGAGATGGACTCAAAGCCCACGAAGGCCCAGGGGGCCAGCACGACGATGTTGGCGATCTGCCGGAAGGCGCCCTTGCCGTCCGGGGCGTAGGCCGGCTTCAGCCGGGAAAGCCCGCCGTGGCTGCCAAGAATGACGGCGGCGCAGACAATCACCCCGCCGACGAGAATGAGGGCCATCACAGTTTGAATCCTCACCGCGAGGCGTTTGCTGCGCATACAGACAAAGCAGCAGACGCAGATGACCGCCAGCGTCAGCAGCACTTCTCCCATATAGACATGGTAGCCCGCGATCTGGTAATGGAAGCCCCACTGCAGCACGGGGCCGAAGATGTTCCGCACAATCAACACGCTGGCGGTGGCGTTGGCCCACATGATGGCGATGTAGACCAGCATGAGGAACCAGGCGCTGAGCAGCCCGTGGTCAAAGCCGAAGGCCCGGATGGAGTAGGTCAGCGTCCCGCCGGCGTCGGGGTATTTGTTCATCAGGAAATGGTAATTGACGCCGATCACCAGCATGATCGCCGCGCCGATGGCCATGCCCAGCGCCGTGCCGGCCGGGCCGGCCAGGGGCAAGAAGGTGGTGCCGGGCATGACAAAAGCCCCCCAGCCCACGGCGCAGCCAATGGAGAGCGCCCACACCTCAAGGGTGGAGAGGTAGCGCGTCAGGCCGGAACGGTCCTGCTCCGATATATTGTTTGAAAAGCCCATAGAGACTCGCCTTCTTCGTTTCGCGGACGGAACACGGGTATTGGCGTTTGTTCCATCCAGAGGTTATTTTTGCTATTATATTTTACAATTTTTTAATTCATATGTCAAGCGGAATTGATTCTCTCAATGATCGCTGCCCCGTCCTTCGGGCGGGGCAGTAACACAGGAAATCATTTGCGCAACATGCGAATTAGGGGGACAGCCCGCTTATGAGGCCGCGGCGCTTTTTTCCTGGCGCCACCTGCCGTTGACGTAGTCGGCGCGCTTGATGTAGATGGATTCCCGCAGGGCGTTCCCGTTTTCGGCGAAGCGCATCCGGCCCGTGACGCCCGCGTAAGCCACGCCGGGCATCACGGCCAGGATATCGGCGTGGTCGGCGCTGCCCGCGGCGGAGATGGCGCTGAGCGCCAGCATATAGGCGTCGTAGCCCAGGGCCGCGGCGGAGGACACCGGGTCGGGGCCGGGCTCCTCCGCCTTCGGGTCGTAGCCGGCGTAGGAGCGCAGCGCCGCGTCAAAGCGGCTGCTGGCCCCGGTGACATAGAAGGCGGACACATAGACCCGCAGGGGCGCGTCCCCCTCTTCGACGTTGGGCGGGCGCTCCAGCAGCGAATCGTCGTCAAGGATGTCCGTGCCCACGATGGGGATGGATATTTCCAGGGAGCGGGACAGGGAGAGCAGCTGGCGCACGTAGTCCGCTGGGAGCGGGGCGAAGATGACCTTGGCCTTCTCGCTGTCGGCCCGCAGCAGGCAGGCGATCAGGTCCGGCGGCTCTGCCAGCATCTCGACGGATGCCTCGCCCCCCAACTGGGTAAAAACCGACCGGAAAGCGGACACCTGGCGCGCGGAGCTTTCGTTGTTCTCCCGGCCCACGCAGTAGGCTTTGGCGGCTTCAAGGCTGCCGTAGGCGTAGCGGGCCAGGGCCTCGGCCTGCACCTCCGCGGTGGAGCAGACCCGGAAGAAGTAGTCGTTCCCCTCGGTCAGCTCCGGCGCGGAGCAGGTGGCGCCGATGACCGCGATGCCGTTGGCGCCGAAGACCTTCCCCCCGGCCTTGGCCACCGCGTCCCCATAGGAGCCGATCACCGCGCTGACTCCGGCGTCCACCAAATTCTGCGCCGCCTCGGGGGCGGTGGCGGCGGAGCCGCCGTTGTCCTGCACCACCAGCTCGACGGTGTAGCTCTTCCCGCCGGCCTGGACCTTCGGCGCCTCCCGCTGGGCGCAGCGTATCCCCAGCAGCTCCGCTTCCCCGTGGGCCGCGTCCGCGCCGCTCAGCGGCTCGAACACCCCGATGCGCAGGACAGGCGGCCCCTCCTCCTCCGCCGAGCCCCCCCCGCAGGCGCACAGCCCCCCGAGGATTCCCAGCGCCGCCAATAACGCAAGCAGTCTTTTCATGCCGGTTGATGGCCTCTTATTTCATATTTTAGATTCCGTTCCATATTCGTTCCTCCATTACTTTTTCGTTTTACGTGGAAAACAGCTCGGAACCTGTTGCCTGCCCTTATCATAAAGTCTATTTCTTTTTACTAAGTTGGTCAAACAAGTCAGTTCCTAACATTTTTAAAGAAGTCCGGGCAACTTCAAGCATAACCATGATCATATCTCTGTCATTCCAATGCCCGCCCTCACCCTTTGTATAGATTGAAGCCGCTTGCAACATTATTGCGGTACCGTTGCACTTTACGAATCTGTTTATACATAAATTGGTGTTTATAGGCATACCGTAATTCGCGGCAGTCAGTCTATCCAGCCTGTTCAATGTTCCATCATTGTAAACCAGAGTAACCACTCGTCCATCCGGCCTTGTAACAGTTACATCTTGTGTGAGAAAATTAGAACCCTCTAAAAAAAGAATATATGGGAAGTGTCTCTCAGCCAACATGAAATTTGCAATTTCTTTGACATTTTTATATGCCCTTTCGATTGCATTACCGGCAGACATAAGGTCCTGATTATTCTTTTTCCCAACAAGTTTTCCTGCTCTTATGTTTTCTATATCTTTACCTTGATGCTTTGCTTCTGATACTAAGACAACACGCCAGCCTCCATTATCATCCTTTACCTCAATAAGTCCGCCATCAGGTTTAATACTGGAGCTTTCTACAAAAAGTGTTTGTCCAAGATATGTATCAACTTTTTGTAATGCCTGATTGATTTCCTTTTTTAATAAATCGTTTCTATACCGAAATGTCAGCATCGGAAATTCAAACTCAAGTTGCTTCATTACAAAAAGAGAAGTGTTCCCTACCTCTTTATCGTGTATCTGAGCATCCTCATGGAAAATAGTAATCGGTCCCTGACCTTCTTTTTGCTGGACTGCCAATCTGCTTGATTGCCCTTTTTTCGCCATACCGCACACTCCTAATCTTTATCTGTATTGAAAAAATCACTAATATTTTCTATTTCCTTATATGCTGTGCTTTGACCTGAATTTCTCATCAATTCAAGATGTTTAGCGAAAAATTCTTTTGAAGCAATATCATTATCACACATTAAACAATGTCTGCCCTCCATAATACAAACTCTGCCAACAGTTCCGCTTCCCGCAAAGAAATCTACAACTACTGACCCCGGATATGAAAGAGATTTAATCAGGCGGTCAATGATTTCAACAGGTTTCTGTGTTGGATGTCCAACACGTTCTTTACTGTTTCCATTTAATCTGCCGATTTGCCAAACATTCGTGGGGTTCTTCCCCTTCATCGTGTTTTCGGGATTAAGCCGTTTATCCTTTAGGGCAAGCTTTAAATCTTCTTCTAAATATGGCTCTCTAACAGAATCCAAATCAAAATAATAATCGTTAGTTTTTGCCAGCCATATGATTTCTTCATGCCTGTTTGCAAAATACCTATGTGCCGACATGCCGTTCTTATAGTACCATGTTATTGTGTTAATGAGCTTGAACCTTGTATGATGCCTTACATAATGAATAATATCAATCAAGTCTCCTGATTTCGCGTCGCGGAACTGTATGCCTCCAAAAATTACCATGTTGCCGCTTTTTGATAATACTCTATATGCTTCATCTATCCACTTTGAAGCCCATTTGATGTAGTTATCATAAATATCCCACCCGGTCAATTCAAGATTGTAAGGCGGGTCAACACATATCAGCTGCACTGATTCATCCGGTAATTCTCTAAGGAAGTCACAGCAATCCCTTATGCTATGTACAATTTTTACTTCTTTCGGTTTCTCAAAATCATCAGAACTTTTTTGTTTCCATGTATTATCCTTGCGCAACTTATTCAATGACATTAGTGCGTGATTACTGTGTGATTTATTGTGTATTGCCATAATGTCCTCTCTTATCCAGCAATCTTTACCATGACGCGATAAAGGGTGTCAACTCCCGCTCCGTCCCGCCGCGGCGGGCGGAGGGCTTGGGGAAGCCCAGGGCGAAGAAATCCGCCGCCGCCGCGCCGAGGGCGAAAATACGCGCGGCGCGTTCGTCCCGGAGCGGCTTTGAGGGCTTGACCAGCACCGGCGGCCCCTCCCTGCCCCGCAGGGTTGCCAGCACGGCGCGGCCCTTTGCGTTGGCGGCCAGCGCCCGGAGGTAGGGCGGCGTCCCCGAAGCGTCGCCGCGGCGCAGGCCAAGGGCCGCGCCCCAGAGCATCCGACGCAGC
>JAFUVO010000097.1 GCA_017477525.1 Oscillospiraceae bacterium | reverse complement strand
TCGCGGCGGCGGACGCGGCGGTGTATGTCATCTCCCGCATCTCCGGCGAGGGCGCGGACCGAAGCGACGTCGAGGGGGACTATTACCTCTCCAAAACCGAGCTGTCCGAACTGCGGGAGCTGAAAAAACGCGCGAAGCGCCTGGTCATCCTGCTGAACGTGGGCGGCATCATCGACCTGGGCTTCGTCGACGAGCTGGAACCCGACGCCCTGCTGCTGATGGGCCAGGCGGGGGTCGAGGGCGGCAGCGCCCTGGCGGATATCCTCTCCGGCGCGGTAAACCCCTCGGGCCGCCTCACAGACTCCTGGGCCTTCGCGTACCGGGACTACCCCTCCAGCGAGCACTTTTCCCATAACGACGGGAACCTGCTCGAAGAGTACTACACCGACGGCATTTACGTGGGCTACCGCTACTTTGACAGCTTCGGCGTCGCGCCGCGCTATCCCTTCGGCTACGGCCTGAGTTACACGAGCTTTGTCATGGAAGCGCTCTCCGTGTCCGCGGAGGCGGAGGGCCTGCGGGTGGACGCGCGCGTGACAAACACCGGCGACCTGCCCGGGAAGCAGGTGGTCCAGCTCTACGCCTCCTGTCCCGCAAAGGAGCAGGCGAAGGAGTTCAAGCGCCTCATCGCCTTCGGCAAGACCGGCCTCCTGGCCCCCGGCGCGGCGGAAATCGTGACGCTCCGCTTCCCCCTGGACGCGCTGGCCTCCTGGCGCGGGGGCAAGGCGGCCTACGTGCTGGAACAGGGCGATTATATCCTGCTGCTGGGCGTTTCGGCGGCGGAATACTACCCCGCCGGGAAGCTCCGTCTGGCGGAAACCGTCGCGCTGGAGCATCTCTCCAACGTCTGCGAGCAGCTGGAAGGGCTGAAGGAGATCGCGCCTGAATGGAACCTGCTCGCCGCGCAGTACGCGCTTTTAGAGGAACTGGCAATGGATATCCCCAGCCTCTCCATTGACGAGCTTGCCGCCGCCGCGGCGGCGAAGCGCGCGGAGAAGCCCGCGAAAAAGGCTGACGCCATCATGGAGCGGGCGCGGGAGATCGCCGCGGTCATGAGCGAGAAGGAAAAGGCCTGGCTGGTGGTGGGCGCGCCCAGCACCATGAGCGGCGAGGTCATCGGCTCCGCCGCCAACACCCTCCCCGGCGCGGCGGGCGAGACTGTGGGCTACGAGCAATACGGCATCCGCAACATGATTCTGGCGGACGGCCCCGCCGGCATCCGGGTGCAGCTGCGCTATGAGATCGACCCGGACAGCGGCGAGGTCTACAAGCTGGACCGCTTCGCCACGCTGGAAAACCGCTTCTTCGGTACACTTGAGGAGCACCCCGGCGCCCTGAGCCGCTGGCAGTTCGCCACCGCCATCCCCGTCGGGACCCTGCTGGCCCAGAGCTTCGACCTCGACCTGGTGGAGGAAGTGGGCAAAATGGAGGCCGGGGAGCTGGCCTTCTTCGGCGTGACCGCCTGGCTGGGGCCGGGCATGAACATCCACCGCAACCCCCTCTGCGGCCGCAACTTCGAGTATTTCTCCGAGGACCCGCTGCTCTCCGGCCTGATGGCCGCCGCTATGACCCGGGGCGTCCAGAGCCTCCCCGGCGTGGGCACCACCATCAAGCACTACGCCTGCAACAACCAGGAGGACAACCGCTGGCACATCTCCGCCGTTGTCTCCGAGCGGGCGCTCCGGGAAATCTACCTCAAGGGCTTTGAAATCGCCATCAGGAGCGCCCAGCCCCTGTCGATTATGACCTCCTACAACCGGGTCAACGGCGTCCACGCCGCCAACAGCCGCGACCTGTGCACCACGCTGGCCCGGGAGGAGTGGGGCTTCGAGGGCTTCATCATGACGGACTGGACCACCACCAACGCCGGCCACGGCGCCTCCGCCGCCAAGTGCATCCGCGCGGGCAACGACCTGGTGATGCCCGGCACGGACTCCGACCGGCAGGAGATTCTGGACGCCCTGCATGGGGAGGGGGCGCAGTACCTCCCCGCGCAGTGCCTCGAGGACAGCGCGGCGCGCATCATCGCCGCCGCCCTCCGCAGCCGCCCCCACGGGGAATGACAGCGGACAGGGGGAGCTTTCCGCCTCCCCTGCCGGGTTGGTATTTCCCTCCCCCTTCGGGGGAGGGAAATACTGAAAAAATTTCTGTTGTGTTATCTCCCCCTTCGGGGGAGATAACACAGGGCTGCTAAATTTATACAAGGATGGTTTGATTTGCATAGCTACGCGCTGGGCTTATATGAAAAAGCGATGCCCGCCCGCCTGCCCTGGCGGGACAAGCTGGCCTTCGCGGCGGAGGCCGGATATGATTATGTTGAACTGAGCATAGACGAGACAGATGAGCGCCTCGCCCGCCTCGGGTGGGGCGCGGCGGAGACCGCCGCGCTGGCCCAGGCCGCGCGGGACAGCGGCGTTGCCCTCGGGAGCATCTGCCTCTCCGCCCACCGGAAATATCCCCTGGGCGCCACGGACCCCGCCGTCCGCGCCCGCGCCCTTGACATCATGGAAAAGGCCCTGGCGCTGGCCGCCGCCCTGGGGATTCGGACGATACAGCTGGCGGGCTACGACGTCTACTACGAGCCGGGCAGCCCCGAGACGCGGGCGTTGTTCCTCGAAAACCTTCGCCGCGCCGTCGATCTGGCGGCCCGCGCCGGCGTCCTGCTGGGCTTTGAGACCATGGAGACGCCCTTTATGAACACGGTGCGGAAGGCCATGGCCTATGTGGACACGATAAACAGCCCCTATCTCGGGGTCTACCCCGACGCGGGCAACCTGAGCAACGCCGCCGCGTCGGAGGGCGGAAGCGTCGCCGCGGACCTGGCCGAAGGGCGGGGCCATCTGATCGGCCTGCACCTCAAGCCCACGAAGCCCGGGAAGTTCCGGGATCTGTACTTCGACGACCCGGAGCAGCATGTGGATTTCCCCGCGGTCATCCGCGCCGCCTGGGACCTGGGCGTCCGGCGCTATGTGACGGAACTGTGGCACCTGGACCGCCCCGACTGGAAGGAGAACATCAAATACGCCGGCAGCGCCATGCGCGCGCTGCTGGACCGGGAGGAAAAGAGACATGAAGGTTGAAAAAAAGGTGATCGGGCAGCTCAACAAGTGCTATTCCCTCGCGCCGCTGCTGTATCACGGACAGCGATGCTTCCTCGTGGCAGCGGAAAAGCAGGACCCCTGCTATTTGTTCGACGAGGACGGCACAATGCTGGAAACCGTCTGGGAGGGCCCCGGCGGCGTCATGACCATGGCGCAGTTCCCCGGCTCCGACGGGGCTTTCCTGGCTACGGCGAAGTTTTATTCCCCAAACGACTCCAAAAACGCGGAGATCGTCCTGGTGACACCCGGCCCGGAGGGCTGGACCATGAAAACCCTGTGCCGCGCCCCCTTCGTCCACCGCTTCGGCATCCTGCAGCGGGGCGGGGTGAACTATCTGCTGGTGTGCTGCCTCAAATCCGGCCACGAATACAAGGACGACTGGCGCTTCCCCGGGGCCTGCTACGCCGCCGCCCTGCCCGAGGACCTGTCCTCTTTTGATGGGGCCCATCCGCTGCCCCTGGCCCCCCTCCGGGCCGGGATGCTCCGCAACCACGGCTACAGCCAGATCCGCGTGGACGGCTATGACGCCGCCGTGGTGGGCTGCGAGGAGGGGACCTTTCTGTTCGAGCCCCCCGCCGCCCCCGGCGGGACCTGGTCCGTCCGCTGCCTCTGCGCCGTCCCCTCCAGCGACTCCGTCCTGCTGGATTTCGACGGGGACGGCCAGCCGGAGCTGGGCTGCATCTCCCCCTTCCATGGCAATTCCCTGGTGATCTACCACCTGGACGGGTTCGGCAGCTACGTCCCCTGCTGGAAGTATCCCGCCCCCGAGGCCGAAACGGAAATGCTCCACGCCACCTGGGCCGGGGAGCTGCTGGGCCGCCCCGCCTGGGTCGTGGGCTGGCGCAAGGGCACCCGCGGCACCGTGGCCATCCGCTATGAAAACGGCGCGTACCGCGCCGAACCTATCGACAGCGGCGCCGGCTGCGCCAACATCATGCGCCTGGAAAACAGCGATGTCCTGGTCGCCGCCAACCGCGAGAGCGACGAAATCGTGATGTACACAATTAGTAAATAAATATATCCCCCGCCATTCTGGCGGGGGATATATTTATGGGAAGCGTGGGGGGTTCATTCCCGGAAAAGGTCGCTGTGTGTACCTGTCCGCATGAGCAGAAGCTCCAGTTCCTCCGCCCTGACGCGGTAAATCAGCAGCCAGTCTGCCTGAATGTGGCATTCACGGCAGCCGGTCCAGTCCCCGGAAAGCGGGTGGTCTCTGTTTTCCGGCGGCAGAGGTTCCCGGTTCGCGAGTTTGGTGATAATTGGGCGGAGTAATTCATAATTATATCCCCGTGAAATGGCCCGTTTCAAATCGCGCTTAAATTTCGTGGAGCGTTTGATGTTAAGGTTCATTTAGAATATCCTCAATCAGTTCGTCGAAATTGGCATAGCGCTTGTATTTCTCCGGATGGCGGATCATCTCTTCGCCCTCCTTGAGCGCTTCAATGGTTTCCGCGTTGGGGATTTCGTTCTGAACGCGCCAGGAATGCAAAACCTCCCTGAGTAAATTCAGGGCGAGCTGCTGGCCGGATTCCGGCAGCTCTTCCAGGATGAGAACGGCCTCGGCCGCGGCGCTGGACATGCTGGATCACCTCCCGTTTCGTTGCGGGCATTTCCCTCCCCGAGGGGGGTGGGAAATGCTGAAAAAGGTAAATTTCTGTTGTGTTTTCTCCCCCTTCGGGGGCGAAAACATAAGGCTGTGAAACAATTACATTTCTTTTTGATGAGTATACCATACCCGCCCGCGTTTTTCAAGCGCGATAGGTTTTCGGACAAAGTTTTACCACTTTTGCCGGAATTTTTTATGGAATATTTACGAAAAAGAAAAAAGCCTTGCTTTATTACGCTAATGTGCTAATATAATGCAGTGGGCATTCGGCCCTCTCAGGAATCATCAACAGAAGAAGGAGAACGACAAATGAAAAAGATGAAACGAATCCTCGCGCTTTCCCTCGCCCTGGCGCTGTGCCTGTGCTTCGCGGCCTGCGGAGCCGCCTCCACCGGCGGAAGCAGCGGCGACAGCGATTCCGCCTATGTCAAAAACAACGGCAAGCTGATCGTGGGCATCACGGATTTCGCCCCGATGGACTACCAGGACGCCTCCGGCAACTGGATCGGCTTTGACGCCGACATGGCGAAGGCCTTCGCCAAGACCCTGGGCGTCGACGTGGAGTTCCAGGTCATCGACTGGGACAACAAGGTCATGGAGCTCAACGGCAAGACCATCGACTGCGTGTGGAACGGCATGACCCTCAGCGACGAGGTCAAGAACAGCATGGAGTGCTCGGTCCCCTACTGCTCCAACGCCCAGATCGTGGTGGTCCCCGCCGCCGTGGCGTCGCAGTATTCCACCGTCGACAGCCTCAAGGAGCTGAACTTCGCGGTGGAGAACGGCTCCGCCGGCAAGGAGATGGCGGTGGAAAACGGCTTCCGGTACGTTGAGGTCGTCGATATGGCCACGGCGCTGCTGGAGGTCAAGTCCGGCACCGCGGACGCGGCGATCATCGACTCGCTGATGGCCGCTGCCATGGTGGGCCCGGGCACGGATTACGCGGACCTCGCCTACACCGTCGGCCTCAACTCCGAGGAATACGGCGTCGGCTTCCGCAAGGGCAGCGACCTTGCCGCCGCGCTGAACGCCTTCTTCAAATCCGCCTATGACGACGGCAGCCTGATGTCCTGCGCCGAAACCTACGGCGTCCAGGCCGCGCTGCTGAGCCAATAAAAAATTTGTTTATCACGGCCCCGCCCGGAGGGCGGGGCCGTGATATATAGTATAAGATTTCCATGAAAGGGGGTCGATGGACAGATATGTTCGCAACCGTAATAGGCGCCCTGACCGAGGGCTTTTTCAAATCGCTGGCGCTGTTTGCCGTGACGCTGGCCGGGGCCATTCCCCTGGGCCTGGTGGTGTCCCTTGGCTCCATGAGCCGTTTTACGCCGCTGCGCACACTGGCGCGGACCGTCGTGTGGATCATCCGCGGCACGCCCTTGATGCTGCAGCTCATCATCATCTTCTACATCCCCGGCCAGATCCTGCCCGGCGGCAGCCCCTGGCCCTTTGGGGAATCGGGGCGCTTTCTGGCCTCAGCCATTGCTTTTATCATCAACTACGCCTGCTACTTCTCCGAGATTTTCCGCGGCGGCATCCAGGGCGTCCCCGTGGGACAGCAGGAGGCGGGCCAGGTGCTGGGCATGACCAGGGGGCAGATTTTCTTCCGCGTCAAGCTCCTGCAGGTGGTCAAGCGCATCGTGCCCCCCATGTCCAACGAGATCATCACCCTGGTCAAGGACACCTCCATCGCCCGCATCATCGCCTATGAGGAACTCATCAAGGCCGGCTACGACTTCTTAAAAGGCTCCCACGGCTATTCCGGCCTGCTCTGGCCCCTGTTTTTCACCGGGGTCTACTATCTGGCCTTTAACGGACTGCTGACCGTCCTGTTCGGACGGCTGGAAAAGAAGCTGGACTACTTCAGAGTATAAGGGGGTGGAATTCATGCCGGTACTGGAAGTCAAACAACTGCAAAAGCGCTTTGAGCAGAACGAAATCCTGAAAAATATCAGCTTCTCCCTCGAAGAGGGGGACGCGCTGTCGATCATCGGCCCCTCCGGCAGCGGAAAAACCACGCTGCTACGCTGCCTCAACTTTCTCGAACAGCCCGACGGCGGGGCCATTTACGTCAAGGGCAGCCCGGTCTATTCTTCCGGGGACCGGGGACGGCTCCCGGAAGCGGAGGTCCGCCGCCGGCGGCTCCACTTCGGTCTGGTGTTCCAGAGCTTCAACCTGTTCCCACAGTATACCGCCTTGGACAACGTCAAGCTGGCCGGGGAGCTGCTGGCGAAGGAGCGCCCGGATTACCGGGAGAAGCGCAGGGAGATCCGCGCGGAGATCGAGGACAGGGCGCGGTCGCTGCTGGACCGCATGGGGCTGGCCGACCGGGCCGGCCACTACCCCCACCAGCTCTCCGGCGGCCAGCAGCAGCGCGTCGCCATCGCCAGGGCGCTGGCGTTGGAACCGGATATCCTCTGCTTCGACGAGCCCACCAGCGCCCTCGACCCGGAGCTGACCGGGGAGGTGCTGCGGGTCATCCGCTCCCTGGCGGAGCAGCGCACCACGATGATTATCGTCACCCACGAAATGGCCTTCGCCCGCGACGTTGCCGACCAGGTGATTTTCATGGACGGCGGTGTGATCGTGGAGCAGGGCCCGGCGCGGCAGCTCATCGAAGCCCCGAAGGAGGAACGCACCCGCCAGTTCCTCAACAGCTACGGCTGATACATAAGTCCAGGCCCCGCCCGAAGGGCGGGGCCTGGACTTATGCTCGCAGCTTCCGGCAATACTGGGTACAGAGCTTGTCCGTACAGTTGGCGCAGCGCAGCGCCTCGTTGGACTTTTCCCAGAAGCGCTCCGGGTAGCGCATGACGCACACTTCCCACACCAGAAATACGGCCAGGGCCATCGCCAGAAGGCTCCAGGAATAAAAGCCTCTGACCGCCAGCATCGGCGTGAACATCATCAGATGGTCCCAGTTGAAGATGCGGCAGGTGGTACAGCAGCGGTTCTTCAAAATCAGGCGGAAGGGACACCAGATCAGCACACAGATCAGGTCGCACACGTTAAACGCGGCGCTGACCAGAAACAGCGCGATATCGCTCAAAATGCCCTTCCAGCGGAGGAACACCAGCGCGGCGGTCAGGGCAATCCAGATCAGCATGACCTTGCAGGCCGCCTTCGTCGTTTCGACGATGTGCCTCCGCAAAGCGTGGTACTGGTGGGTGATCGCCTCCATGTTCGGGCGGAAGCGCAGCCGAAACAGCTTCTGGGACCCCAGCGGCAGCCTGTTCTTCACCGGAACCAGCTGGAAGAACATATCCGCCACCCAGATGAGCCAGAGCAGGTGAAAGGCGGAGGGCTTTTCAAAAAAGTTCCAGCCCTTCAGGATACGGTACTGCCCGGGGGCGAACAGCGCCGTCAAAACACAGGCAAGCAGTATCCCCGACCGCGCCGCCAGGCGCATAAAATAGACGCGGCGGATGCCGGAGACCGCCCTTCCGGAAGCGGGCTGGCCCGGATGTACAAAGATTGGATTTTCCCCTCTCATAACGCTGATTCAGACGTTGAAGCGGAAGTAGGTCACGTCCCCATCCTGCATCACATAGTCCTTGCCCTCGGAGCGCACCAGCCCCTTTTCCTTCGCGGCGGCCATGCTGCCGCAGGATTTGAGGTCGTCAAAGGCCACGATCTCCGCGCGGATGAAGCCCCGCTCGATGTCGGAGTGGATTTTTCCCGCGGCCTTCGGGGCCTTCGTCCCCCGGCGGACCGTCCAGGCGCGGCACTCGTCAGGGCCGCAGGTCAGGAAGGAGATCAGGCCCAACAGCGTATAGGAGCACTGGATCAGGCGGTCCAGCCCGCCCTCGGTCATGCCCAGCTCTTCCATAAACAGCGCCCGTTCCTCCGCTTCCAGCACGGCCATCTCCTCCTCAAAGCGGGCGCAGACCGGGAGCACCTGGCTCCCCTCCCGCGCGGCCAGCTCCGCGACGGAGCGGTAATAGGCGTTGTCCGCGTGGTGGGTAAAGCCGTCCTCGTCCAGGTTGCAGGCGTAGATCACCGGCTTTGTGGTCAGCAGATCGCTGTTTTCCAGGACCTCCCGGTCCTCGTCGCCGCAGTCAAAGGCGCGGGCGGGCTTGCCCCCGTCCAGATGGGCGGCGAGGGCGTCGAACAGCTCCGCCTCATGACGCGCGGCCTTGTCGCCGCCCTTCCCGGCTTTTTTTGCCCGCTCCGCCCTGCGGCGGGCGATTTCCAGGTCCGCCAGAATCAGCTCCAGGTCGATGATCTCAATGTCCCGCAGCGGGTCCGCCCCGCCCTCGACGTGGATGATGTTCTCATCGTCGAAGCAGCGCACCACATGGACAATGGCGTCCGTGCGCCGGATGTTTTCAAGAAATTTATTGCCCAGGCCCTCGCCGCGGCTGGCGCCCCGGACCAGGCCGGCGATATCGACGAACTCCACCACGGCGGGGGTGTGCTTTTTCGGCTTGTACAGCTCACTGAGCCAGTCCAGCCGCCCGTCCGGCACCGTCACGACGCCCACGTTGGGGTCGATGGTGCAGAAGGGATAGTTCGCGCTCTCCGCGGCGTTCCCCGTCAGCGCGTTGAACAGTGTGGACTTCCCCACATTCGGGAGCCCGACAATGCCTAATTTCATAAATACCAATTCCTCCCAAAATAGCCGGCCTTTTCCGCCGCCCTCTTCCTGCCGGGGAGATTTCTTTGGGCAGAACAGAGCGGAAACGGTCGGAAACCCGAAACGGAAACGCCTGTCAGGGCGTTTCCGTTGCATATTTTACTCGTCCTTGTGATCCTCTTCGGTCTGGCGGTCTTCCGCCTCCGCGGCCTCCGCAATCGCTTCCGCTTCGCCGGCGATTTCCTCGGCGGCCTCTGCGGCGTCGGCGCGGACCTCGGCGATTTTCGCGGACACGGCGTCCGCCGCGCTGCCGATCTTTTCCGCCACGACGGACTGCACAGCCTCCGCCTTTTCCACCACGGCGTCCCAGATGCCCTGCACCTTCTCCACGACCGCGTCCCTGGCGTCCTTCACATCCTCCACCACTTCGCCGGCCAGGTCGGCGGCTGTTTTCTCTTCAGCCTCGGCCTCGGTTTCCGTTTCCGCGAAGGCTGCGTCCTCTTCGACGGCGTCCACGGCGCGCTCAAAAGCGCCGCCCTCGTCCTCCGCCGCGGGGGCGGTGCCGTTCTTCAGGATCTCGCGCAGGGCGCTCAGCTCCGCTTCCTTCGCGGCGATATCCTCCTCCGCGATGCGGACCTCCTCAAACAGCTGGACGAAAAATCCCTCGGGGTCGTCCTTGTGGGTATCATAGTAGAGTTTGCCGATTTCCAGATAGGTGCGCTTCACATCCTCGCGGGCCGTGGCCGCGTCCATGGCCAGCTTGGCCATGCGCCCGCCCGATTTCGCTGTCCCGACGGCGCGGTCCGCCACGCCGCTGACCTTGCCCGTCGCCTGTCCGAGGGCAGACAGTACCGCGTCTTTCAGATCGTTGATAGCCATCATGTAATCCTCCTAAGAAAATAATTAGTCTCTGTTCGGTATGCCGCATTCCCATCCCCTCCGGGGGAAATCCGGCGCTCAGGCTTCCCCGCCGTCCCCGTGGGGGGCTTCGCCTGCTTCGGGGGGAGCGACCGCGTCCCCGCCGGCTTCCTCCGACTCTTCGACCGCGTCCCCGGCGGGGGCGCTGTCCTCCGGCGCCTCCGGGGAAGCGTCGGACGGAGCGGATTCCATTATTATACCATCTGTATCGTCGCTGTCAAGCTTTCCGGCGATCAGGGGCATATGGAGCTCCAGGCGGCTGCGGTTGATGAGGTACAGCACCCCCGCCAGCACAAAGGTCAGCGCGGCCAAAAGCTGGGAGATGCGGAGCGAACCCGGAACCAGCCACAGGCTGTCGCTGCGCAGGCCCTCGATGAGCATCCGTCCGAAGCCGTACCAGATGAGGTAGAGCAGAAAATACTGTCCCTGGTAGCGGCGGTATTTTTTGCTGTGAAAATGCAGCAGCACAAAGCCCAGCGCGTTCCACAGGCTCTCATAGAGGAAGGTGGGGTGGACATAAACCGTACTGCCGTACAATGTCAGGCCCATGCGGCAGAAGATGTCCGTTTCATAGCCGTAGGCCTCCCGGTTGAAAAAGTTCCCCCAGCGGCCCACGGACTGGCCGATCAGCAGCCCCAGCGCCATGATGTCCAGGGGCTTCCACACGCTCTCCTTCCTGGCCCGCGCCCGCAGCAGCAGCGCCAGCGCCGCGCCGATCACGCCGCCGTAAATCGCCAGGCCGCCGTCCCGGATACGGAGGATCGACGCCGGGTCCCGCAGATAGCTGCGGACCCCGGAGGCGTCTGTGTAAATCAGGCAGTAGTACAGCCGCGCCCCGACCACGGCGGCAATGACCGCCCAGATGAGGTAGTCATAGACCGCGTCCATGGTCATGCCGAAGCGGGTGCACACCCGGGAGGCGTAGAACACCGCCAGAAGCAGTCCGAGGGCGATGATGATCCCGTAATAATATATCTCAAAGCCCCCAAAGATGTGAATGGAGGCGGGGGGATTCAGGCTGAAGTTCTCCCCGAACATGGGGAAGGAGATCACGGCCTCACGCATCGGAAGCGCCGCCCTTCCCCTCTTCCGGGACGTCGATCACGCTCAGGGCGAAGCGGTCCTCCGCCAGGTACTCCCGGATGAAGGCGCGAACCTCCTCCTCCGTCACTGTTTCCAGCACCGCGAAGGCGTCCAGGCAGTTGTAGCCGCCGAAATCCGCGTCGGCCAGGGAGGCCGCCAGCCCGCCGAAGGAGCTGAGGGCCCGCAGCCGGGAACCGTAGCCGGAGCGCATGACCCGGGAGAAATAGGCCGGGTCGATGCCCTTCTCCGCCGCGGCCTCCGCCTCCGCCGTGAAGGCGGTGAGCACCGCCTCCGGGTTCCGGCTCTCCCCGCCGGCCAAAAGCGTCATCGTGCCGGCGGCGTAGTCGAGGTCGGCGAAAAAGTCCGTGTTGACCAGGCCCTCGGCGTAAAGGCGGTTGAAGAAGGGCGAGGACGCGCCGTAGAGGCAAGTGACCGCCACGTCGCTGACGATCTTGCGCCGCAGCAGGGCCTCCCCCCTGCCCTCCCCCGGCAGCTTGGCCCCCAGCATGAACTGGGGGGCTGAGACTTCCATCCGCCGGGAGAAGCGGGTGGAAGCGGGCAGCAGCGTCTCCGGCGGGCCGTAGTCCCGCTCCGGCGCCGGCCCCCGCTCCGCGTCCAGCAGCTCCGAAGCGGCGGCGTACACCGCCTCCGGGTCCACATCCCCCACCACGGCCAGGGCCATGTTGCCGGGGTTGTAGAAAATCCTGTGGCAGTCATAGAGGATCTCCGGGGTGATTTCCCCGATGCTCTCCACCGTGCCGATAATTTTGTCGCGGATCGGGTGGGCGGCGTAGAGGCAGCGCATCAGCTCGTCGTAGACCACATGATCCGGGTCGTCCTCCCCCATGAGGATCTCCTGGGCGATGATCCCCCGTTCCTTGGACACGCTCTCTTCGGTAAAATACGGCGTGGAGACAAAGCGCAGCAGCATCCGCAGGTTCTCATCGAAGTTCTCGGTGGACTCGAAGTGGTAGGCCGTCACAGCGGAGGCGGTGTAGGCGTTGGGCTGGGCCCCGTTGGCGGCCAGCAGCGACATGGCGTTGTCGCCCTCGGGCATGTCGAACATCTTGTGCTCAAGGTAGTGGGCAACGCCCATGGGCGTGTCGATGAAACGCCCGTCCAGCCGGAAGCGCCGGTCCGCGCCGCCATATTCCGTGGCGAAAAAGGCGTAGGAACGGGTGTAGCCCGGCTTTACCGCCACGCTCAGGCGCAGGCCGTTGGGCAGCGTGTCCCGGTAGAGCGTTTCCCCAATCGAAGGGTATTCCAGTTTACGCATCGGCTTCTTCCACCTCCCAATCCTCCGCTTCCGCCCCCGGTTCCCCGTGGAGGAAGTAGACGGTGTCCAGCACGATCCCGGCGGCCACGGCTTTGACATCCTCCGCCGTGACGGCCTCGCACTGTTCGGCCATCCCGACAGGGCTCAAGTCCAGCCCGATCAGGGTCTGGGACAGATAATAGTCCTCCAGCGCGCCGGGGGAATCCGTCAGGGAGCGCAAATCC
>JAFUVO010000007.1 GCA_017477525.1 Oscillospiraceae bacterium | reverse complement strand
CCTTCCCGTCCTCTCGCCGGAGCCGAAGAAGCCGCCGGACTTTTTGCGCAGCTCCCGCAGGTCCAGGCGCAGGCGGCAGCACATGCTGCGCACGTCGCTGGGCTCCATGTCGGAGTTGATATAGTTGCTGAAGTAGGGGGTGCCGTATTTGGCGGTCATCTCAAACAGCAGCTTGTTGTTCTCGCTCTCGCTCCAATCGAAATCGCGGGTGATGGAGTAGGTGGGGATGGGGTACTGGAAGTCGCGGCCGTTGGCGTCGCCCTCGATCATAATGTCGATGAAGGCCTTGTTGACCATGTCCATCTCTTTTTTGCAGTCCCCGTAGGTAAAATCCTGCTCCTTTCCCCCGACGATGGCGGGGAGGTTCTCGAGGTCCTTGGGCACGGTCCAGTCCAGGGTGATGTTGGAGAAGGGGGCCTGGGTCCCCCAGCGGGACGGGGTGTTGACGCCGTAGATGAAGGACTGGATGCACTGCTTGACCTCCTTCTGGTTCAGGTTGTCGACCTTGACAAAGGGGGCCAGGTAGGTGTCGAAGGAGGAGAAGGCCTGGGCGCCGGCCCATTCGTTCTGCATAATGCCCAAAAAGTTGACCATCTGGTTGCACAGCGTGCTCAGATGGGCGGCGGGGGATGAGGTGATTTTGCCCACGACGCCCCCCAGGCCCTCCTGGATCAACTGCTTCAGGCTCCATCCGGCGCAGTAGCCGGTCAGCATGCTCAGGTCGTGGAGGTGGATGGCGGCGCTGCGGTGGGCCTCTGCCACCTCGGCGTCGTAAATCTCGCTGAGCCAGTAGTTGGCGGTGATGGCCCCGGAGTTGGAGAGGATCAGGCCCCCCACGGAATAGGTGACGGTGCTGTTTTCCTTGACGCGCCAGTCGTTGATGCGCAGATAGTTGTCGACGAGGTCCTTGTAGTTGAGCAGGGCGCTGCCCACGTTGCGCACCTTTTCCCGCTGCTTGCGGTAGAGGATGTAGGCCTTTGCCACGTCGGCATAGCCCGCCTCGCTGAGCACCCGCTCCACGCTGTCCTGTACGTCCTCAACGGAGACAAGGCCGTCGTGGACCTTCGGCTCAAAGTCCGCCGTGACGCGCAGAGCCAGCATGTCGATGACGCTGGGGTGGTAGTTCTTTTCCAGCGCCACAAAGGCCTTTGTGATTGCGCCGCCGATTTTTCCGATTTCAAAATCCACGATGTTCCCATCGCGCTTGAGCACCTTGTACATGACAGTCCTCCGAATTTCTTTATAGTATCATTTTTCCCCCGGAGGGAGAAATACCAGCGGCACATTTTACATGGAAATAAGTTCCCTCCCCCTTTGGGGGAGGGAAACATCTCCTGCAAAGCCGGAATGTATTGTAGCACATTCCAATGGCGCTGTCAATATCTGGTAGAATATTTTATAAAAGGCACAAGATATTGCAAAACGGTAGCGGTGTTTCGCAGGGATCAACGAAATGTCCCATTTCATTGCTCGCAGGTAGTATCCGCCCCCCGCAGGGCGGCATAACCCACGAAGGGGCGCACGATATCGAGATATTCCGCCAAAAGGGCGGGGGAGGGGGGGTGGAGGCCGGAGAAGGGGACGCTGTCGCGGTCGGCAAAGGCTTGCAGGAACCAGCGCCGCGCCCCTTTGATCCATTCGCCGATGGCGCGGAAATCCACGGCGCTGTGCAGCTCGTCAACGGCGGTGGTGCGAAATTCGTAGTCCGGGGCCCCGCCGCCCAGCAGGAGGGCGGCACTCTCCCGCAGCGGGGACAGGTCCAGCGAAGGAAGGCCAACTGTCTCCGCGTAGCGGACGGGGCTGTTCTTGATGTCGACGGCGACATAGTCCACCAGCCCTGCTTCCAGCAGCGCCCGCAGACGCCCGGGGTGGAAGCCGTTGGTGTCCAGCTTTACAGGATAGCCCAGGGCCTTGATTTCCGCCAGCAGCGGCGCGAGATCCCGTAGCAGCGGCTCCCCGCCGGTGACGGCCACGCCGTCCAGCAGCCCCCGGCGGCGGCGCAGGAAGTCCAGCAGCGCCCGGTCGTCCAGGGCGGCGGGGGCGGCTTCGTCCCAGAGAGCGCTGTTGTGGCAGAAGGGGCAGCGCAGATCGCAGCCCCCGAAAAAGACGGTGCAGGCCACCTTCCCGGGGTAGTCCAGCAGCGTCATTTTCTGCAGGCCGTGGATTTTCATCGGCTGGCCGCGCTCACTGCATATTCTGCAGCGTGATGATGGTGCGGATGATGACCATATCGACTTCGCTGTCCAGGTCGACAAACTCCGTGCCGTACTCGAACATGTCCCCAAGCTCGGTGATGCGGCGGATGGCGATGTTGAGGGGCGGCTGCTCCTTTCCGCGGCGGAGGCGGAAGCGGATGCTGAGCTTGTCCTCCGGGCCGAAGCGCTCCGGGACCCGGAAGCAGACCCCGCCGGAGCTGGCGTTGACCACCTTGCAGGGAATCCAGCGCTCCTCCCGTTCCGCCAGAGGGCGCACCCAGCCCTCGGCACGGATGGGCCGGCGGGAGAAGGAACGGCCCGTGTCCCGGCCCTTGAGGTCCACCTGCCGCACCAGCCAGGTCTTGTCCTGGTTCTGCGCCAGCTTGGAGAGCCGGCCGGAGATCAGGATGCCGCAGTTCTGGTAGGCGTTAAAGCCCCGGACGCTGACCGGCAGGCCCTCCGCGATGTCCGCCCGCAGCAGCTCCGACGTGCGGAAGACCTCGATCAGGTGCTCGTTTTGCACCTGGACGCTCCCTCCGAACAGCAGCTCGCCGCTCTCCTCGTCAAGCACCTCCATGCGCATCCCGTTGTAGACCCCGGGAATGGAGGTGTTCTCCTTCGCGTAATGGCCGATGTATGACGCATTTGGATTTCCCGCCATGGCTGTCGCCCTCCTTCGATATATTTTTTATGGTACTCTTATTATATCCCCGCCCCCGCCGCTTGGCAAGAGGAATCTGCGCCGCGCTCCCGGGCGATGCGGCGCTTCCAGCAGCGGTGGCACATGGCGATGTAGCTGTCGTTGCCCCCCAGCATGACCTGGGCGCCCTCTGTGACGATATGGCCCGCGGCGTCGATGCGGGCGTTGACCGTGGCCTTGCTCCCGCAGCGGCACACGGTCTTGATCTCGGTGATGGAGTCCGCCAGCTCCATCAGCCGCAGGGAGCCGGGGAAGAACTTCGTGAGAAAATCCGTCCGCAGCCCGAAGCATAGCACAGGGATGTCCTCTAAATCCACAATGGAGCGCAGCCCGTCGATCTGCGCCGGGCTCAAAAACTGGGCCTCGTCGGCGATGATGACGTCCCGCCGCCCGGCGCCGTGCCAGGCTTCGACGATGTCCTCCTCCGGGCTGATGACCCGGGCGCGGCGGCTCAGGCCGATGCGGCTTTTCACAATATCGGCCCCGTCGCGGTCGTCGACGCTTGGCTTGATGAGCCAGACGGACATGCCCTGTTCCTCGTAGTTGAAGGCGGCGATCAGGGCCTGGGCGGATTTGCTGGAGCCCATCGCCCCGTATTTGAAATACAGCTTTGCCATATATTTGTCCCCCTGTTTACCTGCTTTTGCGGTCCTGTTTCCTCTTGGCATCGGATATTGTGGCCCCGCCCGAAGGGCGGGGCCACAATATCATCATGGTGCTCATGAAAGGTGCGTTTTGAAGTATTCCAGCGCGGATTCGTAATCGTTCTGGAAGCTCTGCAGAAGATAATCGAGGGTGTTTTCGTCCAGGGTCCGGCTCATGTCCGCGTGTAAATCACGGGTGAAGGCCACGGCGAGATCATGGGCGCGCTGTTCTTTATTTGACATGTTCTTTCCTCCCTTCGCTGTCCTTTGGCATATGATACCATAAAACGCGGGGAAAGTCCAGAGAAAAACCGCTATTCCGCCTGCGCCCCATTTTTGCACACCAGAAGCTTTTCAACCCGCTTCCCGTCCATGGCCAGGACCGTAACCTTCAGGTCCTCCCAGACGAAGCTGCCGCCAGGTTCGGGGAAAGCGCCGAAGCGTTCCAGCGCCCAGCCGCCCACGGTGGAGCTTTCCGTCTCGAAGCTGTCCTCGTCGATGCCCATGAGCTCGGTAAAATCCGCCGTGCTCATGTCCCCGTCCACTTCATAGCTGCCGTCGGGCAGCTTGACCACCTCCGGGTCGATCTCGTCGTTCTCGTCCCAGATGTCCCCGACGATCTCCTCCAAAACGTCCTCCATGCTCACGATGCCGCAGACGCCGCCGTACTCGTCGGTGACCACCGCCAGATGCTGCCGCGCCTGCCGCAGCTGGTCCAGGACGGCGGGGAGCTTGGTGCTCTTGTATACAAAACAGGGCTTCATCAGCATCCGCCGCAGGTTCGGCCTGCGCCTGTTCAGCATAGCCTTGAACACCCGGTTGAGGTGCAGGACGCCGATGATGTTGTCGATGCTGTCCTCGTAGACAGGCAGGCGGGAGTGGGTCGAAGCGCACAAGGCCTCATAAATTTCCTCCCAGCTGTCCCCGATGTCGATGGCGTCCATGTCGACCCGGGAGGTCATGACCTCGCTGGCGCTGACCTCGTCGAAATCCAGGGCGGAGCGCAAAAGCTCGCTGCGCTCGTTGTCCAGGACCGCCTCGTCCTCCGCCGTTTCGATGATGCTCTGCAGCTCCTCCACGGCGTCGTCATTTTCGCCCTCCTCTGCCTCGCCCCGGAAGGGGCGGGTCAGCAGCCGCACCAGACGCACCGTCAGGGCCGTGATGGGCTTGAACAGGATGCTCAGGCCATGCAGCAGGGGGGCGATGGCGGGCAGGAAGCGGTTGGCGTTTTTCTTCGCCAAAATTTTCGGGATGGTCTCGCCCACGATGACCACCGCCACGGTGACGATGGCCGTCGCCAGCCAGGTATACTGTTCCCCGAAGGCAGCGATGGCGATGACTGAGGCCAGGGAGGACAGGGCGATGTTCACAAAGTTATTGCCGATCAAAATGGCGCTCAGAACGTCGTCAAAGCGCTCAATGAGCTTCAGCGCCAGGGCGGCGCTCCGGCTGCCGTTATCCGCCAGGTTGCCCAGGCGGACGCGGCTGGCGGAGGAAAGGGCCATCTCCGCGCCGGAGAAAAAGGCGGACAGCAGCAGGCAGGCCAGACTGGCGGTGATGTAAAAGGGCGTCATGTCCGCGCCTCCTCTCCCTCGGGCGCCGGGGCGGGGGCGATGCGCAGCTTGCGGATGCGCCGCTGGTCCAGCTGCTCCACCGTCACGCGCAGGCCGTTGTAGTCGAAGCTGTCGCCCTCGGCGGGCAGCTCGTCAAACTGCTCATAGGTCCATTCGCCCAGGAGCTTGTGCCCGAAGTCGAAGCCGCTGGGGTCCTCCCAGTCCATAAAGTCAAAGGCGTCCTCAATGTCGACGGAGGCGTCGAAGCTGTAGCTGCCGTCGGGATTTTTCACGCTGGTCTCGACGATCAAATCCTCTTCATCCCAGATCTCGCCCACCAGCTGCTCGACGATATCCTCGATCGTGACCACCCCCAGGGTGCCGCCATAGTTGTCCGTGACCACCGCCATGTTGAGCTTTTTCGCGCTCATCACGGGGAGAAGCTCGTCGATGTTGGCGCTCTGGTGGATGAAATAGGGGCTGTCCAGGAGGGAGCGCAGGTCGATGCCCTCCTTGCCGGCGAGCCAGGCCTTGATGTACTTCCGAATCTGCAGGATGCCGATGATGTTGTCTATGCTGCCCTCGTAGACCGGCAGGCGGCTGTGGCGGGCGCGGCGGATGACGCCGAGGATTTTTTCCTGGGGCCAGTCCACGTCGAGGGCGGTCAGGTCGACGCGGGCCGTGAGGATGGATTCGACCGTGACCTCGCCGAAGCCCAGGGCGCGGTTGACCAGCTCGCCCTGGCTCTCGTCCAGCTCGCCCTCGTCGGTCATGGTTTCGATAATGTCGTAGAGCTCGTCCTCCGTGACCGTGACCTCGCCGTCGCCCCGGGTCAGTTTCGCCACGAAGCCGCCGATGGCGGTGAGCAGCGCGGCCAGCGGCCGGAACAGGCGCATAAAAAAGCGCAACGGCCCCGCCGTCCCGAGGGAGAAGCGCTCGCTGTATTTTTTCCCGATGCTCTTGGGCAGCATTTCCCCGGCGAAAAATACCACGATTGTGGTGACGATGGTGCTGACCGTGACCGCGCTCACCCCCCAGCGCCGGGTGACCAGGACGGTGACATAGGATGCCGTGGCCAGGTGGAGGATGTTGTCGCAGATCAGTATGGTGGTAATGGCCTGGTCAAAGTGCTCCGTAATCCAGATCGCCGTTTTCGCGCGGCTGTCGCCGTGCTCGGCGGCCAGCTTTAGCTTCACCCGGCTGACCGAGGCAAAGGCTGTTTCGCTCACGGCAAACCACGCCGCGCCGAACAACAGAAGAAGTATTACAGCGATAGAGATCAGGCCGCTACTGTCGCCGTCCATGTCCATAGGGGGGAATCACACTCCAATATTTTGTTTTCGTCTGTTTTGGGCGTAATATACCACATTCTCTCCCGTCCGTCAACTGAAAAATGGTTCTGAGCGGTCACGGGGAAAAATACCGCTTCGTCATCCGGGCGCCTTCGCCGGAGAGCAGGAGCAGCGCGGCCAGGTTGGGCAGGACCATCAGCCCGTTGAAGGTGTCCGCGATTTCCCACATCCGCGCCCCCGTACCCAAGGCGCCGGGAATACAGGCCAGGGAAAAGGCGAGGGCGTAAAAAAGTCCCGCGAGGGGCTTTTCCCCCCACAGCCAGCCCCAGCAGCGCGCGCCGTAGAAGTTCCATCCGAAGATGCTGCTCAGAGCGAACAGCAGCATACAGACGCGCAGGATGGCGGGCCCAAACGGGCCCGGAAGCAGGCGGCCGAAGGCGGCCGCGACAGCCTCCCCGCCCGTGGGATAGGCGGCGGCGTCCGTCACGCCGCCCAGCAGCAGCGTCAGCGCGGTGAGGGTGCAGATCACGAAGCTGTCCGTAAAGACCTCGAAAACACCCCACATGGCCTGCTCGCAGGGTTCGGTGCAGGAGGACGCGGCGTGGGCAATGGGGGCGGAGCCCAGCCCCGCTTCGTTGGAGAACACGCCCCGGGAGAGTCCGGCGCGCAGGGCGCGGCCCATGACGGTCCCGAAGATGCCGCCGCCGGCGGCGCGGAGGCTGAAGGCCTCCCGGACGATCGTCCCAAGGACCACAGGAACTTCGGAGAGGCGGGAGGCAATCGCGGCCAGGGCGGCGAGGATGTACAGGCCCGCCATCAGCGGCACCAGCCATTCCGTAACGCGCCCGACGCGCCGGGCTCCGCCGAAGGCCACGGTCCCGGCCAGCGCCGCCAGGGCGCAGCCGGTAAACCGGGGCGGCAAACCGAACAGCGCTCCCGCCGCCCCCGCGATTTCGCTGCTCTGGGCCAGGTTTCCGATGCCGAAGCTGGCGCAGGTCCCCGCTATGGCGAACAGAAGCGCCAGCGGGCGGAAACGCCGGCCGAGCCCGCCGGTGATGTAGTACATCGGCCCGCCCCGGAAGCTGCCCGAGACATTTTCCCGCCAGCGCAGCGCCAGAGCGATTTCGATGAACTTGGTACACATGCCCAGCAGGGCGGAGACCCACATCCAGAACACCGCCCCCGGCCCGCCGGTGAGGATCGCGCCGGCGACGCCGGCAATGTTCCCGGTGCCGACGGTTCCCGCCAGGGCCGTGGCGACGGCCTGGAAAGGGGAGAGGTTTTGATGATCCCCGCCTCCGCCGCGCCGGGACAGCGCCGCGAACACGGTGCGCTTCATCATCGTCCCAAAGTGCCGGAGCTGGGGAAAGCCGCAGCGGACAGATAAATAAAATCCTGTACCCAACAACGCCGCCACTGTGGCCGGACCCCAGACAAGCATGTTGAGCGCCCGTTCCCCCCGCGCCAGCAGCGCGGCGGCAGTTTCAAAAATGATGACGCAGCCCTCCCCGGGGCCCGGAACGCAGCCGGTTCCCCGGAAAAGCATACGGCCCTTCGCCGGAAAATATCACGAAAACTTCCCGGGCCGTCAGGCTGGCGGAGGCGGCGGGCGGAACGCTTTTATTTCAAAAAATCAAGGCCAAGCGCCCGCAGGGAGCGCCGGAGCAGCGCCGCGTCATTGAAGAACACCAGGCCCTCCAGCCCCAGACGCAGGGCGGCTTCCACATTGGCGGGGTTGTCGTCGATGAAAACGCACTCCCTCCGGTCCAGGGAAAACATGTCCAGCGCCTTTTCATAAAAGGCCGGGTCCGGCTTCAGGAGCTTCCAGTCCGAGGAGCGCATGATCCGGTCCCCAAAATAGCGGGAAACCGGAAATTTCGGCCAGTACTCCCGGTGCCGGGGGCCGCAGTTGGTCAACAGATAGAGGCCGCAGCCCTTTTCGGAGAGCTCCCGCACCAGATCCTCCATCCCCGGAACCTGCAGAGGCTCGTCGTCCCAGCCGGACACCAGCGTCCCCACCGCGTCCCGCAGACGCTCCGGGACCCGCCGGCGGATGCGTTCCGCGGCCTCCGCGTCCGTCAGGACGCCCCGGTCCAGCATGACCCAGTCCACGTTGCCGTAGACCTCCCGCCGCAGCAGCTCAGCGTCCTCGCCGGTATAGCCGCAGCGGCGCACGAACAGGGCCGGGTCCCAGCGCATCAGCACGTTGCCCATGTCGAATAACACGTTTTTTATCATATATGCCCATCCTTCTTTGTGTTCCCTCCCCCCAAAGGGGGAGAGAAAGCGCTATGTTTTCACAAATATTCTCTTAATCCGCTCCATCCGCTGCCGCCGGCGGTCGCGGGCCTGGAGGCGCTCGCTGAGGTCCCGGGCGCCCACGCCGTAGACCAGGTAGAGGATCAGCCCGGACACGATCATAATGAACACCGTCGAAGCGCAGCGGCGGCCCGAGGCGTTGACGTTGTAGCCGTACATCCCCTCCTCGGCGGTCATGGCCTGGATGACCATGGCGTAGCTGGTGCCGTAGGTGCTGGCGAAGGTGGCGGACATGTCGTACTCCGTGAACAGGGCGTTGAAGTTCAGCGCGAACACCGCCAGCACGGAGGGCAGGATGATCGGCAGCTTCACCCGCAGGAAGGTCCGCAGGGGGCTGGCCCCCAGGTTCTTCGCCGCGTCCTCGAGCTCCTCGTCTATGGCGTAAAACGACGCCTTGATCATGCGCAGGGAGAAGGGCAGCTTCGTCACCGTGTAGGCGATGACGATCAAAATCCGCACACGGTCGGCGTAGTAGAGGTTCTGCCCGAACACGTACCAGACCTCGTTGTTGAAGAACACGCGGTAGGAGTAGCAAATCAGGATCGTGGGCAGCAGCCAGGGGAAGAGCAGGGCGTATTCCAGCACGGTCCCGGTCTTTTTGTGCTTGAAGATGTAGCTGCACGCGATGACCACGATGACGCAGGCCAGGGCGGCGGCGCAGACGGAGAGGACGAAGCTGGTGCGGATGCCGTTGAGCGTGGCGTCGTTGGAGAACACGCCGGAGATGCTGCCCTCCCGGACCTTGTAGGTGCCCC
This sequence comes from Oscillospiraceae bacterium, assembly GCA_017477525.1. Classification (GTDB taxonomy): domain Bacteria; phylum Bacillota; class Clostridia; order Oscillospirales; family Oscillospiraceae; genus RGIG7114. Next base: position 2,391 of record JAFUVO010000007.1, on the reverse strand, counting down.
GGCTGGTCAGGTAGGCGTAGTCCTCCTTTCCGAAAAAGTTGATGAGCGTCCAGCTCCCCAGGTCCAGCTTTTTCTGCCGGATGGCGCTGTAAGTCTGGAAGGAGAAGATGACGATCATGACCACCGGCGTCATGTAGATGATGAACAGGACGTAGGCGTAGATATGGGCCAGGACGTTGGCTACGGGGTTGGTGATCTTCTGCTTTTGCAGCTTGGCCTTGGTTTTCGATACGGAGAGGTAGTGGCCCTTCCGCTCGTAGGAGCTCAGCACGGTCAGCAGGATGATGGTGAAGCAGGCCAGGATGATGCTCAGCAGGGCGGCCCGGGCCTGGGGGAAGCTCTCGTCGGCGGAGGAGGAGCCGGCCAGGCGCACGATCTCCGGGTTGATGGAGTCGTAGCCCAGCAGCGTCGGGGCGCTCATGGCGCACAGGCCGGTGATGAAGGTCATGACCGTCAGGGAAAACAGCGTGGGCAGCAGCGTGGGGAACACCACACGGAACAGCACCTTGAAGGGTCCGGCCCCCATGTTCCGGGCGGCCTCGACCGTGTTGTAGTCGATGCCCCGGATGGCGTTGCGCAGGAACAGCATGTGGTTGCTGGTGCAGGCGAAGGTCATGGTGAACAGCACCGCGTTAAAGCCCGAGAACCAGTTGGGGTTGAGGTTGGGGAAGGAGTTTTGCAGCGCCGTGGTCAGGATGCCGTCGTTGGCGTAGAGGAACATATAGCCCGTGACCAGGGCCACGCCGGAGTAGATCAGCGTGGTCATGTAGCCCATGCGCAGGATCTTCGCGCCCTTGATGTCGAAATACTCCGTCAGCAGCACGATCGACACGCCTACGACATTGACGGTGACGATCAGGCAGATGGCCAGCTTGAGGGAGTTCCAGACGAAGCTCTTCATCGTGCCGGCAAAGAAGAAGCGGACGACCGCCAGCCGGTCCGTCTCCCCCGCGGCGTTTTTCGTGGTGAAAATGCTGGTCAGGGTGTTGAGGCAGGGCAGGAGCATGAAGCCGAGGAACAGGTAGATGAAAAACAGCGCCCCGATGACGCGCAGCACCACCGCCGGGTCGAAGGGCTTGGGCTTCCGCAGGCTCATTTTGAAGCCTCCTCTCCTCCCGCCGGATAGCTCATCAGGTCGGCGGGGTTCAGGTTGACGGTGACGCTGTCGCCCTCGTCATAGATATGTATCCCGTCGTTGCGCTCCATGACCTTGAGGCTCTGGCCGCCGGCATGGATGTAATATTTGATGTATAAACCGTAATACTCCCGGGACTCCACCAGCCCCGGCAGGCTCAGAACGCCGGATTGCGCCGGCTCGTTGACGTGGACGCGCTCCAGGCGGACGTAGTGGTGCTTCTTCGGGTCCAGCTTCGTCCCGGCTTTGTTCATCTCAGCGACGATGGTGTCCTCCAGGCGGTTGATGTCCCCGATGAAGTTGCAGACAAATTCCGTGGCGGAGTGGTTGTAGACCTCGTTGGGGCTGCCGATCTGCTCAATGACCCCTTTGTTGAACACGGCGATGCGGTCCGAGAGGGTCAGCGCCTCCTCCTGGTCGTGGGTGACGTAGATGCTGGTGATGCCGAACTCCTTCTGCATCTTTTTCAGCTCCTCCCGGAGCTGGACCCGGAGCTTGGCGTCCAAGTTGCTCAGGGGCTCGTCCAGGCAGATGATAGCTGGCTCTGTCACCAGGGCGCGGGCAATCGCCACGCGCTGCTGCTGGCCGCCGGAGAGCTGGCTCACGGCCTTTTTGAGCTGCTCGTCGCTGAGGTCGACCTTGACAGCAATAGCTCGGACCTTCCGGTCAATCTCGTCGCGCTTCATTTTTTTCACCTTGAGGCCGAAGGCGATATTGTCGTACACCGTCATCGTGGGGAACAGGGCGTAGCTCTGGAACACGATGCCGATGTTGCGCTTTTCGATAGGCACGTCCGTGATATCCTCCCCGCGGACAAACACCCGGCCCTCCGCCGGTTCAATGAATCCGGTCAGGGTGCGCAGCGTGGTGGTCTTGCCGCAGCCCGAGGGGCCGAGGAAGGTGAAAAACTCCCCCTCCTTCACATGGACGTTGATGTTGTGCAGGGCGGTAAAGTCGCCGAACTTCACGACGATATCCTGCAGGCGGATCATAGGCGCCTCCCTCTCTTTCCGAAAAAATACAGGTGCCCCGCCCCCGTAGGGGCGGGGCGGATGCCGATCATATTTTTTATAAATCTCCCCCGAAGGGAGATTTATCATTATTCCGCCTTCTGCGTCAGGGTGGCCCAGTCGAGGTTCTCCCAGTCGGGCTCGGCGGGGGCGGCGCCCTGGTCGGCCCAGTAGAAGCCCAGGTTGGTCATGATGTTGGTCCAGGAGCTGCTGTGGGCGCCAACATACTCGGCGTAGCTGGTGTTG
>JAFUVO010000096.1 GCA_017477525.1 Oscillospiraceae bacterium | reverse complement strand
CGCGTATTATACCAAGCCGCTCAACGACCTGGTGGCGGCGGTGCAGTATTTTGAGAAAACCGGAAACGACCCGCCGGTGGTCGCGGTGTACAGCGCGAAAGGCAAGGGCCACGCCCTGCTGGGGTATAAGGTGGATTTTGACAGCGAAAAAAGCGCCCGCCTCTGGGTCTATGACCCCAATTATCCCAACAACAACACCCGCTATATCAAGCTCAACCGGATCAACGGGGAATATACCGGATGGGAATATGATATCAGCAGCAAAGAATCCTGGGGCAGTGCCAAAAAAGGGGAATCGCGTGTCTCTTTTGTCCCTTACACGGATATTTTCAGCGCCTGGCAGCACCGGGGCGCGGGCCTCGGCAGCGCCGGCGCGGTCATTACCGCCGACAAGGACCTCGAAATCAAGGATGTGAATGGAAATGGGCCGCCCCTCGTCACAATCGAAGACGGCGTGGTGAGCAGCAACAGCCCCGATATTTTCAAGATGGATTACCTCGGCGTCGTGCTGGATGAGAATGAAAACATCATCGACACCGGCGACGGAACCGTATCGGTCTGGCTTCCGGCGGACCGCTACCAGGTCCAGTGGGCCGGAACACCGCAAAACCTTCTCGGTGCCGCGCCGGAGGACGGCCTCAACCTCACGCTGACCCATACGGACCAATCCGCCTCCGTCAGCACCGGCGCAAGCACCATCATCATTGACGTCGACGACAGCCAGCAGCTCAACTATGTCCGCTTCGCGGCGGCGGACGCGGGAAGCAGCTACGACGTCACGCTCAACAGTACCCTGGACAAGACCACGGAAAAAGTGCGCCTCACCGGGACGGTCGAGGAGGATGGCACCGCCCTGTCCCAGCGGAAGGGGAACATCGGCGTCAGCGGCGCGGACGATGCGACGCTTTACATCAACACGGTGAAACAGGAAGCCGGTATGGGCTACGCTTTCAGCGACGTGCCCTGTCTCGTGACCGTTTCCGCCGGCGGCGGCAGCGGGACGATGCCCGCAATCGCCGTCGAAGCCGATCGGAATGAAAAGCTCGTGATGCCCGACTGCACACTGGAAGCGCCCCTCGGCTTTACTTTTGATTGCTGGAAGCTGGACCAGAACAGCGCGCTCTACCAGCCCGGCGACAGCGTCGAGCTGTTGGGCGACGCGGTGATCACGGCGCTGTGGAAGGCGACCAATGACAAATACGCCGTGCAGTCCGCTGAAACGGACGGCGCCGCCGTGACCGCGCTGGTGCAAAATATCCGCGGGACGGGCGGCACTGCGCTGGTGTCCGCCTACGACGGCGATGGCCGCCTGATCGACGTGGCGGAGTGCAAGCTCCCGGCGCTGAAAGAGGGCGATGCCGAAAATATCCTGGTGGAGCTCCCGCTTGAGGGCGCGGCGGAGGTGAAAATCTTTATCTGCGGCAACAATCTGCGCCCGCTCTGCCCCGCCTTTACGCTGGAATTGTATGAAGAATAAGCCGATCTGGCCCAGATAAGAAAAATCGATAAAATTATCAACAGATTCCTGCCGAAATTTCGGCAGGAATCTGTTGCTTCGTATTGCTTACTGCGGCGCAGCTTTTGACCGTTTTACAGCTTTCCCGGAAGCGGCGCGCCCATAGCGTCCGCCGCCTGTGCCTGCTGCTTTGTTGTGGTGTGAGTATACGTCCTCAGGGGTTTGAGCCAAACGAGTGACAGTATCATCTTTTCCCCCTTTTGATTTCAGTTGGTTTTTCCCAATGTAAAATAATAATGTCCCTCCGCCCGGTGCGCTTCCACGCCGAATACATCTTCCAGGAGCCCGCTGTCATACAGCGCTTCGGGAGCGCCGCAATAGCGGAGCGCCCCGCCGCTGAACAGGACGGCGCGGTCGCTGTAGGTCAGGGCCTGGGCCAGGTCATGCAGGACCATGACCACGGTTTTCCGGCGGCTTCCGAGGCTCCGCACCAGCTCCAGAAATTCAAACTGCCCCCGCAGGTCCAGATAGGCCGTCGGCTCGTCGAGGAAAATCACCGGCGTGTCCTGGGCCAGGGCCATGGCGAGGTATACGCGCTGCCGTTCCCCGCCGGAGAGCTCCCGCAGATTCCGGCCCGCCCACGCCGTCACGCCGGTTTCCTCCAGCGCACGGGACACGATCTCCCGGTCCTCCTGCCGGAGCTGCCGCGAGGGACCCAGGTAGGGGAAACGCCCGTGGCTTACCAGCGCCCGGACGCGGATGTCCGGGATGTTCCGCGTCTGGGGCAGGAACGCGGCGGCTCTGGCATATTCCTTTCGTCCGTAGGTTTCCACCGGGCGCCCCCCCAGCAGGATCTCCCCGGAGGAAAGCGTCAGCTGCCGCGCGGCGGAGCGCAAAAGCGTGGTCTTCCCGCAGCCGTTCGGCCCGAGCAGGACCGTCACGCCGTCCCGCGCCGCGGAAAAGCTGACGCCGGATAAAACGGCACTGCCGCCGTATCCAATCGTTACGTCACGGAACTCAATCATAGACGCGCCCCCTCTTGTGATGCAGCAGCAGGTGCAGGAAGAACGGCCCGCCCAGCAGCGCCATGATGATCCCCACGGGCAGCTCGAAGGGCGCGAACAGCACCCGCGCCAGCACGTCGCACAGCAGCACGAAAGCCCCGCCGCACAGGGCGCAGCAGGGGATCAACAGGCGGTTGTCGCCGCCCGTGAAGCGGCGGACGATGTGCGGCACCAGCAGCCCGGCGAAGCCCAGAAGTCCGGCAAAACTCACCGCCGCCCCGGCCAGCAGCGCGGAAGCCAATACCGCGAGAAATCTGGTGCGGGAGACCGCCAGCCCCAGGGAGGCAGCCATCTCCTCCCCCAACTGCAGGACGTTCAAATCCGCGGACAGCAGCAGGGCCAGGAGGAAGCCCGCCAGAAGATAGGGGCCGGCGGCGCCCACGGCGGAGAGGGTCACGCCTCGCAGCTCGCCCATCAGAAAGCCCGAGGCCCCCACCGCCACGTCGGGGAACAGGAGGGACAGGGCGTTCAGCCCCGCGCTGAGGATGCTGCTGACCGCCACGCCCGCCAGCACCAGCGTCATCCGTCCCAGCCCGGCGCGGACTGCCAGCGCGTAGATCAGCAGCGCCGTCCCCAGCGCGCCGAAAAAGGCGGCGGGCGGCAGCAGCCCCGGAGTGTCGGGCAGCAGCGCGGCGCAGAGCACGGTAAAAAAGCCCGCGCCGGCATTCACGCCGATGACGTTGGGACTGGCCATGGCGTTATTCAGCACCGTCTGCAGCAAAGCCCCCGCCACTGCAAGGGCCGCGCCGGAAGCAAGGCCCGCCGCGGTGCGGGGCAGACGCACGTACATCAGCACCTGCCAGACAGTCCCGCCCCGTTCCGCCGTGAACAGCGCCGCGAGGGGGTAGCTCCGGCTGCCCAGGCAGAGGCTCAAACCAGCGGATGCCAGCAAAAGCAGCGCGGAAACAGGCAGCATAAGGCGTCCGTCCCGCGGCTCAAAATTTGATTTCCGGATAGAGGATTTCCGCGAGATACGCATAGCTCTCCCCCCAGCGCGCGTTGGGCTTGTAGTGGAACAGCTCCCGCGGCAGCACGATATAGTTCCCGCTCTTCACCGCGGTCAAACCGGCCCACGCGGGATTGGACTCGAAGTTTTCCCGCATATAGGCCAGCGCCTTGTCCTCATCCCCCATGGTGGTGATAAAGATATATTCCGGGTCCGCTGCGATGACCTCCTCCATACTCAGATCCTGCAGCAGGCTCCCGTAGCGGGAGACCAGGTTGTCCGCGCCCAGGTCCCGCAGGATCACACCCGCCAGATTGTCGTCGCCCTTGGCCTTCGCCCCGGTGGAAAATGCCCTGACAAGCAATACAGAGGGCCCCCGCGCCCCGGCGGTCTTTTCCAGGATGGAGGCGATCTCCCGCCCGACGGCTTCGCCGTACTTCTCCCACAGGTCCTCGCGGCCAGTCAGGCCGCAGAACTGCCGCATCATATCCAGATATTCCTGATAAGTATCCACCCGGTAATAGGCGTGGGGGATCCCCGCCTCCGACAGGGCCGTGTGCAGGGCCGTGTGTTCGGATACGTCCGCCGACAGTATGACAAAATCCGGCCCGGCGGCGATGATCTCCTCCATGTTCGGCGTCCGCACCGAGCCGATGACCGCCACATCCGCTCCCAGTGGGAGGCCCCGTTCCTCAATGGCGTCGCTGGTGGTCGCGCAGAGCGTCCCGCCCGCCAGCACCCAGGCCTCCGCGAAGGAGCCGTAGAGGGAGACAACCCGCTCCCAGCTATGCAGCGTGACCGCATAGCCCATGGCGTCCGTGAATGTGACTGCTTCCGCCGCTTCCGGCGCCGCCTGATTGCCACAGGCGCAGAGCAGGGCAAGCAGTAAAAACAAAACACATATCCTTTTGAATCTCATTTCTTCCCCTTTACCACCACGGTGGCGAAATACCTCGCGTCCTCCGGCGCTTTCCGCAGATCGCGGCACACCAGTTCCTCCGGAAGCCCGCAGTTGACCACCATGGAGGCGCCTTCCAGACAGCCTCTGTCCCGCAGCGCTTCCAGTACCATGGGCAGGCTCTTTCCCGATTTCATCAGCACCCTGGTCCCCGGGAACGCCAGCGCCGCGTCCAGCCCGCCGGCCCCGCCGGGAATGATGTGCAGCGGCTCGTCCCTGTCTGTCAGGCTCATATCCAGGCGGGCCGCCACCGCGCAGAAGCTGGGCACGCCGGGGATCATGACGCTCTCATAGCCCTTTGCCTTGAGCTTTTCGCGGAGATAACCGCAGGTGGCGTAAATGGACACGTCCCCGAGATTCAGCAGCGCCACATCCCGGCCCGCCGCCAGATGCGCCTCGATCGCCTCCGCCGCGGCGCTGTGCTGGCGCTCCCGCGCTGTTTCGTCCCGCGTCATGCTGTAGTCCAGCGGCACGATGGTTTTTCCCGCCAGATCCGCCGCCTGCCGGGCAATATCCAGCGCCAGCATGTCGCCGCCTCCGGTCCGCGGCGCGGCCACCACAGGGCAGCGCCCGATGGTTTTCACCGCCTTTAGCGTCAGCAGCTCCGGGTCCCCGGGACCGACGCCGATACTGTATAAAATTCCTTTATTCTGCATATCAGTTTTTCCTCACAGGACGGCATTGAGATGCGCCGCGTAGATCTCCCGGATCGCGGGAACCGCCCCGAGGCCCTGCAGCCGGCACGTAACCGTAAAGCCCTCCGCCATCAGGCGGGACCGCCAGCTCTCCGCTCCGTCGCCGGCCATGTCCTTCAGGGCGTGGTCGCCGGCCACCAGCATCAGCGGGGTGAGCGTCACGGTACGGTATCCGCCCTCCCGCAGCTGCTCCGCCAGTTCTCCATAGCCCGGCCAGCCCTCCACCGTGGCGACAAAGGCGTCCTTCGCGCCCAGCAGGCGCAGCGCTGTCTGCATCGCCGGATAGGCCATGTTGGCCAGATGCGCCGCGCCGTGGCCGAACAGCGCCAGCGCCCCCTCTTCGGGCCGGTACGTTTGCCACAGTACCTCGGCAACCGTCCGCAGATCGGCGTCGGAGGCCAACAGGGGCTTCCCCAGCCGCAGGCGCTCAAACCGGGGGGCGAATTTCGCGGCGGCCTGGGCAAGGCGGTCGTATTCCCCGCCGCAGAGGATATAGCCCGGCTGCACCGCCACGTCCGTATAGCCCTTTTCCGCCAGCAGGCCCAGGGCCTCCTCCGTTGAGAGGACCGTTTCGCCCCGATGCGCGAGCTTGCGCCGGATCGTGGGGCTGGTAAAGGCCCGGAAAAACGCCCGGTCGGGCGCGGTGTCCTTGAGAGCGTCCTCAAAGGCTGTAATGTCCTTCCGCGCCTCCGGGACGCCGGTGCCGAAGCTGACGGCCAGCAATGCTTTTTTCATGATCTGAGTTCTCCTTTCTCTCTCTTCCGCTTTTTTACTGTTTTTACTGAAAGATAATTTCGGATTATAGCGGCAGGGTCGGACTTTGTCAATCCGCTTTGGCAAGCTGTTTTCCCGCGCGGGGCTTGACACCGCGCCTGGGTTGTGGTAACCTGAGCTGGCAAAAGCAAAAAAGAATAATCGGGAATCCACAGGTGTCCGCGTTTCGTTCAACGCGGGTGAAAAGGGAACGGAGTGAAAGTCTCCGACAGGACCGCTGCTGTAAAGCGGAGCTTGGGCGCCGTAGCCATTGGCCCGATCAGGGCTGAGAAGGGGCGTCCGGCTGTGATGCTGAGTCAGAAGACCTGCCTGTGGAGTTGCGTATCGGATTCTTCGGACGAGAGAATGATATGTCCCACGCTATGGCGCGTCATATGGCTTCCGCTCCCCTCGGAGGAGCGGGGTGGCCGTGTAGGGTGCGTCCTCTGCGCGTCTTTGCGCGCAGGGGCCGCGTTTGCAGCACTGCGGGCATACCTGTCTGGATTGGGTATGCCCGTTTTTCGTTTGCCCGGGAGGTGCGGAGGATGAAAAAATATGTGGCGCGGCGGGTGCTGTTCGTATTTCCGATCATGCTGGTGCTGTCGTTTTTCACCTTCGCGCTGTCCTACCTCTCCCCCTCCGACCCGGTGACGCTGAAATATTCCCGCCTGGGCGTGACGCCGGACATGGAGATGATCGAGGCGGCGAAGGAGGAACTGGGCCTGAACGCCCCCTTCCTCGTCCAGTACGGCCGCTGGCTGGGCCGGGTGCTCCGGGGGGATCTGGGCGAGTCCTACAAATACGGGACCTCCGTCTGGACCACGCTGACAGAGCATATCCCGAACACGCTGATTCTGACCGCCGCGACGCTGCTGCTTACCGTGGTGTTCGCGGTGCCGCTGGGGGTCCTCAGCGCGGTGTGCCAGAACCGCCCTGTCGACTACCTGATCCGCTTTGTCTCCTTCTTCGGCGTGTCGATGCCCAGCTTCTGGGTGGGGGCGCTGCTGATGTACGCTTTCGGGGTCAGGCTGAAGCTGTTGCCGGTCATGGGCGACGGGGACCTGCGGCATTTGATCCTGCCGGCGGCCACGCTGTCGATCTGGATGGCCTCCCTCTATGTGCGCCGGGTGCGAGGCAGTATGCTGGAGGAGATGAACCGGGATTACCTCACAGGCGGCCTCGCCCGGGGCCTGAGCCGGAGCCGGATCATTTTCACGCAGATCCTCCCCAACTCCCTGCTGTCGGTCATCACCATGTTCGGCATGTCCATCGGCAGCCTGATGGGCGGCGCGACCATCATTGAGACGATTTTCGAGTGGCAGGGCGTGGGGAAGATGGCGATCGACGCTATCTCCGTCAAGGATTATCCGGTGATCCAGGGCTATATCCTCTGGATGGCGATGATCTACGTCCTGGTCAATCTGGCCGTCGATCTGCTGTACCGCTTCCTCGATCCCCGCATCCGGCTGGAAGGGGGCGGCGCATGAAGCCCTACGTAAACAAGGCGCTGCGCTCCCCGCAGTTTTTGCTGTTCTTTACGCTGGCGCTCCTCCTGATCCTGATCCCGGTCTGCGCCCCCTGGACCGCCCCCAACGACCCCATCGAGAACGACTATGAAAACCTCATGATCCTCCACAGCGGGAAATACCCCCTGGGCACGGACCAGATCGGGAGATGCATCCTGTCCCGCCTGATCTGGGGCGGGCGGACGAGTCTGCTCGTCGTGTTTGTCGTGATTGTGTTCGCCGCCGCCGTGGGGATCTTCCTCGGCATATTGTCCGGCTACTGTGGCGGCTGGATCGACATGCTCATCACCCGCTTCACGGACATCGCCGTGGCGGTGCCTGAAACGGTGTTCGTCATCGCGCTGGTCAGTGTGCTGGGCTCCAGCCTCGGCCACACGATCCTGGCCATGAGCCTGGTGGGCTGGACGGAATACTGCCGCGTCACGAGGGCGCTGGTGCTGAGCCTGAAGCAGAACGCCTATGTAGAGGAGGCGCGGCTGGGCGGCATGAACGAGGCGCAGATCATCTTCCGCATGATCCTGCCCAACGTGATCCCCTATCTTTTGGTAAACATCACCCAGGACGTGGGCGCGAAGCTGCTCACCCTCAGCGGCCTGAGCCTGCTGGGCCTGGCCTCCCAGCCCCCGACGCCCGAGTGGGGCTATATGGAATCTTAAAGAAATAACATGATAGTTTTTCACGTTTCCTTAAATCCTGAAATGATGTAATTCCATTCTTTAAGTGGTTCAATACGTTCAATGATAATTCGATTGTAATCCTCATCTGAAACCTTTATTCCTGTTGG
>JAFUVO010000051.1 GCA_017477525.1 Oscillospiraceae bacterium | reverse complement strand
GCATCCGCGCCATCGCGGAGGGGGTGCAGAAGGCCATCATCATGGACGGGCGGGTCCCCCACGCGATTTTGATGGAGCTGCTGACCAACGAGGGCGCGGGGACCATGATAAGGTAATGGCAATCGTCAAGAACCGCCTTGGTAAAATCCCTCCGTATAAGTTCAAATACATGAACACCGAACTGACCCACCGGCCCAGCGTCTTAGCGGCCCGGCGATGGTACGACGTCTTAGACTTCGGCAGTTTACGGGGCATGAGCTTAAACCAATGGAAGTACCTGCGGGGTGAGTCCAGAGAGGGGTGCCGCAAGCGCCCTCTCTGGCGGCGTTTTTGCCTACTTTTGTCGCTGTTGACAAAAGTAGGTCGGCCCCGGAGGGCCGAAACTTCCCCTTTCGTCACCGATTGCGGATTCGCTTCGTAAAGGAGTGTTTCATCTGCGGACGACTTACTTTACATTTTTGACTATCATCAAAACAATATTTGCAATCTTGGCATTTCTCTTCTCCAAAGAGGGAGAGAAATACAAGCGCGCGAAATATAACAGGGGAGAGGGCATCCATGACCATACAGGAAAAAGATAAAACCTACATCGCGGGAACCTACAAGCGCTTTCCCGTCACCATCGTGTCCGGGAAGGGCTCCGTCGTGGCGGATGAAAACGGCAAGGAATATATCGACATGGGCACGGGAATCGCCGTCAACAGCTTCGGCGTGGCGGACGAGCTCTGGCAGCGGGCGGTCACGGCGCAGCTCGGGAAGGTCCAGCACATGTCCAACCTCTACTACACCGAGCCCTGCGCCCTTCTGGCGGAACAGCTCTGTACCCGGACGGGCATGGCGCGGGTGTTCTTCTCCAACTCCGGCGCGGAGGCCAACGAGTGCGCCATCAAGGCGGCGCGGAAATGGGCCTCAGAGCACAAGGGGCCGGAGTACAGCACCATCATTACGCTGGACAACAGCTTCCATGGCAGGACGCTGACGACCCTGGCGGCCACGGGGCAGGCACATTTTCACGAGCTGTTCCAGCCCCTGACGCCGGGCTTTGTCCACGCCGCCCCGGGGAATGCGGCGGAGCTTCTGGCTTTGACAAAGCAGCACCGGGCCGCGGCGGTCATGATTGAGTGCATCCAGGGGGAGGGGGGCGTCCTCCCATTGGACCCTGCCTATGCCGGCGCCCTGGCGGAAATTGTGAAGGAACAGAATCTGCTGCTCATCGTGGACGAGGTGCAGACCGGCAACGGGCGCACGGGGCAGCTGTACAGCTACATGAACTACGGCCTCACGCCGGATATCGTCAGCACCGCGAAGGGCCTGGCGGGTGGGCTGCCCCTGGGGGCGACGCTGCTGGGGGAGCGGCTGCGGGACGTGTTTTCTTACGGCGACCACGGCTCCACCTTCGGCGGCAACCCGGTGTGCTGCGCCGCCGCCCTGAGCGTCCTGTCCCGGCTGGACGAGGCGCTTTTGGCGGAGGTGCGGGAGAAGGGGGAGTATCTGGTGAAAACCTTCGAGGGGGCGCCGGGGATCGTTTCCGTCAGCGGCATGGGCCTGATGCTGGGCCTGGAAACCGTAAAGCCAGCCGCCGAGGTGGTGTCCGAAGCGATGGAGCGGGGGGTGCTGTGCCTGACCGCGAAAAACAAGCTGCGGCTGCTGCCCGCGCTGAATATCCCCTGGGAGGCCCTGGAAAAGGCCGCGGGGATCATCAGGGACTGCTGCGCCAATAAATAGTTGTATCCCGCCCGTATGGGCGGGTTTTTTATGTTTTTCCCGCGAAAGCGGCGCCCCCACGGTCTGCGAATTGTAATAATTGACAATGAATTTTCATACATTTTGAAAAATTTTGTAAAAAACTGTTGCCGTTATAGGCCAGGTATGGTATAGTCCTGTCAGATATTCTGATAGTGCCCTGTTGCCCCCGTGGCCCGCGCTTCGCGGCGGGCTGAGAAAGACAGGAAAGGTTGTGGACAGGCGATGTACCGGATTCACAAGGAGAGCAACCATGTGGATTTTATCACGATGGACGTCCTGTGTATGTTTGGCGCCCTGACCCTCGGATTTTACATATACAGCTTGTGGGGGATCCGGGTCCACGGCGTCGCCCCGCTGAACTGGGGCCAGTATTTACCTGTATTCCAGATTTTGCTTTTCGTGGACCTGATGGTCATGATCTTCATGGACGCCTACCACGGCGTACTGGGCCGCGGGGTTTGGCGGGAGCTTTTCGCCACCTTCAGCCAGGCCGTCTATATCGCGACGGCGGGGAGCCTCATCCTGTTCCTGATGCGTCTGGACACGCTGCGCATCTGGCACGCCTTCTTCTTTATCATGGGCCTGTACGTGCCCCTCTGCTTTGTCATACGCCAAATATGGAAGATGTCGATCCGGCGGCGGCTGCTGCAAAAGGGAATCGGGATACACGGCTACGGCGGACGGCGTATGCTGGTGGTCACCAGCGCGAACCGGCTGCACGAGCACATCACCGAGTTGGCCAGCCACAATGTCACCGGCTATCATTTCACCGGCGTGGCCCTGCTGGACCGGGACGTCAGCCTCCGGGAGGGCAACCGCCTTTTGGGCAACATCTGGGAGGACGGCCGGCTGCTCTCAGACCTGAAGGTCGTGGCCACCCGCGACACCCTCATCCATTACCTGTTGGAGAACTGGGTCGACGAGGTGTTCCTCGATGTGAAGGAGTGGTCCCTTGTGACCGCGGAGCTGATAAATGAGATTCTCGCCATGGGCATCCCCATCCACATGGGCCTGAGCTTCATGGACGCCATCGAGACGCGGAACATGAACACGGAGTGGATTTGCGGGCAGATCACCGTGACCGCCAGCATGAACTATGTGCCCATGTCGCAGCTGTTTGTGAAGCGTGTGTTTGACATTCTCGGCGGGCTGGCCGGCTGCATCGCCACGGCGCTGCTGACCGTGGTCATCGGGCCGCTGATTTACATCGAGTCGCCGGGGCCGATTTTTTTCCACCAGACCCGCATCGGGGAAAACGGCAGGCAGTTCAAAATCTACAAGTTCAGAAGCATGTACATGGACGCGGAGGAGCGCAAGAAAAAGCTCCAGGCCGAGCAGGGGCAGGCCGGCGATCTGATGTTCAAAATGGAGCACGACCCGCGCATCATCGGGCAGAAGCAGCGCCCGGACGGCAGCTGGAAAAAGGGCATCGGCGGCTGGATTCGGGACCTCTCCCTGGATGAATTTCCCCAGTTCTGGAACGTGCTGCGGGGGGACATGTCCCTGGTGGGAACCCGCCCGCCGACGCTGGACGAGTGGGAGCGCTACACCCCCTATTACCGCAGCCGCATGTCGACCAGGCCCGGAATCACCGGCCTGTGGCAGGTCAGCGGCCGCAGCAGCATCCGCGATTTTGACGAGGTGGTGCGGCTGGACCGGGAGTACATCGAGAACTGGTCGCTGTGGCTGGATTTGAAAATCCTGCTCCGCACCGTCTGGGTGGTGCTGGCGCGCAAGGGCGCGATGTAGCTTCATGGAAAATACAGGCAATCGGAGCGGCGGGAGGAGACGGAGCGTATGGATCAGGTTGACGAAAACACATGGGACGAGGAAGAGCTTTCCGAGATAGAGCGGGAGTATGAGGCGGAAGAAAGCCTCGGGAAAAAGCCACGGAGGCGCATCTGGCGCGTCTTCTTCGGGGTGGTTTGCGCGCTTCTGATTGCCGCGCTTCTTCTGGGGGGCTGCGTGGGGTTTTACTGGTTCTATTCCCGGAGCCACTTTGAAACGAGCTTCTATCAGGAGACCTCCGACCGGGTGGTGGAGAATCTGCGCATCGTTTTCCTCTCCGATCTGCACAACAGGGAGTACGGCGAAGGCAATTCCCGCTTGCTGGAGGAGATCGGGAACCTCGCGCCGGACCTCATCCTGGTGGGCGGGGACATGATCAGCAGGGACGACGAGGACGACAGCCCCATGCTGGCCCTGTTCACAAAGCTCTCCGGCATCGCCCCGCTTTATGGGGTGTTGGGAAACCACGAGCTGGAACGGATGTATCCCTCGGACCCGGCGGTGGAAAAAGACGAGCTTCTGGCGGTCCGCTTCCAGGAGGCCGGGCTCCATCTGCTGCGCAATGACACGGTGACGCTGAATATTGGGCAAAATACCGTACAGCTTGTCGGCATAGAGGGCACGGAGGCCGGGGTGGACCTCTACGGCGCCCGGGAAAAGCTGAATAAGATGGAATTTCATAAAAACGCCTACTGCGTCATGCTCACCCATATCCCGATCCTGTTCCGGGAGAAGCTGAGCGTGTATCCCTTTGAGCTGGGCCTTGCCGGCCACACCCACGGCGGCCTGGTCCGCCTGCCGGGCGTGGGCGGGATTTACAGCGCGGAGGAGGGCTTCTTCCCCACCTATTCCGGCGGCTCCTACGCGCTGGACAACGGCGCGGCGCTGGTCATCAGCCGCGGGCTGGGGGACTCCGGCTCCAGCCGGAACCCCCGGGTCAACAATATCCCGGAGCTGGTCGCCATCGACGTGAACTGGTGCTGAGGCTTCCAGTTGTTCTTTCCGGGAAGAATACACAGAAAAGCCGTCCTTCTTGAGCCTTATCCTTCCCCTTTGGGGGAGGAAAAGGCGGACGGTTGATTAGATATTGGTGTTAGTCAAGAACCGTGTTGGGTAAAATCCGTCTGCTCAAGGAAAAGAACATGAAAACCCAACTGACCCGCCGGCCCAGCGTCTTAGCGGCCCGGCGATGGTACAACGTCTTAGACATCGGCAGTTTACGGGGCATGAGCCTGGGCCAATGGATGGGCCTGCGGGGTGAGTCCAGAGAGGGGCGCCGCAAGCGCCCTCTCTGGCGGCGTTTTTGCCTACTTTTGTCGCTGTTGACAAAAGTAGGT
>JAFUVO010000095.1 GCA_017477525.1 Oscillospiraceae bacterium | reverse complement strand
CGTGGTGTACATCAGCGGCGAAGGCGTGACGGTGGCGGTCCCGGCCCCGATGGAGGGCCTCAGCGAGGCCGCCGTGGCGCGGAGCACCGACACCATCACCACGGAAACCGGCCTCGCCGCCAGCCAGCTCAAAATCATCGAGGTCAGAAGTCAGGCGTAAAACCTAATGCCCTCCCGGGAAACGGGAGGGCATTAGGTTTTTTATTCGCGCCGCCGCTTCAGCCGTTCCTGCGCGAGGGCCACGCCGGCGCAGCAGAGCATGGACAGGACAAAGCCCGCTGCGGATTTCCAAAAGACGGCGGGGGTCAGTTCGACATACCAGTTCGGGCCGGGCTTGATGTAAGTGCGCATGAGGTCGGCGAAGACCATGCCGAAGAAGCAGTGCCAGAGCAGATAAACGAGGGAGTGCCGCCCTATGAAGGCGACAGCGCGGGCGGCAATCCCGGCGCCATGCAGCAGCCGCGCCAGCCCCAGCCAGAACACGCTGCCCACCAGGGCTTCCGCCACGAACAGCGGAACATCCAGCCAGACCCGCGTCCCCAGAGCGCCGGTGTAAACCTGATCCGTGCCGTCGAAGCGGAACAGCGCGAAGTGGACCGCCGCCGCGGCCAGCGCGGCGAGGGCAGCGGGAAGCGGGGGCAGCCCCAGCAGGCGCCGGACCAGTCCTGCTTGACGCAGCCGGGACGCGCCCAGCATCAGGGCGGCGCAAACCGGGGCCAGGCTGATGCTCCAGGAGGTTGGCGGCAAGAGCGTGTACAGCGGGAGCTGGACTATCAGCAGCGCGGCGCAGCACAGGGCGGTTTTCCTCCCGTCCCCGGCGGCAAAAGCGGCCAGGGGGAGGAACAGCAGCGTCGCCCAGCACATGGTCCAGACAAACCACACCGGGGAGAGGTTATTGAACAGCTCCCCGACATCCCCCCAGCCGGGCAGCAGCTGCGCGCTCAGCTCCGGGCGCAGGAAGGTGTAGGCCACATCCCGGAACAATTCCCGGGGGCCGTAGCCATGCGCAAGGATGCAGTAGACGCCGCCGGCCAGCAGGAGAAGCAGCTCCGTCAAAACCGTGGGCAGCAGAAGCGTCCTGGCCCGGCGGCGCAGGTCCTCCGGCAGTCCGCCGGGGGAGGGGCGGTAGAAATAGCCGGAGGCCAGGAAGAAGAAGGGGATCGCGAACCAGATGCCCTCCCGGATGGCCTGGTCTGCCGCGCCGTCCTGGACGCGGTAGACCAGGTGGTAAGCGGCTACAAGCAGGATGCCCAGCCCCTTCGCGATGTCCGCGATGTCATTGCGTTTCGGTTTTTCCGTCAATTTCCCGTTCCTCCGGTCCAAAATAATCAAAGCAAAGCATGGTGATATCGTCAAACTGCACTGCCTCCCCGACGAAGGCGTCGATTGCCCCCTTCACATTCCCCAGCAGCTCCGGGGGCGCGGCGTCCGGGGCGCGGTTGAGGGCGGCGAGCATCCGCTCATCGCCGAAGAGCGCCGGCGTCAGGTCCGTCGCCTCGGGCACGCCGTCGGTGTATACAAAAATCCGGTCGCCGGGGTTCAGCTCAAATTCGTGCTCCCGGAAACGCAGCCCCTCCATGGTCGCCAGGGCGGGGGAGTGGCGGTACTTGACCAGCTCAAACTGCCCGCCGGCGCGGCGGAGGGCCGGGTGCTCATGCCCGGCGTTGGCCGCGAGGCCGCGGCCGGTGCGCAGGTCGACGATGGCGAACCAGACCGTGACGAACAGCTCGGCGTTGTTGCATTCGCAGAGCTGGTTGTTCACATCCCGGAGGATTTCCGAGGGACTGCCGCCCATCAGCGCGCGGTTTTTGATCAGGGCCTTTGAAATCGCCATAAACAGCGCCCCGGGGACGCTCTTGCCGGACACGTCCGCGATCACCAGCGCCAGATGGTCGCCGTCCACGAGGAAGAAGTCGTAGAAATCTCCGCCCACCTCCTTCGCGGGGTCCATGGTGGCGTAGATATCAAATTCCCGCCGCCCCGGGAAGGCGGGGAAGGTGCTGGGCAGCATGTCCGCTTGGATCTGCGTGGCGACGTTCAGCTCCGCGCTGATGCGCTCCTGCTCCGCGGTGATGCTCCGAATCTGGTTGAGATAGGCGTCGATTTCCTTCACCATGTCCGAGACATCGGTGGCCAGCGCGCCCAGCTCGTTCCGGGAACGGACCTCGCCCAGGGCGCGGGCGACGGCGCTGCTGTTCTTGGCGTCCTTGTAGTCCCGGACGCTCTGCTGGACCTTCCGCAGCGGCAGAAGCACAAAGGCGCCGATCAACGCCAGGCAGAGCAGCGAGAGGACGATCTGGAAAGCGACGAAAACAAACACGCCGCGCCCGGTCTGGCGGTTGACCTCCTGCATGATGCTGGAGAGGTTGAAGGTCATGCCGATCAGCACGTTCCGCCCATCCAGCTTTCCCATATAGATATAGCGGTCCAGATAATTGCCGGAGGACGCCATGTAATCCGTGTTTTGCTCCGCCAGCATCATCCCCTGGCGCTGGCTCTCCGTGACATCCACCGTCACGCCCAGCTTGTAGGCGTCCTCGTAGTTGTAGCCCCGCCGCAAGCTGCCATCGGAGCCGCTGAACAGGAACATGCCGGAGCCGTAGTCCGCATCCGCGGAGAAGCAGTAGAGGTAGGCCACGTCAAAAGCGGTTTTGATCCGGTTGATGCGCACCAGCATCCGGTTGTAGGCGATCTCCGCGAAAACCGCCTGCTCCTCCGGCGGCAGCAGAAGCACATCCTGTTCCGACGCTTTTTCCAGAAGGAAGCCGGGATTGCGGCTGCTGAACTGCCGGGCTTTTTCCGCGGTTTGCGCCTCCGTGTCGTACTCTATGTCCAGCTCCATGGCGTGGTCATGCCAGTAGTCCAGCAGCCAGCGCCAGGCAGGGAAATCCTGCACGGTCAGGATCACATCCCGGGAGATTTCCGCGGTTCGTTCTTCCTTCTGCTGGGTGACTGTGAGGTTGGAGATATGTTTCAGCGTGGCGTAAGCCAGCAGCGCCGTGAAAATCACGCCGATCAGAAAAAACAGCGCCACCTGGCCGACAATGCTGATTTTTATCGTTTGACAGCGTCTTTTCCGTTCCTGTTCCATCGTCCGCCTCCTTCCAGGTGCTCAGACATTGGCCGCGATCTGTTCCCAGGCCGCAGCCAGATCCGGCCAGACGCCGGCGCACTGCGCGTAAAATTCCGGCAGGGGAGGGACCAGGTCGGGCACCATGACCGTTTTGCAGCCCGCCGCAATTCCCGCGCGGACACCGTTGACGCTGTCCTCGAATACCCAGCAGTCCGCCGCCGGAAGCCCGAGGCGCCGGGCCGCCAGCAAAAAAATATCCGGGAAGGGCTTGCCCCGCGCGGCTTCGTTCCCGGAAACCAGCTCGTCAAAAAAGTCCCGCAGCCCGGTGAGGCTGAGGTTGTGGCGGATCATATCCGGCGGGCTGCTGCTGGCCACCGCAATGCGCCAGCCGCCCTCCCGCATCCCCTCCAATATCGTGTGGACCCCGGGCTTGAGGGGGACCTCCGTCTGCTCCAGCGCCCGCGTCCGGCGGTTCAGCTCTTCGATGACCGCCGCCGGCTCCGCGCCGGGGAAGTAGCGGCGCACCACCGCCTCCTCCGCCGCGCCGGTGGTGCCGCAGACGGCCAGGGCGAAGCCCCCATCCAGCGTAAGGCCGCGTTCCGCCGCCATCTCGTGCCATACGCGCTGGAACAGCCGCTCCGTGTCGAACAGCAGCCCGTCCATATCGAATATTGCGCCCTTCACGCCCGGCCACCGCCTTTCAGATCCTGTTTCCCGACGACGCAGACCGCCATTTTGACGAACAGCTCCCGCGTCGGGGGGAATTTTGCCAGCGGCGCAAAATAGCGCCGCAGGGGGATTTCATGGTAGTATTCCAGCTTCACGCCCAAGGCGGCGAAAATCTTTTTCGCCCGTTTGAGCGTCATGCGGTTGATATAGGTATATTGGTCGACGCCCTTTTCATCTTTCGAGAAGCGCAGATCAAGCCGGTCGGCCTCGTCCGGCAAGCCCTTCACCAACTCCTTGTAGGCGTCGATGAGCTGCCGGTCCGTGAAAAAGAGGTGGACCCAGGGCATGTTGATGGCGTCGGACATGTGGTAGCCCGTGGGGTGGTAATAGGGCGGGAAGTTGATAAAGACCTTGCCCCCCGGGCGGAGCAGCCGCACGGCTTCCCGCAGCGCCCGCTCCGGTTCGGAGACGTGCTCGAAGAAGTCGTTCATAATGATGGTATCAAAGCTGCCGTCGGCAAAGGGCAGCTCAAAGGCGGAGGCGCGGACAAAGCTGAAGCGGTCAGACAGGCCCAGCTCCTTTGCCAGGGCGTTGGCCTCGGCCTCATAATGGGCCACGATCTCCACCCCCGTGACATGCTCCGCGCCGAGGGAGGCATAATATAAGCTCTTTCCGCCCGCGCCGCAGCCCATGTCGAGCACCTGCTTCCCCCGGAACATCTGCTCCGGCGTACAGTAGGCGGCATAGCAGGCGATGGTGTTGGCCCCCCGCTCATACTGCCAGCGGGCATAGGTGGTTTTCCCGTCGTTCTGCATGTTGAAGGGGTGCTCCACCTTCGGAAAGATTTTGTTGGTCGCTTTGATGATGCGGGTGGATGTGCGCATAGACCGGCCTCCGTTAATTAAAGTAGTATGTATCCCTCCCCGCAAGGGGAGGGATACATACGTCGGTTGGCTCCCGTAGGGGAGGGAAGCCAATTCCATTTCCCCTCCCGGACAGGGAGGGAGACAATACATGAATATCTCAGCCCAGGTTGCGCCGGCGGCTTCTGCGGGCGCCGCCAGCGGCGCCGCCGCTGAAGGAGCCGACGGGGACTGGGGCCTCGGGGAGCTTGGGCTTGACCGCGCCGAACTTCGCGCGGGCCTCGTGGGGGCAGACCTCGAAGCACTTGCCGCAGCGGACGCATTTGTCCGTGTCCACCACGCAGATCATCCCGGGGCCGCCGCTGATGGCGCCAACGGGGCAGACCTTCATGCAGGCGGTGCAGCCCTGGCACTTGTCCGGGGCGCAGTAGACGCCGAAGTAGGCCTTGCAGATCAGGTTCGTGCAGCGCTTCCGGCGGCAGTGGAGGTCCCACTCCTCGGGATAGCGGCGCAGGGACTCCAATAAATCCTTCGCAGCCTTCTGTGCCAGCTCGCAGCCGCCGGTGGTGGCGATGACCTCGGCCAGTTCCTTCAGCAGGGCCAGGTCGTCCGGCTGGCCCTTGCCGGTGACGATGTCGCC
Organism: Oscillospiraceae bacterium; assembly: GCA_017477525.1. Taxonomy (GTDB): domain Bacteria; phylum Bacillota; class Clostridia; order Oscillospirales; family Oscillospiraceae; genus RGIG7114. Next base: position 11,429 of record JAFUVO010000095.1, on the reverse strand, counting down.
GAGGATGGCGGCGAGCTGGGTGATGCCGTCGCGGCACATGACGCTTTTGCCGCAGTTTTCATGGTGCGCGGTGTCGATGGCGCGTTTCGCCCAGTCCACGACGCACATGTCCGCCCTGGCCTCCGCGATCTCGGAGGCGTCGGGAATATGTTCTACATTGATGCTGCAATTCATTCTCTCCTGCCTCCTCACTTGCTGGCGTATTCGGTCCACACCCGGACGTGCTGGAGGTCGCGGCGGAGGTCGCACTGCAGGCAGCGCCCGGCCTCGCACTTTGCCTCTTCGCAGGAATAGGTGCGGTAGACGTTATCGAAGCTCTTTCCGCGCGCCTGCCCGGGCAGGAGCTCCTGCTCCACGCGGCGCTGCTTGGCAAAGCCCTCGATCTTGCCGATCTCGGGATTGCGCGTACGCTCCACAAGGGTCTCGTCGATCTCGCCGTCGCCGCCGAGATAACGGTCCATCTCCTGGGCGACGTCGCGGCCCTGGGCGATGGCCTTGATGACAAAGCTGATGCCGGTGATGGCGTCGCCGGCGGTGAAGATGCCCTCAACAGAAGTTTTAAAACCGTCGTTGACGGGATAGCCCCTGCCGTTGATGGCGATACCGAAATCCTCATATTCCTGCAGGCCGGTGTGCTGGCCCGTGGCGAAGATCACGCTGTCGCAGGGAATCACGGTCTGGCTGCCCTCGACGGGCACCTCGGTAATTGTGCCGGTGGCGCGGTCGTAGGTGGAGGAGAGGACCTCGTGGCAGCGCAGGCCGACGACCTTGCCGTTCTCGCCCTCGATGGCCTCGAAGGAGCGGCCCGGCAGGATGTTGACGCCCTCTTCGGGGGCCTCGCTCTGGTCGTCCTCGTCCGCCATGAGCTTGCCCGCCTGCTCCACGCAGGTGAGGTTGACGGTCTTGCCCAGGCGCACCAGGGAGCGGGCCACGTCATAGCCGACGGAGCCGCTGCCGATGACGCAGACGGTGTCGCCCAGGTAGCCCATGTCCTTCTCCGCGCGGCTGTCCGCCAGCACGTCCATCGCGGTGTAGACCTGGGGCAGGTCCGCGCCGGGCAGGGGCAGCTTCCGGCCCTTGCTGACGCCGACGGACACCAGGACCGCGTCGTAGTCCTTTTTCAGCTCCGCGACATTTTTGATTTCCTTCCCGCACTCGGCCTTGACGCCGGTGTCCAGGATGAGCTGGATCTCCTTCCGCACACCCTCGATGGGCAGACGGTAGGCCGGGATGCCGCTGGTCATGGGGCCGCCCAGCTCGGGGCGCTTATCATACACCGTGACCTCGTGGCCCTTCTTGCGCAGATAGTAGGCCGCGGTCAGGCCGCAGGGGCCGCCGCCCACGACGGCCACGCGCTTGCTCGTGGCGGGCGCCGTGGCGAGATACTTTTCCTTCCACGCCTGCTCGGTGTCGTTGTCGACGGAGTAGCGCTTGAGGTTGCGGATGCCCAGGGGGTCGTTGAGGGCTTGGCGCTTGCAGCCGGTCTCGCAGAGGTGGTTGCAGATGTAGCCCAGCACCAGCGGGAAGGGGACCTTCTCGCGGATGATGCCCACGGCGTCGCCGGGCTTGCCCTCTTCGACGGCGCGGATGTAAGCGGGGATGTCGATGTGGGCGGGGCATTCCACCTGGCAGGGCACGATGGCCTGCTCCCGGGGCACGTCGTCCCGGAACAGCCCCAGCTGGTCGGTCAGGGAGCCGGTGGGACATACCTCGACGCAGGCGGAGCAGAAGCGGCAGTCCACGTCGGCCAGCGGCAGGTCGCCGGGGGTGGCGATGTAAGTCTCGTCGCCCTTCTTGCCGTAGTCGATGGCGCCGACCTTGCGAAGATCGTTGCAGGCCCGCACACAGCGGCCGCACTGGATGCAGCGCTCCATCTCGCGCACGATGATGGGGTTGTCGACATTGATGCCGATGGCCGTGCGGCGGATGGTCCGCAGGCGGGAATGGACCGAACCGAGGTTCTGCATCAGCGCCTGCAGCTCGCATTTCAGGAACGATTTACAGCCGGTGCAGTCGTGGGGATGGCCGGCCAGCATGAACTCCATCGCCACCGCGCGGCGGTGGGTCAGGTCGTCGGACTTGGTGCGGACGACCATGCCGTCCCTCGCCTCCGTCTCGCAGGAGCAGACCGGGCCGTCGAGGCCCTCGATCTCCACGACGCAAAGCTTGCAGTTGGCCTGCACGGGCAGGTCGGGATGGGTGCAGATATGCGGGATGTAGATGTCCGCCGCCAATGCGGCTTCCAGTACACTCTGACCGGGGAGAGCCTCGATCACCTGGCCGTCTACGGTCAGCCGTAATTTCTCCATGGCGTTACCTCCTTTTTCCTCTCTCGGAAGCGGCGCACCGTACGCCCGCCGCTGCCTGTTCGTATGGACTTTTTGCTGCACAGCAGCTTAACTTTACTGATTATAGCACATATGCCTTGAAATTGAAATGATTTTTTTGTTCATTTTTCTGAAAATTTTCCCCGGAGCATGATGACGCGGCGCTGGGGGGCTTTTTTCCCGAGGATGTACGCGCATGAAACAGGGCGAATATTTTGCCGTAGGTGATAGTCAAAAAGTGTGTTGGTAATAGCGAACTGACCCGCCAGCCCAGCGTCTTAGCGGCCCGGGGACGCGGAAACGTCTTAGATTCCGGCAGTTTTTTCCCGCATGGGCCTAAGTAATTGCTCCAAACCCGCGGGGAGATTCCTAAGAGGGGCGCGGCGAGCGCCCTCTTAGGCGTGTCTTTGCCTACTTTCTGCATGAGCAGAAAGTAGGTCGTCCGCAGACGAAACACTCCTATACGAAACGAATCCGCAATCGGTGACGCAAGGGGAGGTTTCGGCCCTCCGGGGCCGACCTACTTTTGTCAGCAGCGACAAAAGTAGGCAAAAACGCCGCCAGAGAGGGCGCTTGCGGCGCCCCTCTCTGGACTTACCCCGCAGTTCCATCCATTGGCTCAGGCTCATGCCCCGTAAACTGCCGAAGTCTAAGACCTCGTACCATCGCCGGGCCGCTAAGACGCTGGGCCGGTGGGTCAGTTCGGTTTCCATGTGATTTTCCTTGAACGGATCGATTTTACCAACACGGTTCTTGACGAACACCTTGCCGTAATTCCCTTTCGAATCCAAAGGGATACGGAAAAACTTGCATTTATGGCGGGCGTTTGCTATAATACAATATCCATTGGAGCGCGGCTGCTCCCCCGCGTGGGGAACATGCGGCGGATAAAGGAGTATTTCATTTGGATACATTCCGCACTTTCTGGGAGGGACTGGACTGGTCCGTGCTCACGGAGATCCTGCTTTCCGTGGTCCCGGCGCTGCTGTGCATCACGCTGCACGAGCTGGCCCACGGCTATACGGCATGGCGGCTGGGGGACGACACGGCGAAACGGGCCGGGCGGCTGACCCTCAATCCCCTCCGCCATATCGACCCCATGGGCCTGGTGATGATGGCGGTGCTGCGTTTCGGCTGGGCCAAGCCCGTGCCGGTAAACATGCGCAATTTCAAGCACCCCCGGACGGGCATGGCGCTGACCGCCGCCGCGGGGCCGTTGTGCAATCTTCTGATTACCGTGGCCCTGCTCCCGCTCTACGGCCTGCTCTACGCGCCCCTGAACCGCTCCGGCAGCGCCATTGACGGTTTTGTTCTGGATTCCATCGGCATCGCCGCGCGGCTGAGCATTTCGCTGGCGGTGTTCAACGTGATTCCCATCCCGCCGCTGGACGGGAGCAAGGTGCTGTTCTCTTTCCTCAGCGACAGATGGTACGCCCGCCTCATGCGCTATGAGCGCTGCGGTTCCATTGTGCTGCTCGTCCTCATCTGGTCCGGGCTGCTGCGCGCGCCGCTGCTGACGGCTACCGACTGGCTGTTCGACCGGCTGTTCGTCCTGGCGCAGTGGACGAACCGGCTGACCGCCTGACCATGGAACGGGAACCGACCTACCATCTGGAGGGCGTGTTGCGCACCAGGGAGGCGCTGGAGGATTTCGAGGGGCCGCTGACGCTGATCCTGATGCTGCTGAGCAAGAATAAAATTGAGATAAGGGATATCCGCATTTCGGAGATATCGGAGCAGTATCTGGCCTATCTGGAACAGATGCGCTCCATGGACCTGGAAATCGCCAGCGAATTTGTCCAGATGGCGGCCCATCTGCTCTATATCAAATCAAGGATGCTTCTGTCCACGGAGGATGAGGAAGGGCCGAACGAGTTGGAGGAGCTGATCGCCTCCCTGGAACAGCTCAAGGCCAGGGACGCTTACGCGGCGGTGCGGGAGGCCGCCCCGGCCCTGGGCCGCTCGGCGGAGTATGGGATGCTCTATGTTGCCCGCCCGCCGGAACCGCTGCCCTCAAAGAAGGAATACCGCTACCGCCACGCCCCCTGGGAGCTGCTGCGGGCCCTGGCCGGGGCGTTCCGCCGGGGCCGCGCCGCCGCGGAAGAAGCCGCGCTGGAGGCCGAGCGGCGCTCGCGCTACCTGTTCCCCAAGCGCATCGTCTATTCCGTGGAGGAAAAGAGCAGGGAAATCCTGCTGCGCCTCGCCGCCTCCGGTCCGCTCCCTTTGCGGGAGTTTTATGCCGGGAGCCGCAGCCGCAGCGAAGCCGTGGCGACCTTTTTGTCTGTCCTGACCCTGTGCTCCGGGGGTGAGATTTGTCTGGACCGGGGTGGGGGGGAAATCCTGGTCCGCCGCGTACAGCCTGGATAAGAGGAAATATCATGGTAAATAATGAGATCAAGTCGGCGGTGGAGGCAGTGCTGTTCGCCTCCGGGGACCCGGTGCCGGAATGGCGCATCGCCCAGGCCATCGGCGTCGGGAACGGCACGGTGGCGGAGGCCGTTGAGGCGCTGCAGCGGGAATATGCCGGCCGGGGCATCCGTCTGATTCGTCTGGGTGAAAAGCTCCAGCTCTGCTCCGCCCCGGAGTACGCCCAGGCTGTGACACGGGCTTTGGAGCAGCGCAAGCCGCCGAAGCTCAGCGCCGCCGCGCTGGAAGCCCTGGCGATCGTGGCCTATTTCCAGCCCGTCACCCGCGCCTATGTGGACGCCATACGCGGGGTGGACAGCTCCTATACAATGAGCGTCCTGGCCGAGCGGGGCTTGATTGAGCCGGCGGGGAAGCTGGACGCGCCGGGACGCCCGACGATTTACCGCACGGGGGACGCGTTTTTACGCACGATGGATATTTCCAGCCTGGACGAGCTCCCGCCGCTGCCCGACCTCGGCACGGACGAGGGGCTGATTGCCCTGCAAAACAAAATCGAGGCGCTGCAAGCCGCGGAACAAGACGCCGGGCAGGAATTATCTTAAAGCCCACGGGCAAGGAAAGGGGGGAGGGGCATGATCGCGCTGTGTATCGCCGTTGTTATACTGGTGCTTCTGCTGATCCTTCCCGTCGGCGTGGATTTCTACTGGCTCTCCCGCCCGCTGACGACTCGTCTGCAGCTCAAAATCGGCCCGCTGCTTCTGAAGCCCGGCAAGGGGAAAAAGGCAAAACGTCCCCCGAAGGCCGCGCACAAAGGCGGGAAAGAGAAGACGGCAGGGAAAAAGCCCTCCATCGGGAAAGGGAACATCCCGGGCCTGATCAGGCTCATGTTGGGACTATTGTCGCGTTTCCGCCGCCATCTGAGCGTCGACCTTCTGCGTATCCAATACTGCGCGGGCGGGAAGGACCCGTTCGCCGCCGCGATGAATTACGGCCGGGCCAACGCGCTCCTGTGCTCCCTTCTCCCGCTTGCCCGCTCCGCGCTGAAAATCCGCAGCGAGGAAATTGCGACATCCCTCGATTTCAACAGCGACAAAAGCATCCTGGAAGCCCATGTTGTGGCGACGCTTCAAATATGGGAAATCCTGTGGCTCGGGTTTCACATGCTCCTCGCTCTGCGCCGGCAGAAGCGGGAAATGAAGAAAACCGGCGCAAAATCGGATTGACTGTGCTTCCATCCCGAAGTGGAAACACGCAAAGACGCAAATCATGTTAAGGAAGGATAGAGCGACATGGACAATACCAACATCGGCAATTTGATGGACAGCACCATCGGAAAAATGCGGGAGATCGTGAATGTTGACAACGTCGTCGGCAGTCCGATCACGACCCCTGACGGGGTGACGGTGATCCCGATCTCAAGGGTGAGCTACGGCTTTGCCACGGGCGGCAGCGATTTTCACCAGAAGGACGTGCCCACGTCCAACTTCGCCGGCGGGAACGGCGCGGGCGTCAGAATCGAACCCATCGGTTTTCTGATCATCCGCGGCGACAGCGTCCGGCTCATCAACGTCGCGCCCCCGCCCAACACCACGGTTGACCGCGTGATCGAAAAAGCGCCGGAGCTCGTGGAAACCATTGATGAGCTGCTGAAACGGTATGCGAAGAAGGGGAACGCGGAGGAATAAGCCCCCCCGGTTCCGTAGTTCCATGGTGTCGTTTCCCCCTTCGGGGGAGACGACACAAGGCTGCTAAATTGATACGTTCCATGTATAAAACACATCGGAACTGTCTATGATAAGTTCTACCGAAAGGTGGTGCTTATCATGAAGAAACCTTCCCTTTTCTGTCTCTGCTGTTTTCTTGCCCTGGCGGCAGCGCGTCCCGCGCTGGCGGAGCCGGAGGGACCCGCCGTGTCCGCCGCTTCGGCCATTGTCCTGGAGCCCCGGACAGGGACCGTGCTCTATGAAAAGGCCCCGGACGAGCGGATGCTTGTGGCCAGCACCACCAAGCTGATGACGGCCCTGGTGGTGCTGGAACACTGCCCGCTGGACGATATTGTCGTTCCCACGGCGGCCCACGCCGCGGTGGAAGGCTCCTCCATGCTCTTAAAGCCCGGGGAGCGCTACACTGTTGAAGAGCTGCTCTACGGCCTCCTGCTGGCCTCCGGGAACGACGCCGCGGCTGCCCTGGCGGACCATTGCGCGGGGGGCATGGAGGCATTCGCCGCCCTGATGAACGACAGGGTGGAAACGCTGGGCCTGCAAAATACCCACTTCGCCAACTCCCACGGCCTGGACGCGCCGGAGCACTATTCCAGCGCCCGTGACCTGGCGGCCATCACGGCGGCGGCGATGGAGAACCCGGTGTTTTGCCGCATGTTCGCCTCGGAGAGCTACACGACCCACGGCATTACCTACTACAACCACAACCGGCTGCTTGGCTCCTGTCCCGGCTGTGTCGGCGGCAAGACGGGCTACACCCGGGCGGCGGGCCGGGTCCTTGTCTCGGTGGTGGAACGGGAGGGGATGCGCCTGATCTGTGTGACCATCTCCGACCCGGACGACTGGGCGGACCACGCCGCCCTCTATGACGCGATGTTTGCCCGCTGGCGCTACCAGACCCTGCCGGCGGAGGGCTGGGCGCGGGTGGAAACCCTTTCAGGGACCCAGGCTTATGTCCGCCTGGACTGCGACCTGAAGGGTATGGTGCTGCCGAAGGACAGCGAGGTCAGGCTCAAAGCGCGGCTGCCCCGCTTTGTATATGCCCCGGTCATGGCGGGGGAGAGGGCCGGAAGCGCCGGCGTGTATGTGGACGGCGCCCTGGCGGTGACGGCGGAGCTGCGCTACGGCGAGACCGTCTCCCTGGACCGCGCCGTCCCTTTGAGCGCCTGGGAGCGTTTTCGCCGCGTCCTCTCCTGGTCGCCGCCGGCGGGAATATATTATCTGACAAAATAATATTTTTATTGATTTGCGGAAACTCCCCCCCTTCGGGGAGTTTCCGCAAATCAAAGATTACTTATAAGGCTTTTCCTCTGCCAGAGCAGGGGGAGCAGGTCAGGAGAATCCCATGGAGGAACGTCTGCAAAAGCTGATCTCGGCGGCGCATATCGCGTCCCGGCGGGCGGCGGAAAAAATGATTCTGGAAGGGCGCGTCACCGTCAACGGGACGCGGGCGCAGATTGGACAGAGCGCCGACCCCGCGCGGGATGAAGTGCGCGTGGACGGGGTACCGCTGCGTTTTGCGGGGGAACATACATACCTCATCCTCAACAAGCCCCGGGGCTATGTCACCACCCTCAGCGACGAGAGGGGACGCCGGACCGTGGCGGAGCTGGTGCGCGGCGCGGGCGTGCGGGTCTACCCCGTGGGGCGGCTGGACTATGATTCCGACGGCCTGCTGCTGATGACGGACGACGGCGCCCTGGCCCATGCGATGACCCACCCCTCCCATGAGATCAACAAAACCTACCGCGTCGCTGTGCGCGGCAATCTCTCCCGCGCGCTGCCCCTGCTGCGCGGGCCGATGGAGCTGGACGGAGTCCCGCTGCGCAGGGCCAGGGTGGAGGCCGCGGGGGAGGGCTGCCTCGACATCACCATTCACGAGGGGCGCAAGCGCCAGGTCCGGCGCATGTGCGCCCTGGCAGGGCTGACGGTTTCCCGCCTGACGCGGATCGCGGAGGGGCCGCTGGTGTTGGGGGATTTGCCGCCGGGAAGCTGGCGCAAACTCTCCAAAACGGAAGAAGATGCAATAAAAATTGCCGTATTTGGCGGAACTCAGAGAAATTTTTGAATATTTTTTTGCAAATTATAAAAACATCTTGCTTTTTTCGTCAAGTAACGCTATGATATACACTGTTGTCATTTGGCTGAAGATTCGTCACAGAAAATCATAGTATATCGCATTGGCAAAAAGGGGCGAGTACGATGGAGAAGGATATCCTGGTACGTCTGGAAGAGGCCGGACGGCTCTCCAAGGGGCAGCGTCGGATTGCTGATTATATCCGAAATAATTATGACAAGGCCGCGTTTATGACGGCCGGAAAGCTGGGCCAGACCGTCGGTGTCAGCGAATCGACGGTCGTGCGCTTCGCCAGTGATTTGGGTTACGACGGCTATCCAGGGATGCGCAAGGCTATTCAGGAGATGATCCGCTCCCGTCTGACCAGCCTGCAGCGGATCGAGGTTTCAAAGGAATTGCTCGATGAAGGGAACCTTCCGGGCAGCGTGCTGGCGGCAGACATGGGAAAGCTGGAGGCCACACTCCGCGACTTTGACCGCGAGCAGTTCAACACCGCGGTGGAAGCCATCGCCAACGCCAACCACATTTTTATTGTGGGGATGCGTTCCTCCACCTGCCTTGCCAGCTTTCTCGGCTTTTATCTGAATTTGCTGCTGGAAAATGTGCGGATCATTCAGGATACCTCCCAGAGCGAGGTCTATGAGCAGATAATGCGCATCAAGCCGAATGATGTATTCATCGGAATCAGCTATCCGCGCTATTCCAGCCGGACCGTGAAGGCCATGAGCTACGCCCGGAGCTGCGGGGCCACCACCGTGGGCATTACGGATGGGGAGACAAGCCCGCTGGTGGGTTTGGCGGACGTGCTGCTCTATGCCCGCAGCGGCATGATGAGCTTTCTGGACTCCCTGGTGGCGCCCCTGAGCCTCATCAACGCGTTGATCGTTTCGATTGGCCTGCGCAACCGGGAGCACGTTTCCGATACCTTCAAGCAGCTGGAAACCATCTGGGTCGACTACGATGTCTATGAACGAATGGGCGGCTGACGCCGTGGTCGTGGGCGGCGGGGCCGCCGGGATGATGGCGGCGCTCACTGCCGCGGAGCGGGGGCGGCGTGTGCTGCTGCTGGACCACCAGGAGCAGCTGGGGCGCAAGCTGCGCATTACGGGCAAGGGGCGCTGCAACGTCTGTAATAACACGAGCAGCGCGTCTGTCATGAAGGCCGTGATAAGCAATCCGAAGTTCCTGTACAGCGCCCTCGACGCATTCCCCCCCTCCGCCGTAATCAATTTTTTTGAGAACAGCGGTGTGCCGTTGAAAACAGAACGTGGGAACCGGGTGTTCCCCCTGTCTGATAACGCCCACGATGTGGCGGACACACTGCTTCAGCGCATGAAACGCGCCGGAGTCCGCGTTGTGACTGACGAGGCCCGCCGTGTCCTCACGGAGGACGGCGCGGTCAGCGGCGTCAAAACACGGAGTGGCTTTTTCCCCTGCTCCCATGTGTTGCTGGCTACGGGCGGATTGAGCTATTCCCGCACCGGCTCCAACGGGCTGGGGCATAAAATGGCGGAGGAGTTGGGGCACAGGCTGGTCCCGCCGCGCCCCTCCCTGGTGCCTCTGGCCTGCGCAGACGCGGATTGCCGGGAAATGCAGGGCTTTTCCCTGAAAAATGTGGTCCTCACCGCCTTTGACGGGGAGAACCGTATGATTTATTCCGAGCTGGGGGAGATGCTGTTCACCCATTTCGGTGTCAGCGGGCCTCTGGTGCTCTCAGCCAGCGCCCACATGCGGGATTTTGAACATCAGCACTACCGCCTGGAAATTGATCTCAAACCAGGCCTGGACATGGAGAAGCTCGATATGCGCATTTTGCGGGATTTTGAGGAATTTAAAAACCGAGACTTCCGCAACGCGCTCGACCGGCTGGCCGGGCGGAGCATGATTCCCGTCCTTCTGCGCCGCAGCGGCATCCGGGAGGACACAAAAGTACACTCTGTGACCAGGGAGCAGCGCAGGCGTCTGGTGGAGCTGTTCAAACACTTTCAGATATCTGTCACCGGTCCTCGCCCGATCGAGGAGGCCATCATCACCGCCGGCGGCGTCGACGTGAGGGAGGTCGACCCCCGCACCATGCAGAGCAAGCTGGTACCGGGCCTGTTTTTCGCGGGGGAGCTGCTGGATCTGGACGCCTATACCGGGGGATTCAATTTGCAAATCGCCTGGAGCACCGGCTACGTTGCGGGAATGAATTTGTAGCATAGCTTTTATCGTTTGCGTCATCCGCTCCTTTGGGGAGGATGACGCAAACGGTCATAAAAGGAAAGGCGGAGAGTCTTTATGAAGGAACAACCAATTGCCGTCGCCATTGACGGGCCCTCCGGGGCTGGGAAAAGCTCCATTGCCCGGGCCGCGGCGGGGCGGCTTGGATTTGTCTATGTGGACACCGGCGCGATTTACCGCACGGTGGGCCTGGCCTCGCGCCGGGCAGGGCTCGACTTGGGGGACGCCGGCGGCGTCGCCGCGCTCCTGCCTTCGCTGCATATCGAGCTGTCCTATGACAGCGCCGGGGCCCAGGCCATGCTGCTGGACGGGGAGGATGTCTCCGCCGCCATCCGCGCGCCTGAAATTTCGATGTGCGCTTCCTCCGTGGCCGCGCTGCCCGTCGTGCGGGCGTTTTTGCTGGAAATGCAGCGGGACATGGCGCGGCGCTATGACGTCATCATGGACGGGCGGGACATCGGGACGGTCGTGCTTCCGGATGCGAAGGTGAAAATCTTCCTGACCGCCAGCCCGGAGGCCAGGGCGCGCCGCCGCTGCCTGGAATTGGAGCAAACGGGCGTCCATACCGGCTTTGACGAGGTGCTCCGCGATATCCTTTTCCGGGATCGGCAGGACTCCGAACGCGCCGCCGCGCCGCTGAAGCGGGCGGAGGACGCGGTCACGGTGGATACCAGCGAGTTGGATTTCGACGCCAGCGTGGCGGCGGTGTGCCGG
>JAFUVO010000050.1 GCA_017477525.1 Oscillospiraceae bacterium | reverse complement strand
GTTGGCGATGGCGCCTTCCAGCACCGCCGCGGCGCTGTCGCACTCCGCCGCCGCGGCCTCCGCCGCGCCCTGGCGCTCCCGCAGCCCCTCGGCATCCACGTCCCGCCGGCGCATCTGTTCGGAAAAATTCTCCGAGGCGGCATAGAGGTCCTCCAGCGCCCGCTGGGCGCCGCTGAGCTGGGTTTTAACTTTATCATATTCCGCCGTCAGGGCCGCGCGTTCCCGGTCCAGGCGGTCCAGCGCGTCCATCCACACGGAGATTTCCAGCCCCCGCTGCTCGTCCCGGAGCAGCAGGTATTTTTTCGCGGTCTCCGCCTGCTTTTCCAGGGGGCCGACCTGGTTTTTCAGCTCCTCGATCTTGTCGTTGACCCGGGCGAGGTTGTCCTCCGTGCGCTCAAGCTTGCGCTCGGCCTCCTCTTTGCGGGCGCGGTAGCGGGCGATGCCCGCCGCCTCCTCAAAGATTTCCCGCCGGTCCATGCTGCGGGCGGAAACGATCTCCGCGATCCGCCCCTGGCCGATGACGCTGTAACCGTCCCGGCCCAGGCCGGTGTCCATCAGCAGGTTCACGATGTCCCGCAGGCGCACGCTCTCCCGGTTGACGGAGTATTCGCTCTCCCCGGTGCGGTAGTAGCGCCGGGTGATGGCCACCTCCGGGGCGTCCACGGGAAAGAGCCCGCCGGCGTTGTCCAGCACCAGCGTCACCTGGGCAAAGCCCATGGGACTGCGCTTTTCCGTGCCGCCAAAGACCACGTCCTCCATTTTTCCGCCCCGCAGGGCCTTGGAGCGCTGCTCGCCCATGACCCACAGCAGAGCGTCGGAGATATTCGATTTTCCGCTGCCGTTCGGCCCGACAATGGCGGTCACGGCTTTTTCAAAATGCAGGACCGTCCGGTCGGCGAACGACTTGAAGCCCTGGATTTCGAGTGCTTTCAGATACAAAAAGATATCTCCTTCCGGATGACGCCGCTTTTGCATATGCCAGGGACATCCCCTGGCCCATGCAAAAGCGGCCGCGGGCGGGGCGCGGAATTATCTTATACGCCCCGCAGGCGCCGGAGCGCGGCGCGGGCGGCCATCTGCTCGGCCTCTTTTTTTGTCCGCCCCTCGCCGGCGCCCAGGACCTCGCCGCCCAGGCTGACGGAGGCGGTGAAGCGCTTGTCGTGGTCCGGCCCCCGCTCCCCGGTCAGGGCATAGCTGACCGCGCTGCCGGGGGTTTGCTGCACCAGCTCCTGCAGCTCGGTCTTGTAATCCCCCTCCGGGCTCAGGTCCGCGTCCAGGCGGGAGAGGATGTTTTCATGGATAAAGCGCCGGGCGCAGTCCAGGCCGCCGTCGAGGTAGAGGGCGGCGATGACGGCCTCCACGCAGTCGGCCAGGATCGAGGGGCGCTGCCGCCCGCCGGTCTGTTCCTCCCCCCGGCCCAGGCGCAGATACTCCCCCAGCCCCAGGCGCTGCGCGGCCTCCCAGAGGCTGTGCTCGCACACCAGCTCCGCCCGGAGGCGGGTCATGCGCCCCTCGGGCAGCGACACGTTCTGGTACAGCCAGGTGGCCACCACCATGCCGAGGACGCTGTCTCCCACAAATTCCAGCCGCTCATTGTTCTCGCAGTGGTGCTCGTTGGCATACGAGGAGTGGGTCAGCGCCGTTTCTAAAAGCTCCGGGGCGCGGAACACATGGCCCAGGCGCTCTTGCAGCGGCTCCATCTCAGCCGGCGATGCCCTTGACGTAGGCCACCAGGTCCCCGACGGTGGAGATACTGCGGATGTCGTCCTCGCCGATCTCCGGCAGCTTGAAGGCTTCCTCAATGCTCATGGCCAGCTCCACCACGTCCAGGGAGTCGGCGTCCAGGTCGTTGAGGAAGTCGGTTTCCTCGGTGATGTTCTCCCGGTCCACGTCGAACTGCTCGCTGACAATGTCCTTGATTTTTTCCAGAATCATGATGTTTTTACTCCTTTGTCAGATAGGTTTACCATGTTCCTCCCTTATGGGGGAGGAATTTTGTCTTATCTCGCCGCCCGGTTTATGGAAAGCCGGCTATTCCTCCGCCGCCCCGTCGCCGCGCAGGCGCATATGGGCGATGTTTTTCTCGATCTCCCCGATGACCCCGGCCTCCACGAAGGCGGCGGCCTGGCGGGAGGCGCTGGCGATGGCGCGGGCGTCGGAGCTGCCGTGGGCTTTGATGACGGGTTTTTTCACCCCCAGGAAGGGCGTCCCGCCCACCTCGCCCGGGTCCAGCAGCTTCTTCAATCCGGAGAGGTCCTTTTTCAGCAGCGCCGCCCCCAGTTTGTTTTTGGGGGAGCGGAGCATGACCTCCTTCAAATTGCGCATCAGGAATTTCGCGGTGCCCTCGATGGTTTTGAGCATCACGTTCCCGGTGAAGCCGTCGGTCACCACCACCTCCGCGCAGTCGGAGAACACGTCGCTGCCCTCGATGTTGCCGATGAAGCGGATGCGACCGGCCTCGCCGGCCTCCCGGAGAAGGGCGAACGCCTCCTTTTGGAGCTGCGCGCCCTTCGTTTCCTCCGTGCCGTTGCTCAGCAGGCCCACCCGGGGGCTGGGGCAGCCCAGCAGCTTCCGGGCGTAAAAGCTGCCCATGAAGGCGAACTGCAGCAGGTATTCCGGCGTACAGTCGGCGTTGGCGCCGCAGTCGATCAGCATCGCGCCGTACTGCCCCACGGGCAGCACCGGGGCCATGCAGGCCCGGCGGATGCCGGGAATGCGCTTCACCGTCAGGGTGGCCCCGGTGAGCAGCGCGCCGGTGTTGCCGGCGGAGACCACGGCGTCCCCAGCCCCGTCCCGCAGCAGGTTCAGGGCCACGGCCATGGAGGAATCCTTCTTCCTGCGGACCGCGGTGCTGGGGTCGTCGTGCATGTCGATAATCTCGCCGGCGTGGACGATACTGATGCCGCTGCCGTACGCGCCGCCGGCGGCTTCCAGCTCCCGGCGCAGGATCGGCTCCTGGCCCACTAAGACCACCTCAAGTCCCTGCTCCGCCCGCGCCAGCAGCGCGCCGCGCACGGTCTCCGCCGGGGCGCGGTCGCCGCTCATGGCGTCGAGGATGATTTTCATACTTCCGCCTCCTTCATCCGGTCGATGATCTCCAGCGCGCGGCGGGAAATCTCGAGGTTTTTTTCTCTCTTGCTCCGCACCCGCCTCCCCAGCGGGGCGAGGATGCCGAAGTTGACATTCATGGGCTGGAAGTTGCCGCTGACGGCCCCGCCGGAGATGTAGAGCGCCAGGGCCCCGATGGCGGTCTCCTGGGGGAAATCCGCCGGGGGCAGCCCGCGCAGCGCCCGGGCCGTCTCGACGCCCGCCAAAAGCCCGGAGGCGCAGGACTCGACGTAGCCCTCCACCCCGGTCATCTGTCCCGCGAAGCGGATGCGCGGCGCGGCCCTCAGCCGGTAATAGCGGTCCAGCAGCCGGGGGGAGTCCAGATAGGTGTTGCGGTGCATTTTCCCGTAGCGGACATACTCGGCGTTTTTCAGCGCGGGGATCATCGAGAACACCCGCCGCTGCTCCGGAAAGCGCAGATGGGTCTGGAAGCCGACAATGTTGTACAGCGTCCCCTCGGCGTTGTCCCGCCGGAGCTGTACCACGGCCCAGGGCTCTGCCCCGGTCCGGGGGTCCGGCAGGCCCACGGGCTTCATGGGGCCGAAGCGCAGGGTGTCCTCCCCCCTCCTGGCCATGACCTCCACGGGCATACAGCCCTCGAACACGCCGCCGTCGTCAAAGCCGTGGACCTCCGCCTCCTCGGCGGAGCACAGCGCCGCCCAAAAGGCATGGTACTGTTCCCGGTCCAGGGGGCAGTTGATGTAGTCCGGCGTCCCCCGCCCGTAGCGGGAGGCCTCCCAGGCGCTGGCGAAATCGACGCTCTCCCGCGTCACGATCGGGGCGGCGGCGTCGTAAAAATGCAGCTCCGCGCCGGGGCACAGCCCGTCGATCTCCCGGCCCAGGGCTTCGCTGGTCAGGGGGCCGGAGGCGATGATGACCTCCCCCTCCGGGATGGCCGTGACCTCGCCGGGGACGACGGTGATGCGGGGGTGGCCCCGTATGGCCTCCGTGACCGCCCGGGCGTAGGCCTCCCGGTCCACCGCCAGGGCCCCGCCGGCGGGCACCGCGTGGGCGTCGGCGCAGCGCATGATGAGGCTGTCCAGCCGCCGCAGTTCCGCCTTGAGCAGCCCGACGGCGTTGCTCAGCTCATCCGAGCGCAGGGAGTTGGAGCAGACCAGCTCCCCGAAATCGTCGGAGACATGGGCGGGGGTCTTTTTCTCCGGCTTCATCTCCCGAAGCGTCACGTCGATCCCCCGTTGGGCCAGCTGCCAGGCCGCCTCGCAGCCCGCCAGCCCCGCGCCCACCACCGTGACGGCGCTCACGCTTCCGCCGCCTTCCTTGTGGAGCGTTTCGAGGGTGTTTTTGCCGCCGCTTTCTTTTTCGCCGGCTCCTTTTTGGCCGCGCTCTTTTTCGCCGCCTTCTTCGCCGGCTTTTCCTCCAGGGCGGCGCCCTCCGCCTCGACGTTCTTCTGTTCTTCGGCGTTCTGCGCGGCTTCACCCTCCGCGTTTGTCTTTTTGCGGCGGTAGCCCCTCTTGTCCTCCGGGAGGAAGTCGGGACAGGCTTCGTTGACGCAGAAGGGCTTCTTGGAGCCCCTGCCGCTGAGCTTGAACATGGTCTTGCCGCAGCTGGGGCAGGTCTCCTTCACCGGCACGTCCCAGGTCATGAAGCCGCACTCCGCCCCCTTCTCACAGGCGTAATAGGTGTAGCCGTTGCGGCTGGTGCGCTTGAGGATGCGCCGTCCGCACTTGGGGCAGGAACCGGGCATCTCGATCACCAGGGGTTTCGTGAAGGTACACTCCGGGTAGCCGGGGCAGGCCAGGAAGCGGCCAAAGCGCCCGCTCTTGACCACCATGTTCCGGCCGCAGACGTCGCAGACCTCCTCGGTCACCTCGTCCGGGACCTTGATGCGCACCCCCTCGAGGGCCTTCTCGGCGTTTTCCAGCTCCTCGTCAAAGCCGCCGTAAAACTCCCGGAGCACGTTTTTCCACTGCTCCTTGCCCTCCTCGATCTCATCGAGGGACTCCTCCATCCGCGCGGTAAAGCGCAGGTCGACGATGTCCTGGAAATAGTCGCACATCAGCTGGTTGACCGTCTCGCCGAGGGGGGTGGGGCGCAGGTAGCGGCCCTCCTTTACCACATACTCCCGGGAGGTGATGGTGCTGATGGTGGGGGCGTAGGTGGAGGGGCGGCCGATGCCCTTTTCCTCCAAAGCACGGATCAGCGTGGCCTCGGTATAGCGGGCGGGGGGCTGGGTGAACAGCTGCTCCCGGTCGAATTTCTCCGCCTTCAGCGCCTCCCCCTCGCTCAGGGCCGGCAGGGGGCGGCGGATCTCGCCGCTCTCCTCGTCCTTCCCCTCCTCGTACACCGCGGTGAAGCCGGGGAACTTGACGGCGGAGTGGTTAGCCCGGAACATGTGGCCGGCGCACTGGGCGTCGATGACCACGCTGTCGTAGACCGCGTTGGACATCTGGCAGGCGATAAAGCGGCCCCAGATCAGGCGGTAAAGCCGGTACTGGTCGTTGGTCAGGTCTTTTTTCACGGCCTCCGGCGGCAGCTCCACGCTGCTGGGGCGGATGGCCTCGTGGGCGTCCTGGGCCCCGGCCTTGGTCTTGTACACCCGGGGCTGGCCATAGTAGTATGCCTCGCCGTAGCGGCTTCGGATAAAGCCCGCCGCCGCGGCCATGGCCTCGTCGCTGAGGCGGAGGGAGTCGGTACGCATATAGGTGATGAGGCCGACGGTGCCCTGGCCCTCGATATCGACGCCCTCGTAGAGCTGCTGGGCGATGCTCATGGTCCGGGCCGGGGTCATGCCCAGGCGGCGGCTGGCCTCCTGCTGCAGCGAAGAGGTGATGAAGGGCGGCGCGGGGGAGCGGGTCTTGTCGCTGCGCTTCACGGCGGCGACGGTAAAAGGTTTCCCTTCGGCGTCCGCGACCACTGCGTCCACCTCGGCGGAGGAGTGAAGCTCCTTCTTTTTTCCCTCGGAGCCGTAGTAGCGGGCCGTGAAGCCTGCCCCGCCCTCCGGCTGCCGCAGGGAGACATCCAGGTGCCAGTATTCCTCCGGCGTAAAGGCGCGGATCTCGTTTTCCCGGTCCACGACGATCCTCGTGGCGACGCTCTGCACCCGCCCCGCGCTCAGGCGGGGCTTCCCCAGCTTGTGCCAGAGCATGGGCGAGAGCTTGTAGCCCACCAGCCGGTCCAGCACCCGCCGGGCCTGCTGTGCGTCCACCAGGTCCATGTCGATGTCCCGTGGGGCGTTGATGTTCTCCGTGACCACTTTTTTGGTGATTTCATTGAAGGTGACGCGCCGGGCCTTGTCGTCGGTCAGGGACAGCAGCTCCTTGAGGTGCCAGGAGATGGCCTCCCCCTCCCGGTCCGGGTCGGTGGCGAGGTACACGGTGGAAGCGCCCTTCGCGTTTTTTTTCAGATCGGAAATCACCGCCTCCCGGCCCTTCACCGGGATGTATTCGGGCGTAAAGTCGTGCTCGATATCGACCCCCAGCTTGCTGCGGGGCAGGTCCCGCAGATGCCCCATTGACGCGACCACCTTGTAGCCGCCGCCGAGGTATTTTTCGATCGTCTTCGCCTTGGCCGGCGATTCCACGATCACCAGCGCGTCCTTTGCCTTTGCCATATTGATTATTTCCTCACTTTGTGACATTCAATGTAAAGCGCTTGCCGGGCTTCTGGCTGACGAAGCCCTTGATCTGCAATACCGTCAGCTCGCTGAGCACGGTGGCCGCCGGGAGGCGGCTGAGGTCGACAATGTCGTCTACGTGCATGTTCTCCCGGGACATGACGCCGACGATTTTGAGCTGGTCCGCGTTCAGCCCCTCTAACTGCTCCCCCAGCTCCGGCTTTTTCCCCCGCCGCTTCCGGTTGGGGACGCGCATTTTCCAGAAGCCGGCCCCTTTCTTCACCTTGCCCTCCAGGGTCTCCGCGTCCTTTTTCCGCTGCTCGGCCTCCCGCGTCTTCTCCGGAACCGCCCGCTCCTCCGGCGGGCCCTCCCTGCCCTTCCGCAGGACAAGCTTTGGAAAGCGCCCGGTGTAAAAGCGGAGGATATCCTCCGCGTTTTCGGCGATGACGGCCCCCTCCCGCAGGAGGTTGTTGCTGCCCTGGCTCTTCGGCGCGTCCGTCGCGCCGGGGACCGCGAACACGTCCCGCCCGTAATCGAGGGCCCGGTGGGCGGTGATCAGCGCCCCGGAACGGGCCGGGGCCTCCACCACCACGGCGGCGAGGCTGAGCCCGGCCATGATGCGGTTGCGCATGGGAAACCAGCCCGAGGAACCCCGGGCGTCGGGCGGATACTCGCTGACCAGCGCCCCGTGGGCGCGGACATCCTCATACAGCGGGCCGTTATAGGCGGGGTAGACGTCGTTGATTGCCACGCCCAGCACACCGATGACGCTTCCGCCGCCCATCAGCGCCCCCTCCGCCGCCCGGGAGTCGATGCCGCCGGCCAGCCCCGTGACCGTCACGGCCCCGGCCTGGGCCAGGCCGTAGGCAATCGCTCGGGCCATTTTCTCCCCGTAGGGCGTACAAGAGCGGGTGCCCACCACGGCGACGCAGCATTCCGCGTCCACCGCCGGAAGCCGGCCACGCACATAGAGTACGGCAGGCGGGTCCGGGATATTCCGCAGCCGCGCGGGATAGGCCGCGTCCTGCAGGGTCAGCACCCGGATATCGAGTTCCTCGCAGCGCCGCAAAATCCGCGCCGGGGCCTCCTCGTCGTGTTCCGAGAGCTTTTCTATTTCCTCCGCGCGGATGCCGGGGATGCGCTTCAGTTCCCGTTCAGAAGCCAGATAAAGCTCCTTCGCCCCGCCGAACTCCTCCAGCGCCGCCCGCCGCGTCCGCGCGCTGACGCCCCGGAGCGCGGAGAACCGGATCCAGTATTCCAGGTCAGACATGTCCGCATCCCCCTCTTATATTTTTTCTCTTTACCTTCCCGGCGGGGAGATATAACTCACGTTTTTGTCATTTCCCAAATGATGATCGCGGCGGCGACCGCCGCGTTGAGGGATTCGCAGTCCCCGCGCATGGGGATAATCAGTTCGCTGTCGCACAGGCCCAGAAGCTCCGGGGACAGCCCCTGCCCCTCGCTGCCGATGGCAACGGCGGTATCCCTCAAATCCACGCCTTGCAGCGCCCCCGCCCGCTCTGACAGCGCCGCGCCCGCCAGGCGCAGGCCGTGGCGGCGCAGGTAGTCCCGCGCCTCGGCCCGCGCCATCTCGTAGAAGCGCTGGCGGAACACCGCGCCCATGCCGGCCCGGACGGCCTTGGGGCCGTAGGGGTCCGCGCAGGAGCCGGTCAGGATCACGGTGTCCAGGCCCAGGGCGTTGGCGGTGCGGAGGATGGTCCCCAGATTTCCCGGATCCTGCACAGTTTCCAGCACCAGCGCCCGCCCCGGCGGCGCCGGGGGCCATGGACGTATTTTGACCGCGAAAATCACATCGGAGGTGTTTTTCAGCGGGGAGACATAGTCCAGCAGCTCCCGCGGGACAGCGTACTGCGCCGCGCCGGGGACCTCGGCATCGGGCGCGGCCCCCCAGAGAACTGTTGTGACCTCCGCCCCGTGGCGCAGGGCCTCCCGCAGCAGCTTTCCGCCGGCGCAGAGGTATTCCCCCGCTTCGCGCCGAACCGCCCGGTCCGCGCCCAGCAGCCGCAGGCGGCGGACGGTATCATTTTTTCTGCTCGTCAGCCGTTCCATATATTTTCAGAGACAGACCTCCATAATGAATCCCGATTACTATAGCACCAAACATCTGTCAAGTCAATTTTCTATTTTTACTATATTTTATTTTTGCGTTCCGCGGCAATTTTGGATTGTATCGCGGCGGCGCTTATGGTACAATCCCCCATAAGGAGGCGCTTGCGATGCGCGCAAATTATCATTCACACACCGTCCGCTGCGGCCACGCCCGCGGTACGGAACGGGAATATATCGAATCGGCCCTGGCCGCGGGGATGGAGGAGCTGGGCTTTTCCGACCACGCGCCCTTTCGTCTGCCGGGGCTGTACCCGGGGATCCGCATGGCCCCGGAGGAATTGGGGGAGTATGTCTCGGTGCTGCGCTCCCTGCGGCGGGAGTACGCCGGACGGATTCAGATCCACATCGGGCTGGAGGCGGAATACTACCCCGCCGGCTTCCCCGGCCTGCTGGACGACGCCCGCCGGGAGGGGGTCGAGTACCTGATCCTGGGGCAGCACTTCCCGGGCAACGAGGCCGGGGAGGTCTATTTTGCCGACGCCTTTGACGAGCCCCGGCGGCTGGACCGCTACGTCGGCCAGAGCATCGAGGCCATGCAAAGCGGCGTGTTCAGCTACTTTGCCCACCCGGATCTGGCGCATTTCACCGGGGACGAGGCCCTGTACCGCGACGCGGCGCGGCGGCTGTGCCGCTGCGCCAGCGACTGCGCCCTGCCGCTGGAAATCAACCTGCTGGGCCTGCGCCTGGGCCGCAATTACCCCGACGAGCGCTTCTGGCGCGTGGCCGGGGAGGAGGGCTGCGCCGCCGTCCTGGGCTGCGACGCCCACGACCCGGAGGGCCTGCGCGTCCCGGAGGCGGAACGCGCGGCCATGGCCATGGCGGAGCGCTGCTCCCTCCGGGTGCTGGACCGCGTTTCGCTCCGCCCGCTTGTGGCGGAAGGGGGCGGCCTATGACCCTCTACACCAACAGCGAGGCGGAAACGGAGCAGGCGGGGGCGGAGCTGGCCCGCCGCCTGCCCGACGGGGCGGTGGTGGCCCTCTACGGCGGCCTCGGCGCGGGGAAAACCGCCTTTGTCCGGGGGTTGGCCCGGGGGCTGGGTCTGGACGCCCGCGTCAGCAGCCCCACTTTCACCATCGTCAACGAATATCCCGGCCCCCGCCCGCTGTTCCACTTCGACATGTACCGCCTGAACAGCGCCGATGAGCTCTTCGACATCGGCTGGGAGGACTATCTCTCCCGGGGCGCGGTCTGCGCGGTGGAGTGGAGCGAAAACGTCGAGGACGCCTTCGAGGGGGGCGAAACCCTGGTGCGGATCGACGTCCTCCCGGAAAACCGGCGGAAAATCGAGATTACGGAGGGAAGCCCATGCTGATATTAGGCATCGAATCCTCGGCGAAAAGCGCCTCCGCCGCCCTGAGCCGGGACGGGGCGCTGCTGGCGCAGTACGTCCAGCGCGCGGGCCTGACCCACAGCCAGACCCTGTTGCCCATGGCCCTGGCGCTGCTGACACACGCCGGCCTCGGGCTGGACGCGGTGGACGCGGTGGCCGTTGCCCACGGCCCCGGCTCCTTTACAGGGGTGCGCATCGGCGTGGCCACGGCGAAGGGGCTGTGCTGGGGGGCGGACAGGCCCGCCATCGGCGTTTCCACCCTGGAAGCCATGGCCGCCGGCAGCGGGGACTGCGCCCCGGCGGGCAGCGTTGTCTGCTGCGCCATG
>JAFUVO010000094.1 GCA_017477525.1 Oscillospiraceae bacterium | reverse complement strand
TAAGCAGGTTTTTCTGGGGTAGGGGGAATTATGCGCTTTTTTCCTATTCCCCCTATGTTCTTTCCTGTCAATAGAGCTGGGGCTGTGAAAGCCAGGACATTGCTCTCCTTTTTTTCACACCCCCATTGTTTTTTTAAGCCGCCGAAAAACGCGGGGCGCTCCCGCCTTTGCCTCTGGGATTAGAAAATTTTTCTTGTATTTCCGCGGCAAAGAGCATAGAATATAAAAGTTAATCCGATAAGGAGCGATTGCATGGATCCGAGACCCATTGGAATTTTCGACTCAGGGCTGGGCGGGCTGACCGCCGCGCGGGCGCTGGAAGCGCTGCTGCCCGGGGAGGACCTGATTTACTTCGGCGACAGCGCCAACGCGCCCTACGGCACCCGGAGCCTGGAGGAGCTGGACCGGCTGGCCACGGCCAACGCCGCCTTCCTCGGCGGCTTTGGCGTCAAAACCGTGCTGGTGGCCTGCGGTACCGTGTCCTCGACGGTGATCGGACAGGTGGCGGAGCGCTTTCCCTTTCCGCTCATGGGCGTGGTGGAAGCCCCCTGCCGCGCCGCAGCCTCAGCCGCCCGCGGCGGAAGAATCGCCGTCGCGGCCACGGAGGCGTCCATCCGCGGGGGCGCGTATGTCCGTACCCTCCGAAGCATCGACCCGGCGCTGGAGCTGTTTCCCAAGGCCTGCCAGAGCCTTGTCTCCGTCGTGGAGGCGGGGCATTTCCGCCCCGGGGACCCGGTGGCGGAGGCCGCGGTGGCGGCGGAGCTGGGGCCGGTCCGGGACTTTGCCCCGGATGTGCTGCTGCTGGGCTGCACCCATTTCCCGCTGCTGCGGGAAATCATCGCCGCCTATCTGGGCGGGGGCGTTACGCTCATCGACGTCTGCCGGGAGACAGCCCTCTCAATGAAAAACGCCCTGACGGCGGCGGACGCCCTGTCGGAGCGGGAGCGGGGAGAACGCCAATGGTTCACCAGCGGCGACCCGGAGCTGTTTTCCCGCTATGCGGAGTTCTTTTTAGGCCGCCCGGTCCGCGCCCGGCAGCATGTGAATGAGGTTTTATCCCTGACCCGGATGAAACCGGAAAAGCATATCGCTTCTGTGCAATGACAGCGTTTTGGTTTTTGTTTCGCATAATTTTGGAACAGCGCCGAACTTTTTGCCATTTTGCGAAGATTGTCGGCCATAAGAGCCTAACGGGCAATACATAATTATAACGGGAGATACGAATGAACAAGGATGTATTCATCACGATCCGGAGCACGCAGAGCCTGGACGGCGGCGAGCCGGAAGGCTCGGAACTGATTACGGCGGGAAAATACAACTACGGCAAGGACGGCATCCGCCTGTCCTACATGGAGAGCGAGCTGACGGGCCTGGACGGGACGCGCACCGTGTTCCAGATCAAGCCCGACGAGGTGGTGCTCTCCCGCCGGGGCAGCGTCAATTCCCGCATGGTGTTCCATCCGGGTGTTACCAGCGATTTTTACTTCAGCTCCGAATATGGGCTGCTGCAGATGGGGCTGGACACCCGGCGGCTGGAATGGGCGCTGGACGAACACGGCGGGGATATGGAGATCGAGTATGACATTGACTTTGACCGCGGTTTTCTCAGCCGGAACACCTTCCAAATCAACGTCAGAGAAAAGAGGCTGAAATCATGAACCTGATTGAAGAGGCAAAACGCCAGATCGACGGCCTGATCCGGGGCGCTTACGCGGCCGCGGCGGAGACCGGGGCGTTGAACGCCGGCGCGGAAATGCGCGGGAACGTGGAAATCCCCCGGGACACCGCCAACGGGGACTACGCGGCCAACCACGCCATGACGGCGGCGAAGGCCCTCCGCGCCGCGCCGCGCAAAATCGCCGAGGCGCTGATCGCCCATATGGACCTGGGCGGGAGCTGGTTTGACAGCGTCGAGGCCGCCGGCCCGGGCTTTCTGAACTTCCGCCTGGGCGCGGGCTGGTATGCCGACGTGCTCCGGGCCGTCGCCGCCGAGGGGGCGGATTACGGCAGGAGCGATGCTATGGCCGGGCAGAAAATCATGGTGGAATTTGTGTCCGCCAACCCCACCGGGCCGATGCACATGGGCAACGCCCGGGGCGGCGTGTTGGGCGACGCCCTGGCGGAGCTGCTGTCCCGGGCCGGGGCGGAAGTCTGGCGGGAGTTCTACGTCAACGACGCCGGGAACCAGATCGAAAAATTCGCTTCTTCGATTGACGCCCGCTACGCCCAGCTCCTTCTGGGCGAGGACGCGGTGGCCTTCCCCGAGGACGGCTATCACGGCGACGATATCCGCGAACTGGCTGAGGCGTTCCGGCGGGAAAACGGCGACGGCTGGCTGGAAAAACCGGAAGCGGAGCGCCACGCCGCCATGGCCCGCTTCGGCCTGGACCGCAACCTGCCAAAGATGGAGCGCGATTTGGAGCGCTACGGCATCCGTTATGACCGCTGGTTTTTGGAATCCGGCCTCCACAGCAGCGGCTTCGTAGCCGAAACCGTGGCGAAGCTGGGCGAGCTGGGCTACACCTATGAGAAGGACGGCGCGGTCTGGCTGGCCACCTCCCGCATCCTCGGCGGCAAGCTGCTCAGGGAAGGGAAGAAGCCGGAGGAAATCGAGAAGCTGGGGCTGAAGGACGACGTGCTGCGCCGGGCCAACGGTTTTTACACCTATTTTGCCGCGGATATCGCCTACCATCGGGACAAGCTCGAGGTCCGGGGCTTTGACCGGACCATCGACGTCTGGGGCGCGGACCATCACGGCCATGTCGCCCGCCTCAAGGGGGCGCTGGACGCCTTGGGCCTGGATGGGGAGCACCGCCTCAATATCGTGCTGATGCAGCTGGTGCGCCTGATGCGCGACGGCGAGGTGGTGCGCATGAGCAAGCGCACGGGCAAGGCCATCTCCCTCAGCGACCTGCTGGATGAGATCCCCGTGGACGCCGCCCGCTGGTTTTTCAACGCCAGGCCCGATACACAGATGGATTTCGATCTGGGGCTGGCGGTGCGGCAGGACAGCGAAAACCCGGTTTACTATGTCCAGTACGCCCACGCGAGAATCTGCACAATGATCTCCGCCCTGGCGGAAGAGGGCCTGGCCGTCCCCGCGCCGGAGGAAACGGACTTTTCTCTTCTGGACAGCCCCTATGAGCGGGAGCTCATCAAGACCCTGGCCGCGCTGCCAGAGGAGATCCGCCTCGCCGCCCGGGACTACAACCCCAACCGGATCAGCGGCTACGTCACGGAGCTGGCCTCCCGCTTCCACCGCTTTTACACCGAGTGCCGCATCCGGGGCGCGGAGCGCCCCCTGGCCCTGGCCCGTCTGCTGCTGGCCGACTGTACCCGCCAGGCCATCGAAAACGCCCTGTCGATCCTCGGCGTTTCCGCCCCGGAGCGGATGTGAGATCTATTTTTCCCCTCCCCCCCGAAGGGGGAGGGGTATCCTTCACAGTCCCCGGCGGGGACTGTGAAGGATACCGGGAAAACTGTCGAAAATTTTTACAGGATTACAGTGGAAATTTCTCCCGCCGTCTGGTATACTATTAGGACTTGAAAAAACGCGCCTGTGCCAAAACGGGCAGGCATGTCCCCGCCGCCGGCGGGGGCTACGGCGAAAACGCGCCGGAAGGAGGGGCAGAACGTGAATGTGGAACTGAGCGAGCAGGAATTTCGCCTGCTGCTGGATCTGATCTACGTGGGCAACTGGATTTTGAACTCCACACGGGGGGAGGACCGCTTTGAGGCCTACGACGACCTGCAGGAGAAATTTTTTACCATGTGCGGCAAAAACAACCGGCTGAAAAGCCTGGTCACCGCCTATATGGGCCATCACTTCCCCTCACAAGCCTATGAGGACGGCGGCATCCATGAGGCCATTGCCGACTATGAGGACGCCGTGTTCTTCGATATCCTGGCGGAAGAACTGGCCCGGAGGGATATGGTGGAGGAAAACCTGAACCAGGATGATATGACGGAGCTGGCCAACCGGATGAACGACTATATGGACGAGTTCGAGAAAAACGGGATCGACCGTATTTTTGTGGAGGACCAATGAAACTGAATTTATCCGAAAAAACGCTGCACACCATCTGGCTCGGCGCGATCGCCCTGTGCCTGGTGCTGAGCCTGTTCTGCCTGTTTTTCTCCGCCTGCTCCGCCCCCGCGGAGAAGGTCGTGGAGGAAAATGACGACGGGAACAGCGGCGGCTTTACCGTCACCACGGCCCCGCGGGAGAGCGCGCAGAACGGGGGTATGAGCTTCACCGTGGAGGATCCGGGCGCGACGGCCGCATCAGGGGAAGGGGGGACGCCGGAACAGACGGCGTCCTCCGTGCGCCTTGGCCTGACGGAGGACGCGGGGCGGAGTTATCTGGACCGGATCATTTTCTTAGGGGACAGCACTACCTACGGCATCGGCTACTACTATGACCAGGGCTATTCCGAGCTCTGCCCCCCCAGCCAGGTCTGGACCCCCGCCAGCGGTACGCTCACCCTGTCCTACTACGCCACCGCCACCATCGTCTACCCGCCTACCGGTGAGGAACTGAGCATTTCGGAGGCCGTGGCAAGGGCGAAGCCGGACATCCTTCTGATCACCCTGGGCGTCAACGGCGTCAGCTTTATGGATGAGGAGTGGTTCATCCGGGATTACAGCGCCCTGGTCGCCGACGTCCGCTCCGCCAGCCCCGAAACGCGGATCATTCTGAACTCGATCTATCCGGTCATGTCCAACTATATGTACATTGACCAGATCAGCAATGAAAAAATCCGGGCCGCCAACGAATGGATCGAGGGCGTGGCCGCGGATACCGGCTGCAAATATCTTTACAGCTACGAAGCCGTCGTGGGCGCGGACGGCGCGCTGCCGGCGGAGAACTGCAACGGCGACGGCATCCACCTCAACGGCGAAGCTTTCACCAAGGTGATGCAGTATATCCGCACCCACGCCTATCAATGACAATGCTCCCCCTGCCGCCGGCGGGGGGAAACTGATAAAAGGAGCGACTGCAAATGAAACTGTCCAAACAAAAAGCCGCCGCGTTCCTGGCGGCCCTGCTGGCGCTGGCGCTGCTGTGCGCCTGCGGCGGGAGCGCCGGAAAGAACGTGCCGGCTTCTGAGCTGGCCGCGGCGGTGAGCGGCGCGCTGGGCAAAACCGACGCGCTGGCTTCCAATGATGGCACTTTTTTGGGCCTGAGCGGCGCGGCCGCGGCGGATTTGGGGGATTACGCCATCCTGATTAACCGCTACGGCGCGAACATCGACGAATTCGGCGTGTTCCACGCCTCCGGGGACGGCGCCAGCGCCCGTGAGATCAAAACCGTGGCGGAGGCGTACCTGGCCCGGCGTCTGGAGGTCTGGATGGAGGAATATATGCCTGAGGAAAAGCCGAAGTTGGAAAACGCCGAGGTCCGTGTCTCCGGGGATTACGTTATCTACTGCATCCTCTCCGACGCCGACAAGGCCGCGGCCTTCCGGGCCTTTGAGGACGCGCTCAAGTGACGGCTGCGAAGCCCTATGTCGCCGTAGTTGGCGCGGTCAACGTGGATCTCTGGGGCAGGAGCTTCGTGCCGCTGGTCCCCCGGGACTCCAACCCGGGGGAAGTCCGCGTTTCCTTCGGGGGCGTGGGGCGGAACATCGCCCACAACCTGCGCCTGTTGGGGGCGGAGGTGGAGCTTTTGACCGCCCTGGGCGGCGACGCCTGGGCCGAGCAGGTTGAGGCGGACTGCCGAAGCCTCGGCATCGGCCTGAACCGGGCGCTGCGCCTGCCGGAAGCCCGAACCGGAAGCTATCTGTACATCAGCGGCCCCGACGGGGACCTGGCCCTGGCGGTCTGCGACACGGATATCGCGCGTTACATCAACGCGGAAGCGCTGCTGCGGCAGATGGCGTTCCTCAACGGCGCGGCGGCGGTGGTGTTCGACGGCAACCTGACGCCGGAGGCCCTGGACTGCCTGACGGAGCAATGCACCGCCCCGCTGTTCGCGGACCCGGTTTCGGTGACGAAGGCGCGAAAGCTGGCCCCTGTGCTGGGGCACATCCACACGCTGAAGCCCAACGCCCTGGAAGCTGCCGCCCTCACCGGGGAGGCGGACCCGGCCCGGGCCGCTGAAGCGCTGGCGGCAAAGGGCGTGGGCCACGCCTTTGTCAGCGACGGGGCCGGGGGCCTCTACCTGGCGGAGGGCGCGGGCGTCACGCATTTTCCCTGCCCGCCCACCCGCCTGGTCAACGCCACCGGCGGCGGCGACGCGGCTATGGCCGCTCTGGCGCAGAGCTTTGTGTCGGGGCTTTCGTCAGAACAGGCTGCCCGCCGCGCTCTGGCGGCGGGCTCCCTGGCCGTGGAGTGCGAGGAAACCATCAACCCGGCCCTCAGCGAAGCGGCGCTGGCGGGGAAAATGGGAGTTTAATTTTAGGCTCTTATGGTCGATAATCTTCGCAAAATGGCAAAAAGTCTCGCGCTGTTCGTGAATCATGCGAAGCAAAAACCAAAACGCTGTCATTGCACACCAGTCCGCAGACTGGTGTGCAATGACAACGAATTTGTGACGATTTGGAAGCGGTATGCTTTTCCGGTTTATCCGGGTTAGGAAAACACATGGATATACACAAGAAGGAGGCACAACATGAACAGTTATCTCGATATCGCGCCGGAGGTCCGGGCGGCCTTGGATGAGGGGCGGCCCGTTGTGGCGCTGGAGAGCACAATTATTTCCCATGGGATGCCCTATCCGCAGAACGTGGAAACGGCGCTGAATGTGGAAAAAATCATCCGGGAGCGCGGGGCGGTCCCGGCCACCTGCGCGGTCATCGGCGGACGGCTCAAGGCCGGGCTGTCGGAGGCGGAGATTGAGCACCTGGGCAAAAAGGGCTACGACGTGCCCAAGGCCAGCCGCCGCGACCTGCCGGTGCTGGTGGCCCGGGGCAGCGACGGGGCCACCACCGTGACCACGACGATGATGATCGCCCACATGGCGGGCATTGCGGTGTTCGCCACCGGCGGCATCGGCGGCGTCCACCGGGGGGCGGAGACGACAATGGACATCTCCGCGGATTTGGAGGAACTGGCCCACACGCCGGTGATGGTGATCTGCGCGGGGGCGAAGAGCATCCTCGATCTGGGGTTGACACTGGAATATCTCGAGACAAAGGGCGTCTCTGTGATCGGCTACGGCACGGAGGAGCTTCCGGCCTTCTACACCCGCCGCAGCGGCTTTAAGGTGGATTACCGCCTCGACACGCCGAAGCAGCTGGCGGAGGCTTTCCGCGCCCAGCGGGCGCTGGGATATCCCGGCGGGATGCTTGTGACAAACCCCATCCCGGAGGAGTACAGCATGGACAAGGCCACCATCGACGGGGCGATTGAACAGGCCCTGGCCGAGGCGAAGGCCCAGGGCGTCCACGGCAAGGAGACAACCCCCTTCCTGCTGGCGAAGGTGAAGGACCTGACCGGCGGGGACAGCCTGGCCAGCAACATCCGCCTGGTCTACAACAACGCCGCCCTCGCCGCCGCCGTCGCGGCGGAGCTTTAAAAAAGATATCCGCCCTCTCGCGAGGGCGGATATCTTTTTGGTTATGGTTCGTCAATCAGACATTTACGCAAAAGATGCCTGAAATATTCAACAATACACTCATATACAGCATCTCTTGCACTTTCGCTCCCTGTATCCACATAATCCAGAAAGCTCTGATAGAAGTTTGCCTTTCCCGAAAACTCCGGGTTTGCAGCGCATCTTCGGAAATCATTTAGCAGGAATCTCTGTGTTAGCATATTGTTTTTTCGGTTTGGTATACTCATGCAGTCAATCCGGTGTGAATTTTTCAAAATGGCACCTGCAATAAACAAGTCGTGCCAGTACTGGGGGTCTGCGTCAATGGCCTCACGATCCATAATAGGATTCAAATTTCCGAGAATATAATAATTATCCTCAACCAACATAGGCAGCAGGAACTTTTTTATACAGTTGACATAGCTATATTTCCAGAGATCGGAGTAATTCACGACCAGCATCGTCCCATGGTGCTTTGCGCGGTAGGAGCTGTTCTGGAAATTCGCCTTGTTCAGGGAATTGATATCCCGAAAGTTGTAATGGTACAGGCCAATATCGGAATCATTCTCCAGATCGAGGCTTGTAACTGTCTGATGTATGTCACGATGGCCAGCCTGTTCTACATTAGCCAGTGAAAATTTTTGTTTGCTTCCGTAAATTTCAAATTGGAAATTTTTAATATATTCGTAATTCATTCCCTTTTGATCGCGCCGGTATGTCGAAATTACGATGGGGAAGGGAGTGCCTCTGTGTAAATCCTTAAAAATTGTGCTCTTGAAGATAATTGCGCGTTCCAGGATATAATTGGATTGAAGATACTTCAAATTGTTAAAATTGACACGTTTGATCAAAAAAGATAGGGGGTGAAGCACACAGATATACCTGGGGGCCAGTTTCGCATATGCTTCTAAAAAGGAGCGGCCAATATCGCGGCGGAATATATCAGGGTCCTCAGGCTCCCGTTTGCTTTTTGCCTTTGTGCTGTAGCGCTTGTTGATGCTGGAGGTGTCATTATATGGGGGATTCCCGATAAGAATCAGATCGTCATCGAGTGCAAGACCATATTTGCTCCTGGTCACGTTCAGCAATGTATTGTCTACGGCGATATTCGGAAAATTGAAAAGGTCGAGGATCTCAATCGCCTGAGCGTCAATATCCCTTCCGGCAATGCGGCAATCGTCAAACAGTTCCAGAAAGGCTCCGCAGCCGCAGGCGAGGTCCATGACATAAGTTTCGCGCAGGATTTTATCTCCGATTTCATTTTTGACGGTTTCGACAATCTCCTTTGGGGTATAATACTTCCCGAGATTTGCCTTTTTATTGTCGCTCAGATGGCTGGAATAATTGTGCTTTATGTACTCCTTTACCTTTCCAACATCACGGATGGAAAAAACTTTCAGAAAATTGATTAGCTCCTGCCGGTTCTCCCTGTCGCAGTTAATTGGAATAAAAATCTCGCTGTCCTTTTCCAGATTAAAATAAATTCCGCCCCGCACCAACGCGCGGTCTGCATTATCAAGATTAAATAAAAGCCTGAGCCCGTCAGAGATGCACATATTAAACTTTTCATCCAGCAAAAAATCAAGAACATAGTCCAGATGATTTTCTACAGGAACCTTATGCTGACTGTTTTCAAGAAAGTCCAGGAAAACATCCCTGTGCCCATATTCAAAGACAAGGCAGTCCTGCAAATCGACATCCTGCCATTTTTCCTTGTCGGTTTGAGTGTAATACCGAATGGAGGATCCGGATACGATAAAAAAGCCGCTGAACTGCCTGATTTGAAATTCCGGCCTTGTCCGGGCGTATAGTTCCTGCACCGCAGACTTCCGCAGGGATAAAGAATCCTCCTTTTTTACCTCGCCTATCATATTGTACTGCGGAAGAAGAAAGTCGGGCCCGCTGCTGCCCCAGGCTTGATAGTCAATTTTATTTTGGTCAAACCAATTCATGTAATCCCGGTGCAGAAAAATTTCTGGTTCGACACCGTCTGCGGTCTTTGCGGCACTGAAAAAAGAATCCATGAAAAATACCTCTCTGTGCAAGATAGTATACGCAGCTGATAACAGCAAATCCGGCGCTTCCACTGCAGAGAAACACCGGATTTGCTTGCTTGTGGGCGAAGTGACTCACTCTTCCAGATAATGCAGCAGCAGCTCCTGCAGCAGCTCGTCGCGGTCGATGCGGGTGATCAGGCTGCGGGCGCCGTTGTAGTTGGTGATATAGGTGGGGTCCTCGGTGAGAATATAGCCCACCAACTGGTTGATCGGGTTGTAGCCCTTGACCAGCAGCGCGTTATAAACGGAGGACAGCACGTCTCTGATTTCGGCCTTATTGTCAATGGCGGTGAAGCGGATGGTGGATTGTTCCATGATAGTTTGTCCTCCTTCTCAGTTTTTCTGCTCCGTTCCGCCCGCCCCGTGGGGCGGCGGTTCTCTTCTTCGCTCCCTTCCACCCCTCCGGTGGGGAAGGAATGCGCTCTTACGAAGCCTATTATAGCAAAAAAAATCAAAATGGATATTACGATTCGGTTACATTTTACGCCGCGGAGGAAAATTTAACCGATATTTCGGCCCCGCCCTTTCGGGCGGGGCCGAAATATCGGAAAAATCAGGCGCTGTCGCCCAGGTCCACGACAGTTTTCCCCACAGAGAGAAGCGGGACAGTTTGCAAAACCGGGGCAGGGGCGGCGCGGCCGGGGGCAATAGCCCCAAGAATGATGATGGCGGCGACGGCCCCGAGGGCGGGGACAAAGTGCAGCAGGGCGAGGTTCCCTTCCGCGGCGCGGGCGGTCATGGCCGCGTCGGCCAGGATGCCCAGAATGGCCAGCACCTCGCAGAGGATAAAGCCCCAGCCGTGGAAGGCGGCGCGATTGGCCCAGGGGAGGCGGTTCGGCTCCGTGGAAAACAGCGGATTGCGGCGGCTCATGAACAGAACCACCAGCCCGGCCAGCGTCAGCAGGGCGGCGGAGCTCAGCCAGAGGATGTCAAACCAGTCGTCGAATATCATGCCCCCAAGCTGGTCCAGGACCACGAAAAAGTTGACCATGCAGTGGAGGCCCATGGTGAGCAGGACGTTCCCGCTGCGCAGATAGACCAGGGCAAAGAGCAGCCCCATCGGAAAGGCAAAGCAGAACTGCGTGGCGTTCATGTGGGCCATCGCAAAGGCCAAGCCGGAGAAAACCACCGCGCAGCGCGTCCCGAAGACGCGCACACGGTCCAGCAGGAGCTTACGGAACACCAATTCCTCCACCGCCGGGGCGACGAGGAAGGTGGCCAGAAGCATCGGGATGCTGTTGTCCAGCGGGCTGCTCAAATCGGCGGGGGCGAGAAAATGCGGCCAGATGCCCAGCAGCGCCCCCGCGCCCCAGATGCCGAAGCTCCCGAGGACGGCCAGAGCGAGAGTTTCCGGCCCCAGACGCCGCCGCGCGGGCGGGACGGGCTTGACCTGCCGCCACAAGGGCAGGGAGAGCAGCAGCCCCAGGGCGAGGGAAACTGTGTAGATCAGGGCATAGGCCAGCCCGGCCACCGGCCCCTCGCGGTCCAGCGGATTTCCGCCGCCAAACAGCGGCAGCAGCGCCGTCACAGCCACGACCAGCCACTGGAACACAAAGGCGAAGCCGAAGACCACTAAGACCGCCAGCGCGCCGGAATGGTAAGCCCGGCGCATAGAGAGGAAACGGGGGTCCTCCGCCCTCCCGACAGGAGGGGCGGAGGAGCGGGCCGGGGCAGTGCGGACGCCGGGGGCGGCGGGAGGAACCGGCGGCCCCTGGTCGTACCAGTTGAGGAAGAAGGCCGGCTCCGGCAGCGCCGCGCCGCAGCCGGGACAATGGCGGAAGTCCGGGCGCGTGGACTTCCCGCAGTTGGCGCAATACATGGCTTCAGCGGATGACCGCGCCCAGGGCCTGTTCCAGCCCGGCGAGGATGCCCGCCACCGCCGCGTCGGCGTGTTCCACCGTCAGCGTCTGGTCCTCGGCCCGGAGGCTCAGGGAGAAGGTCACGGATTTGAAGCCCGGCAGAATCGGCGCGCCGCGGTAGACGTCCACGAAGCGCAGGCTCTCGAGGTACTGCCCGCCGTGGGCCAGAATCGTGTCGCTGAGCTCGCCCACGCTCACGCCCTCGGCGCAGACCAGGCTCAGATCCCGCGTTACCGCGGGGAAGCGGGGCAGGGGCGCGTAGACCGGCGTTCCGCCCCGGAGGGCGTAGAGCAGGTCAAAGCGCAGCTTGGCGCAGTAGACCTCGGTTTCCATGCCGTAGTTTTTGGCGACGAGGGGGTGGATCTGGCCCAAAACGCCAAGCTCCCGGCCGTCCACCGTGATTTTGGCGCAGCGGCCCGGATGGTAGGAGGGGTTCTCCCGTTCCGCAGCGAAGCGCGCGCCGGGGACGCGCAGGGCGTCCAGCACGGTTTCCACCGCGCCCTTGAGGGCGAAGAAATCCATGCCGCCGTAGGCGCCTAGGGCCAGGACCTTGGGCTCGTCCGCCAGACCGTCTGGGCGCTTGAAATAGATCTTGCCCAGCTCGTAGAGCCGGACGCCGGTGTTCCGGTAGCTGTAATTGCGGGCCAGAATGTCCAGCATACTGGGCAGGATGCTGCTGCGCATGATGCTGGTGTCCTCCCCCAGGGGGTTCAGAATTTTGAGGCAGTCCCGGCGGGGGTCCTCCGCCGGCCAGCGGATTTTGTCGTAGGCCGCGGGGCTGATGAAGGAATAGGTGATGATCTCGTCATAGCCCAGGGCCCGGCAGGTTTCGCCCGCACGAAGCTCCGCCTTCTGTTCCTCGCTGTAACCGCCGGTGGTGGTGTCGCCCCGCAGAAGGGTGGTGGGGATGTTGTTGTAGCCGTAGAAGCGGGCGACCTCCTCCGCCAGGTCGGCCATGCCCTCCACATCGGCCCGCCAGGAGGGGACGGTGACGCGCCCATTCTCAATGACGAAGCCCAGCGAGCGCAAAATCCGCTCCATCTCCGCCGCCGGGATATCCGTCCCCAGCAGGGCGTTGATCTTCTCCGGTTCCAGCGGGAACACGGTTTCGGGAAAAGCGTTGGGGACCACGTCGATGACGCCGTCGACCACCTCGCCGCAGCCCAGGGCCTCCACGAGCTCGCAGGCCCGCTGCACGGCCTTGATGGTGTTGGCGGGGTCGAGGCCCTTCTCGTAGCGGGAGGAGGCGTCGGTGCGCATCCCCAGGGCCATGGCGGTGCGGCGGATGGAGGTGCCGTCAAAGTTGGCGCTCTCGAACAGCACCATGGCGGTGTCCCCGACGATCTCGCTGTTGGCCCCGCCCATGACGCCGGCGACGCACACCGGCTTATGCTCGTCGCAGATGCAGAGCATCCCCGGCGCTAGGGCGTGGTCCTTGCCGTCCAGAGTCTGGATGCTCTCGCCCTCCCGGGCCGCGCGGACGATGATGTGGCCGCCGTCCACGCAGGAGAAGTCAAAGGCGTGCATGGGCTGGCCGTATTCCAGCATCACATAGTTGGTGATGTCGACGATGTTGTTGATGGGGCGGACGCCGCCGGCCCGCAGCCGCTCCCGCATCCACAGGGGCGAGGGGGCGATTTTGACATTTTTGACCAGCCGGCCGGTGTAGCGCGGGCAGAGGGCCGGGTCGGCGATCTCGATTTTCGCCAGGTCCTCCATATTGCTCCCCGCGCCTTTTACCTCAGGCGTGTGCGTTTTCAGCTCCCGCCCGAAGGTCACGGCGGCCTCTCGGGCCAGGCCGATGACGGAGAGGCAGTCGGGGCGGTTGGGGGTGATCTCAAATTCCACCACGCTGTCGTCCAGGTGCAGGGCTTTGACAATGTCGTCGCCGGGCTTTGGGCCCTCCGCCATCAGGTCCGGGTCGGTGTTCAGCACGAACAGCCCGTCCACAACGCTGTGGGGCCAGTCCCGGTCCTCCATACCCAGCTCCTGATAGGAGCAGCACATGCCCTCGCTGCGCTCGCCGCGCAGCATCCCTGCCTCAATTTTCTTGCCGCCGGGCAGAAGCGCGCCGGGCAGGGCCACGGGGACGAGGTCGCCCTCCTTCTGATTCTGGGCCCCGGTGACGATCTGCACGGGGGCATCCCGCCCCACGTCAACCTGGCAGACCCACCTGTGGGCGCTGTTGGTGTGGCGGACCCTGGTGAGGATTTTGCCCACCACCCCATGTTCGATTCCCGCGCCGGGGCGGGTGCC
>JAFUVO010000093.1 GCA_017477525.1 Oscillospiraceae bacterium | reverse complement strand
AGGCCGTGAGCCTCGTCGTTTCCGCCGCGCTGGTCCGCGGCCGGAGCAGGATGCTCAGGTAGAGCCCGCTCCCCGGCGGCGAGAAAAAGCTCCGGCCCATGCGGCCCCGCCCCGCCGTCTGTTCGGCGGCGGCAATGACCGAGCCCTCCGGCGCGCCCTCCGCCGCCTGGCTTTTTAAAACCGTGTTGGTGGAACTCACCGTTGGATATGCCTGAAGCCGGATGCCCCCGGTTTTCAGGTACTGGGCGATGCCGTCAGCGCTGAGCACGTCGCTCTCCGACGACAGCCGGTAGCCCCGGTTGGT
The DNA here is from genome assembly GCA_017477525.1 of Oscillospiraceae bacterium. Lineage (GTDB taxonomy): Bacteria > Bacillota > Clostridia > Oscillospirales > Oscillospiraceae > RGIG7114. The sequence goes on along the minus strand of JAFUVO010000093.1, from coordinate 9,775 downwards.
CACGGAGTCGATGCGGTAGCCCTCTTCCCGCAGGGCTTCGATGCCCTTCCACACCGCCGTGCGGCTGACAGAGAGCAGCCGCGCCAGCTCCGCGCCGGAGATATAGGTGTCCGTATGCTCCGCCAGGAGTTTCAGCAGCGCGTCCTTTTTCATGCCGCCTCCGCCTTTCCCGCCAGGCTGTGTACGCGCCTGGCCAGCGCGGAGGCCGCTAAGATTTTCAGCGCGTCGGGGAGCAGGTAGGGGAATACGCACCAGGACAGCGCCGTCAGGACGCCGATGGCCCCGGTGTTCCGGGTGTAGACGATGACGAACCAGGCCGTGCCGAAGGCGTAGCAGACGAGGATGCCCAGCGCCATCGACGCCAGCATCACGGGTACGCTCCGGCCGAACCAGTCCGCAGCCAGGCCCACAATCAGCGCGGTGAACAAAAAGCCCACGATATAGCCCCCCGTGGTGCCCAGCAGGATGCCCACGCCGCCCCGGAACCCGGAGAACACCGGCACCCCCGCCGCTCCCAGCAGGATATAGACCGCCACCGTCCAGAGCCCCAGCCGCCAGCCATAGGCCGCGCAGACCAGGCAGACGGCGAAGGTTTGCAGCGTAAAAGGCGCCAGCGGCGGCGGCAGGGGGATACTGACCCAGGCGCAAACGGCCAGAAGCGCCGCCCCCAGCCCGATATAGGCCAAATCCCTGGCTTTGAAGCTTCCCTTCATATACAATCCCTCCCATGTTGTGGTAGAGCTGATTATAATCGTCCGGCCTTTGATTGTCAACTTATATTTTTCAAATCGGTTGACAATAGGGGCGTGAAAAATCACCCCCCACCGCTGGCGGGGGATGGTTTGGAGCAGACGGCAATGTTTTTACTTTGCCTCCTCGCCGATGGAATCCCGGACCGTGACCGTGACGGTGCGGTCGTAGCAGGAGAAGATGCGGTCCAGCTCCCGCTGTTCCGGCGGGCGGGTGAAGGCGCTGACCAGGGGCACCAGTACCAGGCCGGCCAACATGCAGAACGCGCCGGCGTTGATGGGGGACTGCAGCAGCTTGGGGAAGGAGGCGCGGACAAAGATGTTCAGCACCATGACCACCGCAGAGAACAGGAAGCTGACCCAGCAGCCCGCGGAGGTGGCGCGCTTCCAGTACAGGCCATAGAGGAAGGGGGCCAGGAACGCGCCGGCCAGGGCGCCCCAGCTCACGCCCATGAGCTGCGCGATGAAGGTGACGTTGGCCCTATACTGCAAAATCGCGATGATTACGCTGATTAAAATGAACACCACGATCAGCAGGCGCATGATGAGTAACTGCTTCTTCTCATCCATGCTCTTTTTGCTCAGGTCCTTCAAAAAGTCGAGGGTGAGGGTGGAGGAGCTGGTGAGCACCAGGGAGCTGAGGGTGGACATGGAGGCTGAGAGCACCAGCACCACCACAACGGCGATCAGAATCGCGGGCAGGCCCTCCAGCATCGTCGGCACCACGTTGTCGAAGCCGCCGATGGGGGTTCCGGTGCCGTTGGGGTCCAGCACGGGGGCGAACAGCCGCCCGAAGCCGCCGAGGAAGTAGCAGCCGCCGGCCACCACCAGGGCGAAGAAGGTGGAGATGATCGTGCCCTTGTTGATGGCCCCCTCGTTGCGGATGGCGTAGAATTTCTGCACCATCTGGGGCAGGCCCCAGGTGCCCAGGCTGGTCAGCAGCACCACACCCAGCAGGTTCAGCGGGTCGGGGCCGAAGAAGGAGGCGAAGATGCCCGGCGTGGAGGAAACAGCGGGGTCCTCAATCCGGCCCAGGCCGTCCAGCGCCGCCAGGAAGCCGCCCTGGCTCTTGAGCACCGCCACAATGACGGCGCAGATGCCGAAGAGCATCACGATTCCCTGGATGAAGTCGTTGATGGCCGTGGCCATGTAGCCGCCGGCAATCACATATACCCCGGTCAGGATCGCCATGGCGATGACGCAGACGCTGTAATCAATGTTGAAGGCCATGCCGAACAGGCGGCTCAGGCCGTTGTAGAGCGAGGCGGTGTAGGGGATCAGGAAGATAAAGATGATCGCGGAGGCGACGATTTTGAGGGAGCGGCTGCCGAAGCGCTTTTCAAAGAACTGGGGCATGGTGGCGCTGTCCAGGTGCTGGGTCATGACGCGGGTGCGGCGGCCCAGGATCACCCAGGCCAACAGGGAGCCGATGAAGGCGTTGCCCAGGCCCGCCCAGGTGGCGGCGATGCCGTACTTCCAGCCGAACTGCCCGGCGTAGCCCACGAACACCACGGCGGAGAAATAGCTGGTGCCGTAGGCAAAGGCGGTCAGCCAGGGCCCGACGCTCCGCCCGCCCAGGACGAAGCCGTTGACGTCCGTGGCGTGGCGGCGGCTGTAGAGGCCGACATACACCATGACGCCGAAAAAGACGATCAGAAGCAGAATCTTGATAAACAGGTCCATCTTGTTCACTCTCTTTTCTTTTTATTTACCAATCTTTCTATCAGGAAAGTGGGAATTTATCTTGCCGCACCCTTCCCCCATTTCCGGGGGGAGGGTATTTTGCTTTTACCCGCTGATCTGCGCCTCGACCAGGCGGCCGTGGCAGTATTTTTCCCTGAGCAACGGCTTTTCAATCTTGCCGGTGGGGTTGCGGGGGACATGCTCAAAAATCACGCGGCGGGGGCGCTTGTAGCGGGGCATCCCCTTACAGAAGTCGTTGAACTCCTGCTCGGTGCAGGAAAAGCCCTCTTTTATCTCCACGATGGCCGTGGCGATCTCGCCCAGGCGCGGGTCGGGGGTGCCGATGACCGCCACATCCTTGACCTTGTCGAAGCGGCGGATGAAGTCCTCGATCTCGACGGGGTAGAGGTTCTCGCCGCCGGAGATGATGACGTCCTTCTTGCGGTCCACCAGCCAGATAAAGCCTTCCCCGTCCCGCTTGGCCATGTCGCCGGTCCAGAGCCAGCCGTCGTGGAGGACTTCGGCGCTGGCCTCGGGGTTGTGGTAGTAGCATTTCATGACGCCGGGGCCCCTGACCGCCAGCTCGCCCACGGTCCCGTCGGGGACCTCGCCGCCCTCGCTGTCGATGATTTTCGCCTCCCAGCCGTAGCCGGGGACGCCGATGGCGCCGACCTTGCGGATATTTTCAATCCCCAGGTGGACGCAGCCGGGGCCGGTCGACTCGCTGAGGCCGTAGTTGGTGTCATAGTCGTGATGGGGGAAGCGCTCCTTCCAGCGGCGGATGAGGCTGGGGGGGACAGGCTGCGCGCCGATGTGCATCAGCCGCCACTGGTCCAGCAGGTAGTCGTCAAGGTTGATCCTGCCGGCGTCGACCGCGTCCAACAGGTCCTGCGCCCAGGGGACCAGCAGCCAGACGATAGTGCATTTTTCCTCCGTGACCGCCCGGAGAATCCACTCCGGCTTCACGCCACGCAAAATGACCGCCTTGCCCCCGGAGGCCAGCGAGCCGAACCAGTGCATTTTCGCGCCCGTGTGGTACAGCGGCGGGATGCACAGGAACACGTCCTCTTTGGTCTGGCCGTGGTGTTTCTGCTCCAAAATGCAGGACTGGGTCAGGGACTGCTGGGGGTGTAGGATGGCTTTCGGGAAGCCCGTGGTGCCGGAGGAGAAGTAGATGGCCGCGTCATCCTCCGGGGCCAAGGCCACCGGCGGGGCGCTGGCGGAGCAGTAGCCCATCATCTTCAGGCCGTCCTCCGCGTAGGCGGGGCGGTCCTTGCCGATGAAGAACTGGATGCGCAGCTTGGGGTTCTGGCCCTGGATGCCGTTCATCCGCTCGGTGAACTCCGGCCCGAATACCAGGACCTCCACGTCCGCCAGGTCGAGGCAGTAGCGGATTTCCTCGCCGGAGTAGCGGAAGTTCATCGGGACCGCGATGCAGCCGGATTTTAAAATCCCAAAGTAGATGGGAAGGTATTCCAGGCAGTTCATCATCAGAATCGCCACCTTGGTCCCCCGTTCCAGGCCGCGGCTGAGCAACAGGTTGGCGAAGCGGTTGGCCCGGCGGTCAAAATCCGCCCAGCTCATCTCCCGGCGGTAGGGGGCATCGGGCTGGGCGCTCTCGATCAGGCTGGCCTCCCTCCATGTGACCGCCCGGTCCCGGTCCTCCGTGGGGCTGAGCTCCACCAATGCGCAGTCGTTGCCCCAGAGCCGGGCGTTGCGTTCCAGAAAATCTGTAATTACCATGTTTCCTCTTTTTTCCTCCTGAATCTGGATGTATCGCTTTTTGTTGGGGGAAGCGGCGGGAAAGAAGAACGCCCCCAAAGCCATGTCGGCCTTGAGGGCGAGAAAATCCCGCGGTACCACCCCAGTTCGCCGCGAAACGCGGCCTCAAAGGACTCTGACAAGCCCCGGACGCTGTAACGGGCGCACCCGGTTGCGCTTACTTTCCGACGTTCTCGTGTTCAGCGCACGGCTCAGAAGGGTATTCAGCCGCCCGTTCCCCGCCGCCTCGCACCAACCGGCGGCTCTCTGGGGGGAGCATTGGGATTCGGCCTACTCTGCTTCGTCATTGCCTTTGACTTCAGATACTTTAACACTTTTATGAATTAAAGTCAATAGCCAATATCCACAATTCTCGCACTGTTCCCGGCGCTGTTTTTGTCAGGGCAGGGGAGAGGCGAAAAAAATAAAAAAAGGTCTTGACTTTTCCCGCGGGCGGTGCTATGATAATCAAGCAATCGGGAATTGCGAAAACAAAAAACATGCGCGAGTGGTGGAATTGGTAGACTCGCCGGCTTCAGGTGCCGGTGCTCATTCCGGGCGTGGGGGTTCGACTCCCCCCTCGCGCACCAACGGGAACAGCCGTAAGGTTGTTCCCGTTTTGCTTAGGATGAACTTGACAAAACGGTTATTTCCGCGATTTTCAGCATGAAATCAGCGGGGATAACCGTTTTTTCGTTTTCATGGATATCCTTGCCATCATGGGGATTTTGGCCCCGATTTCCGTCGGTATTCCGTCGGTCGCCGTCGGTTTGGGCGGTCGGGAACGGGCAAGGATGGTTTTTTTGTCCGGAGCGGTTTTGGAGGGGCGGAATGAACGAAAACTGGTTCAAAAGATGTACAGGATAACCGCCGACGCACTGATATTGAGCAGTATGCCACAATGGAACGGGAAAGCACCCGTACATACTTCAAGTTGGGATTTCAATGGGAGATTCAGTTCATGGGGTAGCCATTGTTTGCAGTTGCCAGTTTTCGAGATAATGAGAATTATTCTACAAAAGTATTTTATTTTGTAGAATAATATGCTATGATATGATCGAAAGAGTCGATTGGTATGCAGGAGAGGACAAAGAATGGATCGCAGAGTGGCCAGAACCAAAAGAAATATCTACACAGCGTTTCATCGTTCATGTTTCTCAAAAATGACTTTAGAAACGTCTTGAAGCAGCGCTTTTGGATCACTTCCGTGATCGGGAGAGTGATCAGGGAAGCTATGAGAGGGACCTGTATGCTGAGTTCATCTCCGCCGGCGCCATCGGTTTGTGGACAGATTGGCTGCAAAACCGGTCGGTTTCTCTTGAAAAATTCCGGAACGCCGCGATCAAAGTTCTTCGGGAAGCGTGGAAATTTGGGGAGGCAAGCGGATAATATGAAACGAAAAACAGCAAGAGAATTACTGGCGGATTCCTTTCGGGAATTGGCGCAAACCAGGGCTATCGATAAGATCGCGGTTCAGGATATCGTTAAAAACTGCGGTTATTCCACCGCGACCTTTTATCGACAGTTCAAGGACAAGTATGACCTGATCGCCTGGGATTATTCCCGCCGGCTCAGCGATCTGATGCGCAGGCTGGACCGGGATGGCTATGGATGGAAAGAAATATCCATGGATGGAGCGAGGTTCTATGCCCAGCAAAAGGACTATCTTGCCAATCTTTTCCTGCACACAAGCGGCTATGACTCCTTTGTACGCTACATGACGGAGATCCATATCCATGCTTTGAGCGAATCCGTTCAAAAAGCGGCGGGAACGGATCAGCTTGATGAAATAACCCGGATGTATATCGGACTGTACTGCCATGGCACGATCGGCCTGACCTGCATGTGGATTATGGGACTGTACCAGGCGTCCTCTGAGGCGCTCTCGGAGGTATATGAACGCTCTCTGCCCGAGCCGCTGTTTCATATTCTTTGCGAAAAATGAGAGAATTTATCTCATTATTCTCATAATGAGATAAATTGACAGGATTCTGACTTGCATCACACATGGATTGTGGTAGGATGACCGTATTGATTGTGCGCAATCAAACAGCGCAAAATAATTTAACGACGGAGGGTTCTACGATGACAAAGGTTGAACTGTTGAAGGAATTCGCAAAGGGTTGGTTTGGAAACTCCCAGCAGCACTCCATTCACGCGCAGCTTCTGAAGCAGCGCGGCTTCGGCAAGCTTGGCGACAAGATTATGGCCGAGTCCGATGAAGAGTGGGAGGAAGCCAAGAAGGTCAACGCCCGGCTCATTGAGCTCGGCGAGACGCCTGTCGTTGCCATTCAGGAGTATCCCGTGATCACCGGGATCAAGGAAATGCTGGAGTATGACTGCAAGGACAGCGCGGAGGCGCTCCCCATGATGAGCAAGTCCCTTGCCATGTTCGACGACGACTATGTGACGAAGAACATGATCCAGCAGTTTATCGTCGATGAGCAGGAGCACTTCAACTGGGTGAGACAGCATCTGAATCTGATCGAGGAAATTGGGTACGAGAACTATCTGATCGAGCAGCTCGGCGACTAAGGCGGAGGGACAGCCAGATCGCTGAACTGAACGGCGTTGACCGGAAAGCTTCGAACAAAGCTTTTGCCGCGATGAAGAACACAGGCTCTATCGTGTCTCCCATCCGCCGCAAGTGGGAACCGGCGGAAAAATAAGTGAATGGTTTGTGGAGGCTGACGCTGTGTGACGCGCGCCAGCCTCTTTTCAAAAGGAGACGGAATCCCAACATGAATGCAACACAGATACACGAGGAGTGCCCGCGCCTTGCGGATCAAATCTGTTTTCCCTTGTACGCCTGTGCCAAAGATGAAGATTATTGGCGGCGTGAAGCTGAAAGGGGACGCCGATGATCACGGCGGGAAATAGCGGAACGCGATTCGACGGAAGCCGTCGCGCGGACCAACTGTGGAAAAAAATAAAATCAGGGGCTTAATTTTTTCGCGATCTTGTCGATAAAGAAAATAGAGGCCTCAAGCAGAGGCTTGACAAACAGCAGCCTCAAATGGTATAGTTAGCGCATCCGCACAGGAATAGATTCGCTCCGCGCCGTTTCTGTCGAAGGCGGACAGCCAGACGCTGAACGCGCACAGATTGAAGCTGGCCCGCGTGTACGGGCGTATCGCGAATCAGAGAAGGGACTACATACAAAAGCTCACATCCGGCGGACGCGCCGGTTGGAGATAGAAGCCGCGCCGAAGGCGCCCGGACGTGATGGCCACACGGACGGCTGCCGGAAGCGCACAAACAAAAAACGGGAGCGCCAAGGAAGGCGTTCTCGGTAAACGCATATTTAAGGAGGATATCATGAGAATCCAACACAACATTCCGGCGATGACCGCCTACAGGAACTATGTCAGCAACAACTCGCTGCTGAGCAAGAACCTGGAGAAGCTCTCTTCCGGCTACAAGATCAACCGCGCGGGCGACGACGCCGCCGGCTTGGCCATCAGCGAAAAGATGCGCGCGCAGATCACGGGCCTCGAGGTCGCCCAGAAGAACGCGAAGGACGGCATCGGCCTGGTGCAGACGGCGGAAGGCGCGCTGGCCGAGGTCCACGACATGCTCAACCGCATGTATTCCCTGGCCGAGCAGTCCGCCAACGGCATCTACAGCGACACCGAGCGCAACAAGCTGCAGGCAGAGGTGGACCAGCTGTCAGAGGAAATCGACCGTATCGCCGAATCCACCAACTTCAATGGCCTCAAGCTGTTGAACGGCGACCTGAGTGGTACCGGCAGCAGCACGGGCACCTCTTCCGCCTCTGGCACTTCCGCCGCCTCCGGCACCTCCACAACCGCCGCTGCAGCGGATACCACAGGCGTCCTGAACGCCAACTTCAAGCTCGACGGCCGCGTCACCGCGAAGTCCCAGGCCCTGACCCTTGAGTTCAGCGTCGGCGGCAGCAACGCGGGCAGTATGAGCGGACTTGGTTCGAGCTTCACGCTGACGCTGGGGTCCGCCGGTACTTCAACTTTGACTATCACGGCGACTACAACACTGAAGGAAATCGGAAGCCTGACCCTCGGCGCGAACGCGACCTTTGGCAGCAAGGTGATAAAGCTCAAAGACATGTTTGATATTGAGATCAACGGCGTCAACATGGGCCCCAACGGATATGGATCGACTACGATTGCTTCCGCCGTCAGCGGTGATGATGTTACGAAGTATACCGTCACGCTGAAAGCTAAGATTGCGGGTTATCTCGGTTCTAAAGTAGACGCCGCGCTTGGCTCAAAGTCCAACATCACTGTCAGACAGTACGGCATCAACGGCGGCGACGGCAGCACGACAAGGGCAACCTACAACTTCTCAGCTGATGTATCCGCGCTGCAAGGCGGCGATACCATCAGCATCGGCTCAAAGGTGCTGAAGATTGACGCGGCGAAGCTGTATGCCATCCAGAACGCGACGAGTGCTACCGTAGCCTTGGCAAAAGCGAAGGCAGCATTTGCCAGCAACGCCTTTGACTCCTCTATCCAAACAAACTACAAGATTTTTGTGGGCGGAACACAGGGCAACTGGCATGTAAACGTCACCTGGCAGGGGGCGTCTGGCGGTGCGCAGGATCTGGGCGCCATGCGCGTTGCACTGGCCAACGGCAGAACCGTCGACAGCGAGGACGGCATCTCCTATACCTATTTGGAGGGCCGTGACAGTCTGGCCGGTGATAACTTCGCGCAGTTGGGCTACAACCTCTCAATCACGGACAGTTCTGGTGATGCCAGTGCGCTTCATCTGGCCAGTCTTGCAAGCGCGAACGTCGGCGATGAGATTCATATCGGCAATTACAAGATCATTATTACCGCTTCAGAAACTGACCTGAATACCGGCCGTATCAAGTGGGCTGACCTTACGCAAGCGGCTAACGCGAACGCAAAGATCAATCAGTTCCTTGTGAACCGTGGCTTTGATTCTGCGCAGGTGGAATTTGCTACGCTTGCGTCTACCGAGGGAATCGGCGACCGCCTGACGATCAAGGGCTTCACCGCCTACGAGACCGCCGATGAGCTCGAAAGCAAGATCGGAACCGTCAAGTATCTGACCAAGGCGCAGCTTGACGCGGCCAAGGGCCAATCGAGCACGGACAGCAGTTCCAGCTCCAGCTCCGGCAGTTCCGGTTCTTCGGGCGGCAGCTCCAGCGCCGCTTCTTCGGGCGGGCTTTTGCTCCAGATTGGCGACGACAATTCGTCCTACAACCAGCTGAACGTACAGATCAAGAGCATCAAAATGAGCGATATGTTCAGCAGCTCTGGCGGTAAGATTGATTTGACGGGTGGTACCGGCGCAACCAACGCGCAGGCGCAGGCGGCGTCCACCAAGGCCATGGGCGATATCAAGGATGCCATCGAGTATGTTTCCGATATCCGCGGTCTGCTGGGCGCGACCCAGAACCGTCTGGAGCATACGATCAACAACTTGAGCGTGATGCGCGAGAACATCCAGGACGCGGAGTCCACAATCCGCGACACCGACGTGGCCGAGGAAATGATGAAGTACACCAAGAACTCCATCCTCAACCAGTCCGCGCAGGCCATGCTGGCCCAGGCGAACCAGCTCCCGCAGGGCGT